>JANQKE010000152.1 GCA_028281265.1 Alphaproteobacteria bacterium | reverse complement strand
GCGCGGCGCGACGCGCCTTGCGGATCGATCCGGCACACGCCAACAGATCCACCCGGCATTCCCTGAAAACGCTCTAGCCTCCCCCGTGACCCGATCCTGCCCCGGACCCCGCCCCGATGGCCGAATTCCTTCTTGAGCTGTTCTCCGAGGAGATCCCGGCGCGCATGCAAGCCCGTGCCGCCGAGGAACTGACCAAGCGCCTCACCGGGCATTTGAGCGAAGCCGGGCTCGGCTTCGGGTCGACACGCAGCTTCGTCACCCCGCGGCGACTGGTGCTGGTCATCGATGCGGTGCCGCCGCGCAGCCCGGACGTGACCGAGGAGAGGAAGGGGCCGCGTGAAGGCGCGCCGGAGAAGGCGATGCAGGGCTTCCTCGCCGCCACCGGGCTCACCCTCGAACGATGCACACTCAGGCAAACGCCCAAGGGCAATGTCTGGTATGCGGTGATCGAAAGGCCCGGTCGACCGGCAGCGGAGATCCTGGCCGAGGCCGTGACGGAGACCCTCAAGGGCTTCCACTGGCCCAAATCCATGCGCTGGGCGGACGGCAGCTTCCGCTGGGTCCGGCCGCTGCACCATGTGCTGGCGGTGTTCGGCGGCGCGGCCCTGCCGGGCGCGGCGGAGGTCGGCAACGGTACCCGCTTCCCGTTCACCGCCCGGACCCGGGGCCACCGGTTTCTGGCGCCAGAGCCGCTCGGCGTGACCGGCTTCGCCGACTATGCAAGGAAGCTGCACGCGGCCTTCGTCGTGCTCGACCCGGTGGAGCGCAAACGGATCATCCGGTCCGGCGCCGAGGCGCTGGCGGCGGCCGAGGGCCTTACGGTACGGGACGATCCCGGCCTGCTGGACGAGGTGGCGGGACTGGTCGAATGGCCGGTGCCGCTGATCGGCCGGATCGACGAAGCGTTCATGGAGGTTCCGCAGGAGGTGCTGGTCACCTCCATGCGCAGCCATCAGAAGTATTTCGCCCTGTCCCGGCCCGACGGCTCGTTGGCCCCCTACTTCATCACGGTCGCCAACCGGCAGACCGTCGACGGCGGTGTCGCGGTACGGGAGGGCAATGAACGGGTGCTGCGCGCCCGGCTGTCCGACGCCACGTTCTTCTGGGACACCGACCGGCAGACCAGCCTGCGGGCCCGGGCGGCGGAGCTCGAGAAGATCACCTTCCACGCCAGGCTCGGCACCATGGACCAGAAGGTCGACCGGATGCAGGCGCTGGCGGTGGCCCTGGCCAAGGCGGTGCCCGGGGCCGATCCGGACCGCGTGGCGTCGGCCGCACGGCTGGCCAAGGCCGACCTGGTCACCGGGATGGTCGGGGAGTTTCCCGAACTGCAAGGCATCATGGGCCGCTACTACGCCTTGGCGGACGGGGAGTCCGCGCAAGTCGCCGAGGCGATCGCCCGGCACTACGCCCCGCTCGGCCCGAACGATGCCTGCCCGTCGGCGGCGGACAACCCGGCGGCCGTCGCCGTGTCCCTGGCCGACAAGCTCGACAGCCTGGCCGGGTTCTTCGCCATCGGCGAGAAGCCGACCGGCAGCCGTGACCCGTTCGCCCTGCGGCGCGCGGCTCTCGGCATCATCCGCCTGATCCTGGAGAACGGGCTGCGGCTGGCCCTGACGAAAGCCCTCGGCGCCGCCCTCAAGCTCTACCGCGACACCGTCCGTGTGGACCGCGGCGCGGTGGTGGCGGACCTGATGCACTTCTTCGCCGACCGGCTGACGGTCAGCCTGCGGGAGCAAGGCGTCCGGCACGACCTGATCGACGCCGTGTTCGCCCTGGGCGACGAGGACGACCTGGTCCGCCTGCTCGCCCGGGTGCGCGCCCTGACCGACTTCCTGGCGACGGAGGACGGCGCCAATCTGCTGGTCGCCTATCGCCGCGCCGCCAACATCGCCCGGATCGAGCGCAAGAAAGACACGGTCGACGGCTTCGGGGCGGTCGACACGTCCGCCTTCGCCCAAGCCGAGGAGAGGGCCCTGGCCGACGCCTTGGACGGCCTGGCGGCGACGTTGGAGCCGGCGCTGACGGCCGAGGACTTCGCCGGGGCGATGGCGCAGTTGGCGGCCTTGCGCGGTCCCGTGGATGCGTTCTTCGACCAGGTCACCGTCAACGCGGACGACCCGGATCTGCGCCGCAACCGCCTGGCCCTGTTGGAAACCATCACCGCCACCATGGACCGCATCGCCGTGTTCGCCAGGATCACGGAGTGAAGCGGCAGTGGCAGGCTGGGGAGAGCGGAACCGACACCCGGCTCTCCCTAGATCATCCTGCGTTCAGATGGACTCATCTGAACGCAGAGAAGATGCTCTAGATACCGTCCGCGGCATCTCGATCGACGAGGGCCGCCCGCTATGGACAGCCGGCCCGTCTACGCCGGACCCTTGGCGGTCGCTACGACAGGCCGGCTGTCGACAGCGACATCACAGCCCGGGGACATGACCCTTCGCCGGTCCCCCGACCCGAACCCGAAGTGATCGAGATCATGCGCCCGGCCTTTCTCTGCAGCCCCTTGCGCACGCCCATCGGCCGCTATGGAGGCGCGTTGTCGTCGGTCCGCACCGACGATCTCGGCGCGGTTCCGGTCAAGGCCCTCATGGCAGCCCATCCCGACGCCGACTGGGAGGCGGTCGACGATGTGATCCTCGGCTGCGCCAACCAGGCCGGCGAGGACAACCGCAACGTCGCGCGGATGGTCGTCCTTCTGGCCGGGCTGCCGGTGACGGTGCCGGGATCGACGGTCAACCGCTTGTGCGGGTCCGGCCTGGACGCGGTGGCGCTGGCGGCCCGGGCCGTTCGGCTCGGCGAGGCCGACCTGGTCATCGCCGGGGGGGTGGAGAGTATGAGCCGCGCCCCGTTCGTGCTTCCCAAGGCGACGACCCCCTTCGATCGGCGCGCGATGATCGAGGACACCACGATCGGCTGGCGCTTCGTCAACCCGCTGATCGAACGGCAATACGGCATCGACTCCATGCCGGAGACGGCGGAGACCGTGGCCGCGGAACACGGCATCGATCGCGCGGATCAGGATGCCTTCGCGTTGCGCAGCCAAGAGCGGACGGCAGCGGCGCTCGCGGCCGGCCGGCTGAGCGAGGAGATCGTTCCCGTCACCCTGCCGCAGCGTAAACGCGACCCGGTCGTCGTCGACCGGGACGAGCATCCCCGGCCCCAGACCACGGTGGAGGCGCTGGCCAAGCTGCCCACCCCGTTCCGCGACGGGGGCACCGTGACCGCCGGCAACGCCAGCGGGGTCAATGACGGGGCGGCGGCGATGCTGGTCGCCAGCACGGCCGCGGTCGCCCGGCACGGGCTGACGCCACTGGCCCGGATCACCGGGGCGGCCGTCGCCGGGGTGGCGCCGCGGGTGATGGGTATCGGGCCGGTGCCCGCGACCAGGAAGCTCCTGGCCCGGACCGGAACGGCGCTCGCCGACCTCGACGTGATCGAGTTGAACGAGGCGTTCGCGGCCCAGGCCTTGGCCGTCACCCGGGCGCTCGGCCTGCCCGACGATGCCGAGCACGTGAACCCCAATGGCGGGGCGATCGCCCTGGGTCATCCGCTGGGGATGTCCGGTGCCCGGCTGGCCGGCACGGCCGCCCGTGAGCTCGTCCGCCGCGGCGGCAACAAAGCCCTGGTCACCTTATGTATCGGCGTCGGCCAGGGCATCGCGGTCGAACTGGGGGCCGTCTGACCGGCCCTCAGCGGGTCTCGTCCGGCTCCCCGATGGCGGCGTAGCCGGCGCCGGGGCTGACCTTCCCGCGGAACACGCGGTAGGCGTACCAAGTGTAGCCGAGCACCAGCGGCAAGGTGAAGGCGATCGCCACCAGCGTGAACGTCAGGCTGGAGGCCGGCGCCGCCGCCTCCCACACGGTGAACGCACGGGGAATGGCGTAGGGCCACAGGGAGACGGCCAGACCGAGAAAGCCGAGCAGAAACAGGGCCGCCGACCAGAGATACGGTCCCACCTCCCCCTCCCCGCGGATCGATCGCCACAGCCGCCAGCCTGCAAAGGCGGTCAGCAGCGGGATCGGCGACAGCCACAGAAGGTTCAGCCCACCGAACCAGCGCTCGGCAATCTCCGGATGGGTCAGCGGGGTCTGCAGGCTGGTCAGCGCCAAAGCGCCCATCACCGCCAGCATCAGACCGGCGGCCAGCCGGCGGGCCTGCCGTTGCAGAGCGCCGTCGGTCTTCCAGATCGCCCAGGCCGCCCCGAGGAGCCCGTAGCCCGCCACCAGCATGACCGCCGTCAGGACGCTGAACGGCGTCAACCAGTCGAACGGCCCGCCGGCAAAACGCGGCCCGTCCACCTCGATCCCGTTGATGAAGGCGCCCAGGATAAGCCCCTGCATCAAGGTGGCGACCAGGGAACCGCCGAAGAACGCCGCATTCCACAAGGCCTTGCTGCGGGTGGCCTTCATCCGGAACTCGAACGCCACGCCACGGAACACCAGCGCCAGCAGCATCACGGTCAGCGGCAGGTAGAAGGCCGGCAGGACCACCGCATACGCCGTCGGGAAGGCGGCGAACAAAATCGCCCCGCCCAGGACCAGCCAAGTCTCGTTGCCGTCCCACACCGGGGCGATCGAACCGATCAGGGTGTCGCGGTCGGCCTCGTCCGGGACGAACGGAAACAACAGGCCGATACCCAGGTCGAAGCCGTCGAGCAGCACATACATCACGATCGCGAACACGATCACGCCGGCCAGGATCAGCGGCAGGTCGATCATCGCCGAACCCTCCTTTCTATTCGGCCGGAAGCGGTCGAGCGCGGTCGGCCCCCCGCCCCACCGGCGTCGGACGGGCCGGCGCGGGGATCTCGATCCCGCTGCCCGGTACCCGGCCCAAGACGATCTTGCGGACGAAGTGCAGATAGACCGCACCGAGGACGCCGTAGACGCCGATGAACAGGGCGAGGGAGATCGCCACCTCCCATCCCGTGATCGGCGAGACGCTTTCGGCCGTCGTGATCAGGCCGTAGACGGTGTAGGGCTGGCGGCCGACCTCGGTGGTGATCCAGCCGGCCAGGGTGGCGATGAAGCCGATCGGCGCGGCGGCCGTCATCGCCCGCAGAAACCAGCGGCTGTCGATCAGCCGGCGGCGCAGGCGCAGAACCAGGCCGGTCAGGGCAAGGCCCAGCATCACCAGGCCGATCCCCACCATCACCCGGAACGACCAGAACACGATCGCCACCGGTGGCTGACGCTCCGGCGCGACGCTGTCCAGGCCGGCGACGTAGCCGTCCCACTCATGGGTCAGGATCAGGCTCGCCAGGCCCGGAACGGCGACTTCGAGATGGTTGGTCTGCGCTTCCTGATCCGGCAGGCCGAACAGGACCAGCGGCGCCTCGGTCCGGCCTTCCCACAGGCCTTCCATGGCGGCGACCTTGACCGGCTGATGCTGCTTGGTGTTGAGGCCATGCAGATCCCCCAGGACGATCTGGGTCGGCGCCAGGATCAGTGCCGCCCACAGTCCCAGGGACAGGGCCTGGCGGCCCAGCACGCTGCCGCGATCCCGCAGGAGATAGAACGCCCCGACCCCGGCGACCACGAAGCTGACGGTCAGAAACGACGCCACCAGCATATGCGCGACCCGGTACGGCATGGACGGGTTGAGGATCACCGCCCCCCAGTCGGTCACGTGGAACACGCCGTCGACCAGCTCGGCCCCGGCCGGGGTATGCATCCAACTGTTGGCGACGAGGATCCAGAAGGCCGAGTTGAGCGTGCCGAGGAAGACCATGACCGTGGCGGCCCAGTGCCAGACCGGCTTCACCTTGTTCCAGCCGAACAGCATCACGCCGATGAACCCGGCTTCGACGAAGAACGCGGTCAGCACCTCGATGCTCAGCAGCGGGCCCAGGACGGGGCCGGTGATCCGGCTGAACGTCCCGAAATTGGTGCCGAGCTGGTAGGTCATCACGATACCGGACACGACACCCATGCCGAAGGTCAGCGCGAATATCTTTGACCAGAGCTTGTAGAGCTTGAGGCTCGCCTCATGCTTGGTCAGCAGCCACCGGCTTTCCAGGAACACAAGAAAGCCCGCCAGACCGATGGTCATGGTCGGGAACAGAATGTGAAAACCGATGGTGAAGGCGAATTGCAGGCGACCCAGGAGCAACGGGTCGAGACTGGCTTCCATGACATCCCCCACAGGGTTGCGGGGCCATCGCACGGCAGACCCCGACACTGGCTGTCATGTCGGCCAGCGAGGCGATGACGCCAACGCGCCAGTTGCCGCAGCCGCGAACGATGTCGGATGATGAAGAGCCGGCACTCGGCGGGCATATGAAATCGATGCCGGCGCGGGTCACCAGAGCTGTCGAAGCCGGCCGACGGCATCGTCGATCTCGGCCTCGGTGTTGAAGGCATGGGTCGACAGCCGAAGATAGGGACCGCTGGACGACACCAGGATGTCTTCGGCCGCCAGGGCGCGCTTGAGCTGGACGCTCCGCTCGGTCGGCAGGACGGCGATGCCGCTCTCCCCCGCCGGCGCCAGTGGAGCGGGCAGCCCCGCCGCCGCGAGCCGCCGGCGCAGATAGGATTGCAACGCCTGGATACGCTCCCACACGGCCGGCAGCCCGACCGTATCGAGATGGTGCAGCGCGCCCCCCAGACAGAAGGCCGGAGCGAACGGGGGATGCCCCATTTCCAGTTGCACGGCGGACGCCGTCGGGATCACGGCACGGGGGTCGAGGGCATACGGTTCGACGGCACTGCGCCAGCCGAACACCGGCGGCCGGCGCCGCCGCAGTTTCGGGGCGACATAGACCGCCCCGATCCCGTAGCCGGCACACAGCCACTTGTACCCCGAGGCCATCAGGACCGATACGCCCGCCGCCTCGACATCGATCGGCACCGCCCCCATGCTCTGGGTCGCGTCGACGATGACGAGCGCATCGACCCGCTCGGCAAGCCGGCGCACCGCGTCGAGATCGATGCTTCGGCCGGTGCGAAACTGCACATGGCTGAGAACGATCGCCCCGACATCCGGGGTCAGGACAGCGGCCAAGCCGTCGAGCGGACCGGCGCCGTCGGTCCCGGCGGCCACTTCCAGCACCGTGTGCCCCCGGTTGATCCAGGGCAGGGTGACCGACGGGAACTCCCCGGCGATTGTGACGATCGTCGCATCCGGATCGACATAACCGGCTACGACATTCATCGCGACGGAGGCGCTGGCGAGAAAGGCGATATCCTCCGGCCGGGCATTGATCAGTGCGGCGACCTGCCCGCGCACCGTGTCGGTCTGCGCCAGCCAATCGGCGAAGGGAGCATCGCCGAGCGCTTCGGCCTCATCGACGTATCGCTTCGCCGCCGCCGCCGCGGCCCGGGAAATCGGCGCACCGCCGGCGGTTGCGAGATAGCATCGTCCCTGGAGTGCCGGGAACCCGGCCCGAAAAGCGCTCAAACGCCCATCAATCGCCATTTCAGGCAATCTCGTTGAAAACCCAACCGAAGACTGGTCTGATTACCAACAGATCGTCAACCCATCAACGCGCACGTCCCGGGTTATTCGCCGATTGCGCGCTTGAGCGAGTTCGGCCGCATATCGGTCCAGTGCGCCTCGATGTAGTCCAGACAGGTCTGCCGGTCGCCACGCGGCCCGACCGGGGTCCATCCGTCCGGTACGTCACTGAAGTCGGGCCACAGCGCGTACTGTCCTTCGTCGTTGGTCACGACCAGGAAGCTGCCCTGGGGATCGTCGAACGGATTGGTCATCGCCTTCCTCCACTCGCGGCGTGCCGGACCGGGAGGAGACCGGGGGCCGCGTCTTTCGCTCGGGCACGCTTGCGCTCACCGGGAAGGTGCCAGCATACTCCGGCCGCCGGCAAGGGCGATCATCCGACACGCGGCGGAGGCGAACCGTGATCTGGGCACCGATCATCATCGGCGTGGGCGTCTATCTCGCCTACCGGCAAGCCAAGAAGAAACAGGTCAAGCAGACCGAGGAAGGCCCGATATTCGGTGACGGCGCGGCGGCCGGGACGGCCCTCGCACCGGCCGATCCGGACGCCGCCAAGGCGCAGGCCGTGCCCGACCGGCTGTCCTTCGCCCGGGGTCAGCTTATCGAAAGCGGCCAGTTGCTGGCAGTCGCCGGGGCCGGCAAGCTGTGGTTTCCGCCTCTGCTCTGGCTGACGACCGGCGTCATCCTATTCAAGGCCCGCTTCCTGTTTCTGGAAGCCTGGTACAGCATAGTAAAGAAAAAAAGGCCCAATGCGCTCGTCGTAGACTCCGTCTTCATGGGCTTGACCTTGCTGGCCGGTTGGTACTTCGTCAATGCCGTGCTCTACGGTTTTTATCGTCTGTTCAATTACATCGCGCTGAAGACGGAAGATCACTCGCGCCAGAAGCTGGTCGACGTGTTTGCCCAGCAACCCCGCCTGGTCTGGGTGGAGCAGGATGGCGTCGAGATCGAGGTGTCGTTCGACCAGTTGAAGGATGGCGACATCATCATCGTGCATGCCGGCGATCTGTCACCGGTCGACGGCACGGTCGTGCATGGCGTCGCCAGCGTCGATCAGCATCTTTTCACCGGTGAATCGCAGCTTGTGGAGAAGGTCGAAGGCGATGCGGTCTACGCCTCCACCATCGTCGTCTCCGGCCGGCTCAAAGTTCGGGCCGAGCAGACCGGGGCCGCGACCCTGGCGGCACAGATCGGCAAGGTCCTGAACGAGAACAACAGTTTTGCCGCCAATGTGGAGGCACGCGGCATGGAGATTGCCGATCGTGCCGCCCTGCCGATGCTGGGGACGGCCGCGCTGGCCGGCGTCGTCTCGGGCCTCAATGGCGGGATCACCGCGTTGACGGCCGATTTCGGCGCCTCGATGCGGGTTCTGGGGCCGGTCGCCGTGCTCAAGCATCTCGAAGCGGCATCGGTCAACGGTCTGTACGTCAAGGACGGCCGTTCTCTGGAGCTGCTGCGAACCGTCGATACCCTCGTGTTCGACAAGACCGGGACGCTGACCCTGTCCGAGCCGGTGGTCGAACGGCTTCTGGTCTGGTCGGACGAGGCCTCCGAAGACCAGGTGCTGCGCTGGGCGGGTGCTGCCGAACAACGGCTGGGCCATCCGATCGCGGTCGCGATCGTCAAAGCCGCCCGTGACCGGGGCTTGTCGCTGCCCCAGGTCGACGAGAAGCATTTCGATATCGGCTTCGGTGTGAAGGTCGCCCTGCCCGACGGCATGATCCGGGTCGGCAGCCTGCGGTACATGGATCTGGAGAGCATCGCCGTACCCGATGCGGCCCGTGCGGCCGAGAGCGAGGGCCACGCCCTGGGCAATTCGACCGTGTTCATCGCCTGCGACAACCGGCTCGTCGGCTCCATCGAACTGGCGCCGCAGTTGCGTCCGGAGGCGTCCGAAGTGCTGAGCCGGCTCAAGCGCTATTGCCCGCATGTCTGCATCATCTCCGGCGACCACGACCTGCCGACCCGCCGTCTCGCCGAACGGCTCGGCATATCGGAGTACTACGCCGAAGTGCTTCCGCACGAAAAGGCCGAGATCGTCGAGCGGCTGCAGACCGCGGGGCAGAAGGTCTGCTTCATCGGCGACGGCATCAACGATTCGATCGCGCTGAAAGCGTCGATGGTATCGGTTTCGTTCAAGGGCGCCTCGTCGATCGCCAGCGACAGCGCCCAGGCCGTGATGATGGACGACGACCTGCGGGCGCTGGAAGTGCTGTTCGAGGTCAGCCGCAGCCTCGATCGCAGCATGAAGACCAGCTACCGGGTCGGCATCGGTGCGACCGTCGCCACCCTGGGAGGGCTGGTGCTGTTCGGGCTCGGCCCGGCCGGCGGTCTGCTGATCGCCAACGGGGCGCGGGTCGGCGGCCTGCTGAACGCGATGCGCTCCCCGCGCCTGCCTGTGGACCGTCGGCCGAAGCCGGCCGGCACCCGTGACGCCGGTCCACGCGGCTCGGCACCGGCCGCGGCCGATGCCGACGAGGCGACCGCCGCCGCCTTGCCGGCGCCGCCATCGTGACCTGGCCCGGCCGGCGGCTCGACGCCGCGCCGCCCTTGCGGATTACGGCGATTTCGGCCACAGACTGCTCCGCTACGGCATAACGAGATAGGATCGCCCGGCCATGTGTGGTGTTGTCGCCATTTACGCGCCGCACGGCGGCATCGAGCCAACGGCGATGCAGGATGCGATGGCCGCGCTGCACCATCGGGGCCCCGATTTCCAGGATAGCTGGATCGCCCCCAGCGGGACCGCGATGCTGGGGCACACCTTGTTGTCGATCACCCAGCTCGGCGGCGGCCGGCAGCCGATCACCAGTGCCGACGGCCGGGTCGCCGTCAGCGTGAACGGTGAGTTCTACGATTTCGAGCCGATCGTCGACGACCTCACGGCAAAGGGCTACCGGTTCAAGACCGGGTCGGACAGCGAACTGCCGCTCCACCTCTATGACTGGGCCGGTCCCGGCTTCCTGCACCAGTTGCGCGGGGAGTTCGCCTTCGTCCTGTGGGACGATCGCAACCGGCAGCTGTTTGCCGCACGGGACCGGTTCGGCATCTGCCCGCTCTACTATGCCTGGCATGGCGGGCGATTGCATCTCGCCTCGGAGATCAAGGCGCTGTTCGCCGCCGGGGTGCCGGCCGTCTGGGACAGCGAGGCGGTCTACCTCCAGCATCACGGGGTACTGCTGCCCGGCCGCACGCTGTTCGAGGGCGTGCACCAGGTACCGCCCGGACACTGCCTGATCGCGTCGAACGCAACGGCGACCCTGCGCCGCTACTGGGACATCGACTTCGCCCGCAGCGACGATCAGACCGCCCCCCTTTCGGACGCCGAAGCGGTCGAACGGGTTCGCGACCGCCTGGTGGAAGCGATCCGGCTGCGCATTCCGAGCTCCGGCGCGAGATACGGTTGTTACCTCAGCGGCGGGCTCGACTCCTCCACCGTCCTCGGCGTCGTCACCCATCTTGCCGGCAGGGAGGTGCCGACGTTCACCATCGCCTTCGACGATCCGACCTACGACGAGAGCGCGGTCGCCAAGCAGACCGCCGCCGCCATGGGGGCGCGGCTATACGAGCTCAAGGTCACGCAAGGAGATCTCGCCGATCATTTCGCCGATACCGTGTTCCATTGCGAAGGCCTGCTCGGAAACGGCGGGTCGGTGGCCAAGTTTCTGCTGAGCCGGCTGTCGCATGGCGAGGGCTTTCGGGCCATGATCACCGGCGAAGGCGCCGATGAGGTCTTCGGCGGCTACGAAGAGATGTTCGAGGCGCCGGACGCCTGGACGACCGACCCGCGGCTGGCGATCGTCAAGCGGGTCATGGGCGGCAAGGTACCGGTGTGGCTGGCCGCCGGTGCCCTGATGGCGGACCGGACCAACGCGCTCCTGGCCGACGGGCTGAAGGACCGTTTTGCCGATGTCGAGCCGTTGCGGGTTCTGTTCAACCATCTGGATATTGAGGGACAGGTCGCCGGGCGTGCCTTCATCGACCAGTCGATGTATGTTTGGGACAAGACGGTGATGGCCAACTTCCTGCTCCGCACGCTCGGCGACGGCGTGGAGCGGGCGCATTCGATCGAGGGCCGGCTGCCGCTGCTGGACCATGTCCTGGCGGACACCGCCACGGATCTCCCCGCGACCGTGCGGATCCGGCCCGGCCGGAACAAGCACCTTCTGCGCGAAGCCGCCCGCCCGTTTGTCACGGAGCAGGTGTATAGTGGTCCCAAGCTGCCGTTCCTGGCCCCGCCGAGCCCGCAGGACGGAACGGCACCGTTCCTGTCGATGCTGTTCGACATCGTCAGCGGCAAGGCGATGGACGCCGTGCCGTTCTACGACCGAAAGGCTGTGTTGCGCGCGGTCGAGACCATCCCCACACTGCCAGCACGGGAAAGGCTCGGGGCGGAGCGTCTGGTGATCCGCGTGGCCAGCGCCTGCGTGCTCCAGGATCGGTTCGCTCCGGCCGCGGCCTAGGCACATAAAATAATAGTGACTGGGGACTATCCCTGATCGCCTTTAGGGTGTAGATCATCGGCCGATCGCTCGGCATCCTCTACAGGGGATCGGAAAGCATGCCCTTACCACCCGGACCGACCGCCCCCCCGCTCGTCCAGTTCGCCAAATGGCTGCGCGACCCGCTGCGTTATCTGGACGGAGTCTATGCCGAGTATGGCGGCATGTTCACCATGCGGCTGCCCGGGGTCGGCCCGATGGTCATCGTCAGCCACCCGGACACGATCAAGGCGCTGTTCGTACAACCGGAGATCGACGCGCCGGGGGATGAGGAGCTCAAGGTCCTGTTGGGGGAGAACTCGGTCCTCCTGCTGACCGGCCCCCCGCACAAGCAGCGCCGGCGCCTGCTGATGCCGCCGTTCAACGGCTCCCGTATGACGGTCTGGGGCCAGGCCATCCTGGACATGACCGAATCCATCGTCGAACACTGGCGACCGGGCACCCGGATCAATGTCCGGGACGAGATGCAGGAGATCACGCTCAACGTGATGCTGCAGATCGTGTTCGGCGACCACGGTTCCGACCGGCGGCAGCAACTGCGCCGCGATGTCGGTGACCGGATGCTCTACGGCTCCAAGCTGTCGGCGGTGCTGCCGTTGTGGATGCCGTTCCTGCGGCCATTCGCCAAGGGCTGGCAGGACTCCATGGCGGCCGAGAAGGCGTGCGACGACGCCTTCTACGCCGAGATCCGGGAATGCCGGGCACGGTCCGATCCGGAAGAGGCCAGCGTGCTCGCGATGCTGTGCCGGGCGACCGATGAGACCGGCCGTGCGCTCGAGGATCACGAGATCCGGGACGAGTTGATGACGCTCATGGTGGCGGGTCACGAGAACACCGCCTCGGCGCTGTCGTGGCTGATCTATTGGCTCGGCACCTATCCCGAGATGCGGGAGCGGATCGAGGCGGAGCTCGACGGGCTCGGCCCCGATCCGGACCCGCTGGCGGTCGCCAAGCTCCCCTATCTGGAGGCGGTCTGCAACGAGACCTTGCGGTACTACCCGCCCGTGATGCTGACGATGCGCCGCTTGATCCGGGAACCGGTGGAGATCGAAGGGGTCCGCCTCGAACCGGGTACGAAGATCTGGGGATCGATCTACCTCGCCCACCGCCGGCCGGAGATCTACCCCGATCCGGCCAAGTTCGATCCGGACCGGTTCCTGGGCTGGAAGCCGTCCCTGTTCGAGTTCATCCCGTTCGGCGGCGGCCATCGTCGGTGCATCGGCATGGCCTTTGCGATCTACGAGATGAAGCTCATCATCGCGGCGATCCTGCGGACGAGCCGGCTGAGCCTGGTCGACGGCCAGGACGTCAAGCCCAAGCGCCGCACCGGGCTCCTGGCCCCGGACATCCGCTTCGAGGTCAATGTCGATGCCGTCGGCCAGCCGGCGACACCACCACCCCAGCGCATCGCTGCTGAGTAGGCCGATGTCACGGCCGTCGGCGACGATCCGAGGGAGGATCTGAGCGATGTGCGGAATCGCCGGGTTCTTCACGGGCTGCGAGTTCGCCCATGTGTGTGCGGCCGACGGGGCCGGCTGCCCCGCATTGTCCGCCGATGCGGCAGGGCTGTTCGAGGCCTGGTACGACAAGGCCAGCGTCCGCCGGGCCCCGCGGCGCCGGCTCGACCCCGAAGACACCGGCCTGGATCTGTTCCCGCGCCATCTCGTGCCGCATATCGAGCATCCGATCATCCGGCGCCAGTACCCGGAACGGGTTCCCGATCTGCTGACCCACGCGCTCTACCGCTTCCTGTCCTTCACCGTGAACCTCGAGCTGCAGGTGGTGAACGATACCACACGCAAGCTCGTGATGCGGGAGCTGCCCATCGCCCTGGACGGCGACACCCTTCTGAACGCCCAGAAGCTGGTCTGCGACGAGGCCTACCATGCCCTGTTCTGCGCCGATCTGATGCGGCAGACCGTCGCCCTGACCGGAATCGCACCGGCCGGCACGGGGCGGCCGCGGTTTCTCGACCGGCTCGACGCCCTGGCTGCGCAAAGCGACAATCCGGCCGTTACCCGCTTCCTGTTCACGGCCGTCTCGGAAATGCTGATCACCGGGACCCTGGTCGATGCCCGCGGCCAAGGCGAAGTCCCCGAGGCCGTGCGCGGCGTGATGGCCGACCACGCCGCCGACGAGGCCCGCCACCACGTGTTCTACCGGGAGTTATTGACGGGCTTTCTCGCCTGCCTGCCGGCCGACAGGGTCCGCCCCGTCGCAGCCATGCTCCCCGATGCCATCTTGGCCTACATGCGGCCGGACCGGACCAACATTCGAGCCGAACTGATGGCCGTGGGGCTGGACCGGGACAGCGCCCAGCAGGTCGTCGAGGAGACTTATGACGAACGCGATCACATGGACTACATCCGGGCGTGCTCGCGGGAGATCCGGCGGCTGCTCGAAGAGCTGGATCTGATGCCGGTGGCCGAAGTCGGCGACCGGTTCGCCGCCGTGTCGTTGACGGGGTAGGATCGTTGTCGGCTCACACGGTCTTTGCGGCCCCCGACGGCATGAGGCATGTTCGATGACCGCGCTCAGGCATCCCGACCTGATCGGCGCCCTTGCCCACTGGGCCGGCGCGACCGGCGACCGGACCGCCTTCACCATGGCGGCCGACGGGCTGACCGTCGACGATGGTGTGACCTGCCGAACGCTGTTCGATCGGTCGCGGGTGGTGGCCGACATGCTGGGACACCGGACGGCCGTCGGCGACCGCGTCCTGCTGCTGTACCCGCCCGGACTGGACTTCATCGCCGGCTTCATGGGCTGCCTGATGGCGGGCTGCATCGCGGTTCCCGCCTACCCGCCCCGGCGGACCCAGCGGGCCGAGCGGGTGATGACCATCGCCGCGGACTGCGCGGCCGGCCTGGCGCTGACGGTCGCGTCGATGACCGACGCCCTGGCGGACAAGGTCGCCGGCGACGGTCGAATGCCGCCCCTGCCCCTGGTGGCGACCGATCGCCTTGCCGCCGAGCGGCCGGGTGACGGCCGGCGCACCGATCCGGCGGCCCAGCCGATCGCACTCCTGCAATACACATCGGGGTCGACCGGCGATCCGAAAGGTGTGGTGATCACCCACGAGAACTTGGTGGAGAACGCGGCGGCGATCGAGACCATGATGGGGTTCGACGACCGCTCGGTCCTGGTCTCGTGGCTGCCCAACTTCCACGATATGGGGCTGATCACCTCGGTCGTCCTGCCGCTCTACACCGGCTTCACCGCCCATTTCATGCCGCCGGCGGCGTTCGTGCGACGACCGATGGCGTGGCTGCAGCGGATCAGCGACGCCAAGGCCAGCCACGCGGGCTGCCCCAATTTCGGCTACGACCTGTGTGTCGAGAAGGTCGGCGAGGCCGAGGCCGCGACGCTCGACCTGAGCCGCTGGCGGGTCGCGCTCAACGGTGCCGAACCGGTGCAGGCCCGGACCCTGCAGGCGTTCGCCACTCATTTCAGAAGCAGCGGGTTCGACATCGCCGCCTTTCGCCCCTGCTTCGGCATGGCCGAATCTACGCTCTACGTGACCGGCGGCGGCCCGATCCCGCAGCCGACGCTCCTGCCGGTCGACACCGAAGCGCTCAAGGCCAACCGCCTCGAACAACCGGCTTCGGCAGCCAGAGCCCGGCTCCTGGTCGGGTGCGGGACGCCGCCCCCCGGCGTCACGGTCAGGATCGCCGATCCGGCCACCCGCGCGGATCTCGGGCAGAACGCCATCGGTGAGGTGTGGCTGGCCGGCCCCAGCGTCGGTGACGGCTATTGGGGCAAGCCCGAGGTCAGCACCGCCACCTTCCACGCACGCCTGGCCGGCGATCCGGACGGGCAGCCTTTCCTGCGGACCGGTGACCTCGGATTCCTCAGGGAGGGGCAGCTGTTCGTCACCGGCCGGATCAAGGAGACACTGATCCTGCGCGGCCAGACCACCTACCCGCTGGATTTCGAGGTCGTGGCCGCCGACGCCGACCCGGCTTTGGCAGCGGGGCAAGCGGCCGCCTTCGCCCTGATGCGCGAGGAGGTCGACCATCTGGCCGTGGCGGTCGAAGTTCGGCGGGAGACCATGCGCCGGATCGACCCGGAGGCGGTGTGCGCCCGTATCCGCGGCGCCATCGTCGCGGAGTTCGACGTCGACCCGGTGGCGATCCTGCTGTTGCCGCCGCTGACCCTGCCCAAGACGTCGAGCGGCAAGATCCAGCGCGGGGGGTGCCGGACCCTCTACGAGACGGGGGAGCTCAAACTGCTCGGCTCCTGGGTGCGGGAGCCGGGCGCGTCCGATCTGCCGGCAGGTCTGCCGGTGGCACCGGCAGACCGCTCGGCGGGTGAGATCGCCGCCTGGATCACCGACTGGCTCGCGGCGACCAAGGGCGTGGCCAAGGCCCGGATCGGGCTCGACACCCCGTTCGTCGAACTCGGCCTGGACTCCGTCGCGGCGGTGACCCTGGCCCAGGCCCTGACCCGGTATCTCGGCTGGTCCCCGCCCCAGCCGGAGACGCTGGCCTGGACGTGCCCGACGATCGGGTCGTTGGCCGGCTACCTCGCCCGGGGTCCGCAGGCGGAGGCCCCCCCGGAACCGCCGCCCCCCGGTCCCGCCGTCACGGCCGTGGACCTGCCCACCGACCTCGCCGGCCTCGACGAGAAGGAGCTCGCCCGGCTGCTGGCGCGCGAGCTCGAGGGGATGGACCGGTGACCCCTCCCGACGATGGCCCGTCCGTCAGGACCCTGCTGGCCCAGGCGATTGCCGAGATCCGCGCGCTGAAGCAGGAGAACGCTGCGCTCAGGACGGCACCCGCCACGCCCCCCGACCGGGCCGAGCCGGTCGCCATCATCGGGATGGCCTGCCGGTTCCCCGGCGGTGCGGACGATCCCGATCGGTTCTGGGCGCTGTTGCAGGACGGGCGGGGGGCCGTCGCGCCGCTGCCCGCCGACCGCCCGGATCTGACCGAGACCTACGCTACGGACGGGGATCGCACCGACCGGCACCGGGTACAGGCCGGAGGCTTCATCGACGGGATCGACCGGTTTGACGCGGCGTTCTTCGGCATACCGCCGCAGGCGGCCCGCGGGCTCGATCCGCAGCACCGGCTGCTGCTGGAGGTGGCCTATGCGGCCCTGGAACAGGCGCGCCTGGCGCCGAGCCGGTTGCGGGGCAGCACGACCGGGCTGTTCGCCGGCATCGGCCCGAGCGAATATGCCGCCCGGATCGCCCGGGCCGGCCTGCCGGCGATCGACCAGTTCACCGGGTTGGGCACGCATGGCGGCGTCGGCGTCGGCCGGGTGGCCTACGCCCTCGACCTCAAGGGGCCCGCCCTGCAGGTCGACACCACCTGCTCGTCCTCGGCGCTGGCGGTCCATCTGGCGTCCCGGAGCCTGGCGTCGAGGGAATGCGATCTCGCTCTGGCGGGCGGGGTGAACGCCCTGCTGTCCGCCGAGACGATGGTCGCACTCGACCGGCTGGATGCGCTGGCCCCCGATGGCGTCAGCCGGGCCTTCGACGCCGCCGCCTCCGGCTACGGTCGGGGCGAGGGGTGTGGCCTGGTCGTGCTCAAGCGGCTGGCGGATGCCGAGGCCGACGGCGACCGGATCCTCGCAATCCTGCGCGGGAGCGCCGTCAACCATGACGGCACCTCCAACGGCCTGACCGCGCCCAACCCGGGCGCCCAGGAAGCGGTCATCCGCGCCGCGCTGTCGTCGGCCGGTCTGACGGCTGCCGATATCGATCTGATCGAGGCGCACGGCACCGGCACCCCGCTGGGCGATCCGATCGAGGTGGGGGCGCTGGCGGCGGTGTTCGGCGGGGACGACCGCCAGGGGCGGCGGCTTCCGATAGGCTCGGTCAAGGCCAGCATCGGCCATCTCGAAGCGGCAGCCGGCATCGCCGGTCTGATCAAGACGGTGCTGGCGCTGCAGCACCGCACCGTCCCGCCGCAGGCGCATTTCACCACACCCAACCCGCGCATCGACTGGGACCGGGTGCCCGTTCGCGTTCCGGTCACCCCGCTCCCCCTGCCGACGGACCGGCCTGTCCGGGCCAGCCTCAGCGCCTTCGGGATGAGTGGGACGAACGTGCACCTGATCGTCGAAAGCGCGGAGCCGGCGCCGGCTCCGCGTCCGATGCCGGGCGCTCGCCCGGCCGTGCTCTGCCTGTCCGCCAAGACCGAGCCGGCGCTGCGCGCCCTGGCCGGCGCCTATGCGGACCAGCTCCGGACCGACCCGCCCCCGGGTCTGGCGGATGTGTGCTTCTCCGCCCTGGCGAGCCGCGACCGGTTTCGCCATCGGCTGGCGATGGCGGCGCAGACGGCCGAGACGGCGGCGCACCGCCTGCGCGCGTTCGCTGCCGGTCGATCCCCGGACGGCCTCCTGACCG
Organism: Alphaproteobacteria bacterium; assembly: GCA_028281265.1. Lineage (GTDB taxonomy): Bacteria > Pseudomonadota > Alphaproteobacteria > DSM-16000 > Inquilinaceae > JANQKE01. The sequence continues at coordinate 4,557 of JANQKE010000152.1, read as the reverse complement.
GGCTGGCCGACGACCGCCCGGCCAAGGCGGTGGAGACGCCGGACCCGGCGGAGGTGGCAGCGGCCTTCGTCGCCGGCGCCGAGATCGCGCCCGAGCAAGCCGCCGGCGGTCCGGCCGATCTGGTCGACCTGCCGACCTACCGGTTCGATCGCCAGCGCCACTGGATCGATCCCGCCGCCCGGCAGACCTCGGCACCGCCGACCGCCGGCGTCGCGGAACCGGCACCGGCCGACACGGCACCGCTCGATCCGCAGACCGTGATCGGGGACCTCACCGATCTGTTCGCCCGGCTGCTGGGGGTCGAGCACGCCGCGTTGACGGCCGACACACCGTTCTTCGAGGTCGGGGCGGACTCCCTGCTGCTGATCGATGCGGTCAAGACGATCGAGCGGCGCTACGGCGTCGCGATCCCGATGGCGGTGCTGATGGGATCGGTCAACACCATGGGCCGTCTGGCCGACCATATCCTGGTCCGCGGCGGGATACCGGCCGACACGGGCGATGCCGCCGCACGGTCGCGGCCGGACACCGTACCCCCTGTCCCCGAAGGCGATCGCCCGGCGACACCCCCGGCTGGCACCCAAGCCCCGACACGGCCGCACGCCCCTGCGCCGGAGCCGCCGCTCATGGCCCCTCAGCGGGCCTATCTCGACGATTTCGTCGCGGCCTATACGGCACGGCATGCCGGCTCGAAGCGGATGGCCGACCGCTACCGCCGGGTGATGGCGGACAGCCGCCGCGTCTTCGGTTTCCGCCCCTCGATCAAGGAAATGCTGTTTCCGATCGTTGGGGACCGGGCGGAGGGTGCGCATCTCTGGGACGTCGACGGCAACCGCTACGTCGATGTGACGATGGGTTTCGGCGTCCACCTGTTCGGCCATGGCGCCGGCGTGGTGGCCGATGCGATCGCCGAACAGGCGTGTCGTGGCCTCCAGATCGGCCCGCAAAGCCGGTTGGCGGGCGAGGTCGCGGGCCTGATCGCCGAGTTGACGGGGATGGACCGGGTCGCGTTCTGCAACTCCGGTACCGAAGCGATCATGACCGCGATCCGCCTCGCCCGCTCGGCGACCGGCCGCAGCAGGATCGCCCTGTTCGCCGGCTCCTATCACGGCCATTTCGACGGTGTCCTGGCGACCGCCGGGGATCGGCATCAGGGGGTTCCTCTGGCTGCCGGCGTGACCCGGACCACGGCGGCCGATGTGCTGGTGCTGGAATATGGCAGCGCCTCCGCCCTGGAGGCGATCCGAGAGCATGGCGACGGTCTCGCCGCGATCCTGGTCGAGCCGGTGCAAAGCCGGCGGCCCTCCCGGCAGCCTCGCGGCTTCCTCCGACAGCTCCGCCGGCTGGCCGACGACACCGGCGCCGCCCTGATCTTCGACGAGGTGCTGGTCGGGTTCCGCAAGACCCCCGGGGGTGCGCAGGCCGATTTCGGCGTGCGGGCCGACATCGCCACCTACGGCAAGCTGATCGGCGGCGGCAGCCCGATCGGTGTCGTCGCCGGCCATCCGCGGTTTCTCGACGGGATCGACGGCGGTGTCTGGGGCTATGGCGACGACAGCTTCCCGTCGGCCGAGAAGGTCTTCTTCGGCGGGACCTTCAACAAGAACGCCGTCAGCATGGCCGCCGCCCGGGCCGTGCTGACCGAACTGAAGGAAAAAGGGGCGGCGCTGACCGCGCCGGTCAACGACCTCACGGCGGCCATGGCGGCGACCCTGAACGCCCATTGCCGCGAACACCGCTATCCGATGGCGGTGGAGCATTACGGATCGCTGTTCCGGTTCACCGTGACGGGCAACGCGGACCTGTTCTTCTACGCCCTGATCCAGCGCGGCGTGTATATCTGGGAAGGGCGCAACTGCTTTTTGTCGACCGCGCATCGCCAGGCCGATGTCGATCACATCGTCGCGGCAACGATCGACAGCCTCGCCGCCCTGCGGGCCGCCGGCTATCTCGACCCGGCGGATCCCCCGTCGCAGGCCGATGCAATCGCACCGGCGGGACCCGAAACGATCGCGACCGCCCTGCGCCCCGAGCTGCCGGCGATCGCCGAAACCGCCGGTCTCGACCCGTCGCTCGCCGACGACATGGATGACCTCGACCGGCTCGCGACACGGTTCGTGGCCCAGGCGTTCGAGGCGCCCGGCATCGCCGACGGTCATGGCATCACCCCGGCGCAGCAGCGGTTCCACCGCCACCTTCTGTCTTTCCTGGAGGCGCCCGGCGACGCCCCGCGGCCCGGCTTCGCGGAGGAAGACCGGGTCGAGCTGCCGGCGCTCACGCGGGTCGGCCGGGCTCTGCCCCAGATCCTGACCGGCACCCTGCACCCCTTGGAAGCGCTCGCCCCGGGCGGGGATTTCTCCGACGTGGCCGCACTCTACCAGGCGCCCCGGGCGGCCGTCGCGCTCAACAGGCTGATCGCGGACGCCGTGGAGCAGGCGGTTCGATCGGTCTCGGCCGACCGGCCCCTGCGCGTGGCGGAGGTCGGGGGCGGCACCGGGGGGACGACGGCATCCGTCCTGCCGACGCTCGACGGCCGCGATCTGGTCTACGATTTCACGGACGTCTCGGCCGGCTTCTTCCCCGCCGCCAGGGCACGGTTCGGCGAGACGCCCGGGTTCCGCTGCCGGCTCTTCGATCTCAACGCCCCTCTCGATGCCGACCATATGGTCGAAGCGAGCTACGATCTGGTGATCGCGGCCAACGCCGTGCACGTCGCCGCCGACCTGCCGGCGGCTTTGACCGGCCTGGCACGCCTGCTGCGGCCCGGCGGGCTCCTCGTGATCCTGGAGTTGACCCGGCGGCGGCGCTGGATCGATCTGATCTTCGGCGTGACGGAAGGATGGTGGGCGTCGACCGACGATCGGGCCGGCGGGACCGGGCCGCTGCTGACGGCCGAGGGCTGGGGCGATCGGCTGCGCCATTGCGGGTTCGAGGCCGTTCAGGCGCTGCCGGACGGCCAGGCCGGACCGGCCTGGGCCGCCGTCCCGGGCCAGATCGTCCTGGCACGGCGCCGGGGCGATCATCCGATCAGCGCGGCCCAGCGCCAGCTCTGGGCCCTTGCCCAGGTCGACCCGACGGGCAGCCGGGCCTATACGGTCTACGGTACCCTCAGGCTTGGCGGTGCGCTCGACACCGATCGCGTTGCCCGCGCCTGGGACGACGTCGTCCGGCGCCATGACGCCCTCAGGACCGTGATCGCCGCCGACGGGCTGGGCCAGCGGGTCGACGACACGCTCGCCATCCCGCTGATCGGCGTCGACCTGTCCGACCGGACCGATGATCCGAACGGCGCGCTGGCGGCGTGGCTCGACGCCCAGACACTGCGCCTGTTCGATCTGCATCGCGGGCCCCTGGCGTCGGCCCATCTCGTGCGGCTGACCGACGCGGATCACGTTCTTCATATCGCCGCCCACCACGTGATCGCCGACGGCCTATCCTTCGGCGTGATGTTCGAGGAGATCGCGGACCGCCTCGCCGGCAGCCCGGCGCCTGCGACCGCCCCCCGCTTCACCGACTACGTGATCCGGCAGATCGTCCAGGGCGGCACGGCGGGTTGGCGGCGGCAGCGGGCTTTCTGGCGGGCCGAACTGGCCATCCCCGCCCCGGCCCTGGGGTTGGGGCGCCCTCAGCCGACCGGTACGGCGCTCCGCTACGACGGGGACAAGCGAACGCGGCTGGTCGGGTCCGACCTCTATGCCCGTGTACAGGCGGTGGCGCGGAGGCTGGACGCCACCCCGGCGATGGTCCTGCTGACGGCCTACGGCATTCTGCTGGCCCGGCTGAGCGGTGAGAACGGCCATCGCATCGCGGTCCCGGTCACCGGTCGCGGGCTGCCGGGGGCGGACCGGCTGGTCGGCTACTGTACGCATGTCCTCGCGGTGCGGCTGCCGCGGTTCGACGACAAGACGGTGGGTCAGGCGGTCACGGCGACCAAGGCGCGCCTGCTCAAGGCCTATGGGCGGGGGGATGTCCCCTGGGCCTGGCTCGCCGGCTCGGACACGCCGACCCTGGAGACCAGCTTCAACGTCGATCGGCGGATCCTGCCGGATTTCGGTCCGGTCACTGTCGAGGCCCTGCCTCACCCGATCGCCGCCAGCGCCTTTCCCCTCAGCCTCAATCTGGTCGACACCGGTGACGGCTACCTGATCGAGGCGAGCTTCCACACCGCTCGCTTTGCCGGCCCGGATGTCGACCGGCTGCTCGCCCGGTATGGGGTCGTCCTCGACGGTCTGTGCGGCACGGCCGATCGCACGGTCCTCGCCGTCCCGTTCGATTCCCCCGAAGAAGCCGCACTCGACCGCAACCGCGGCAGAGGCCCGGCCGCCCCGCCGGCCTGGCCGACCCTGCTCGAGGGCATGGCGCTCCTGGCGCAGCAGGACCCGGATCATCCTGCGATCCAGCAGGGTGTTGAGACGTGGACGCGGGGGGAGGTTGGGGATTGGTCGTGGCGTTTGGCGGGTTGGTTGCGGGGTTTGGGTGTGGGTCCGGAGGTGTGTGTGGGGCTGTGTCACGGCCGTACGCCACGGCTGGTCGCGGCGATGGCCGGGATCCTGAGGG
>JANQKE010000150.1 GCA_028281265.1 Alphaproteobacteria bacterium | reverse complement strand
TACGTTCTGGACCGGGGATTGGGTGTGGTTCCGGTGGGTGTGGTGGGTGAGCTGTATGTGTCGGGTGCGGGTGTGGCGCGGGGGTATCTGGGTCAGCCGGGTCTGACGGCGGTACGGTTCGTGCCGTGTCCGTTCGGCCCGCCGGGGGCACGGATGTACCGGACCGGGGATCTGGCCCGATGGCGGGAGGACGGCCAGCTCGACTATTGCGGCCGGGAAGACGATCAGGTGAAGATCCGCGGCTTCCGCATCGAGCTGGGCGAGGTCGAGGCGGCGTTGCGCGATCATCCGGCGGTCACCACGGCGGTGGTCGGGGCATTCGAGGCCGAGGGCCGCAAGCATCTGTGTGCCCATGTCGCCGGTCCGCCGGACAATGCGGCGGTGCGGGTGGCGCTGACCGGGCATCTGGCCGCCCGGCTGCCGGACTACATGGTGCCGTCGCTGCTGCTGGTGGTGCCGGCGCTGCCGCTCAACGCCAACGGCAAGATCGACCGCAAGGCGCTGCCCGACCCGGTCCGGGCCTGGGCCGAGCGCCGGGCCGCCCGGCCCCGCAGCCGGCCGGGCACGCCGACCGAGCATGTCCTGGCGGGGCTGTGGACGGAGCTGCTGGGGGGCGGACGGATCGGTCCCGAAGACGGCTTCTTCGAGTTGGGCGGGGACTCCATCGTGGCCATCCAGCTGGTCAGCCGGGCCCGCCGGGCGGGGCTCGACCTGGCCGCCCGGGACGTGTTCGAGCAGCGCAGTCTGGGGGCGTTGGCCGCCCTGGCCGACAGCCGGGCCCGGGCTCGGCAGACGGCGGCGGCGGATCCCGGCGGGCCGGCCCCCTTGACCCCGATCCAGCGCTGGTTCCTGGCCGGCGACCCGGTGGCTCCGCATCACTTCAACCAGAGCCTGCTGTTCACCCTCGCCCCCGACACCGATGCGGCGGCGCTGACGGCGGCCTGGCAGGCGGTGACCGAGGCCCATCCGGCGTTCCGCACCCGGTTCGTCCGGGACGAGGACGGCCCCTGGCGGGCCGAGCCGGCCGACCGGCCGCCGACCACCACCCAGACGGTGGCCCTGGACGGCACCGACGGGGCCGAGCGGATCGCGGCGACCGGGGCGCGGGTACAGGCCGGCTTCGACCTGGGTAACGGGCCGCTGGCCGGTGCGGTGCTGTTCACCGAGCGGGGCCGGCCGGTCCGGCTGCTGCTGGCGATCCACCATCTGATCGTCGACGGGGTCAGCTGGCGCATCCTGCTCGACGATCTGGCCCAGGCCTATGACCGGATAGCGGCCGGACAGCCGGCCGCGCTGCCGGCCGGCGGGTCGTTCGCCGCTTGGGCCCGGGCATTGGACCGCTACGCCGCCGGGCCGGCGACCCGGCATTGGGACTTCTGGCTGGACCAGGCCGGCCGTCCGGCCCTGTCCGGCCTGGTCGACCCCGACCGGACCGGGACGGTGGCCGAGGCCCGGACGGTCACCGTCCGGCTGGACGGCGACCGGACACAGGCCCTGCTGCGGGACAGCGGCCGGGCCTACGGCACCACCGTCCAGGACCTGCTGGTGGCCGCCCTGGGCCGGGCGGTGCGGCACCTCCTCGGCGTCCCGGCCAGCCAGCCCGCCGCCCTGCGCCTGGCCCTGGAAGGCCATGGCCGGCAAGCCGAAACGGTCGACCCGGACACCCCGCCCGATCTCGGCCGCACCGTGGGCTGGTTCACCAGCCTGACACCGGTGCGGCTCGACCTGCCCGCAGACGACCCGGCCACCCTGATCGCGGCCGTCAAGGACGGGCTGCGCCGGCTGCCCGACCACGGCCTCAGCCACGGCGCCCTGCTCCACCACCCCGAAGACCCCCGCGCCCGCACCCTCGCCCAGACCCCCCAACCCGACATCCTGGTCAACTATCTCGGCCAGCTCGACCAGCTCGGACACACACACCCCCTCACCGGATGGGCCCAAGAACCCATCGGACCCGACCGACACACCAAAGCCAAAAGACCCTTCCCCCTCGAACTCAACGCCATGGTCGATGCCGACGGCCTCCGCCTCGACTGGTCCGGCCCCCCAAACCTCGACACCGACACCCTCCACCGCCTCGCCAACCTCACCCTCAACAACCTCCACTCCCTCCTCCAACACTGCCTCCACAAAGAGGAACGGCAGATCACCGCATCCGATTTTCAGCAGGTCGATCTGTCGGCGGACGAACTCGACGCCATCGCCGGCAGCCTGGTCGATTGACGCCCGTTGCACCGCCCCACCGCCATGGCTCATGACATCGAAGACATCCTGCCCCTGACGCCGATGCAGGAAGGGATGCTGTTCCACAGTCTGATGGACGCCGGCGGCGGCGACCATGTGGTCCAGATCCTGTGCCGGGTGCGCGGGCTCGGCCGGGATGCCGAGCCGTTGCGCGCGGCCTGGCAGGCCGTCCTCGACCGGCATGCGAGCCTGCGGGCGGCCCTGGTCTGGGACAAGGCCAAGACGCCGGTCCAGGTGATCCGGCGGACCGCCGATCTCCCCTGGCAGGAGGTCGACTGGTCCGACCTGTCGGACGAACCCCTGTCCAGCCGGCTGGAAGACTGGCTCGACGCCGACCGGGGCCGAGGCTTCGTGCTGGCCCGCGCGCCTTTGCTGCGTGCGGTGCTGATCCGGACCGGCGTTCCCGACGACGTGTTCGTGCTGACCTTTCATCACGCCCTTCTGGACGGCTGGTCGAGCGGCCGGCTGATCGCCGAAGTGCGGCAGAGATTGACCGACCCGAGCGCGATCCCGGGCCCGCTACCGCCCTATGCCCGGTTTCTGGCCTGGCTCAGACGGCAGGACTCCGACACGGTCGAGACCTATTGGCGGGATCGGCTCGCCGGGTTCTCCACGCCGACCCGCCTCACCCGGCCCCGGCCCCCGGGCGTAAGACGGCGCATGGCCCGGCATCGCACGGTCGTCGCGGAGCACACCGTCACGCCGCTCAGACATCGGGCACGGACCCATGGCCTGACCCTGAACACGCTGGTCCAGGGCGCTTGGTCGCTGCTGATCGCGCGCCACACCGGCGACACCGACATCATCCACGGGGCGACGATCGCCGGCCGGCCGGACGACTTGCCGGGGGCGGAATCGATGGTCGGGCTGTTCATCAACACCGTGCCGCTGCGGATCCAGGTGCGGCCCGGCCAGGTCGCGCACACCTGGCTGACCGAGGTCCAACAGGCGCTTGCCGGTGCTCAGGCTCACGCGCAGGCACCGCTGGCACGCGTTCAGAAATATGCCGATCTGCCTGCCGGCGAGCCGCTGTTCGACAGCCTCGTCGTGTTCGAGAACTACCCGCTCGACGGCCCGGCAGGGGGGGAAAGCACCGCATCGATCACCCTCGACGTCACCGACAGCCGGGAACAGACCAACTATCCGCTTACCCTGGTCGCGGTGCCGGACCGTGCGTTGCAGCTCGATCTCCTCTACGACGGCGACGCCGTCGCCGAGGACGAGATCGAGCGGATCGCCGGGCATCTGACCACCATATTGGGGCAGTTCGCGGGCTCTCTGGACCGGCCGCTTTCGGCCATCGCGCTCGAGCCCCTCGATGAGTCCGCCTTGGCACGCGGCCGCTCCACCCACCTGCCGGTGCCCTTTGCCACGATCACCGAAGCGATGGCGGCTGGTGACCGTCTGGAGCCGGCAGCCCCCTGCGTCCAGCAGGGTGTTGAGACGTGGACGCGGGGGGAGGTTGGGGATTGGTCGTGGCGTTTGGCGAGTTGGTTGCGGGGTTTGGGTGTGGGTCCGGAGGTGTGTGTGGGGCTGTGTCACGGCCGTACGCCACGGCTGGTCGCGGCGATGGCCGGGATCCTGAGGG
>JANQKE010000105.1 GCA_028281265.1 Alphaproteobacteria bacterium | reverse complement strand
GGTCGACAGCCGGCTCGGCCCGATCCAGACCGAAATCGACCCCGCGGCCCGTCAGGCCCTGGTCGACGCGGTGCACACCGTCCTGCGGGAGGACGTGGTCTATGTGCCGACCCATGTGCAGCCGCTGGTCTGGGGCGTCCGCGACGGGGTCACGGTGGTCCAGCGGGCGGACAACTTCTTCATCCTGCGCTGGGTGAGCGTCGACGGCTGATACTCGGATCAATGACGCCAATACGGTTTGGGATGAGGTCCCCGCTGCGCGAACCGGTACGAGACACCGCATAGGCCGCTGCCCGTCACCGGGCTCCGGGGTCAGACGGCGGTGGCGCCGACCGCCTCCTCGACCCTGTCGGGGGCGTCCCGATCGGTGTCGTGCCACTCCACCGCGACCAAGGAGAGGATCTGGTCCCGGCCGCGGATCGGCAGCGGGTTCAGCCGGCGCAGCCGGGGCGGATCGGTGAGCCGGTCCGCAAGGTCGGCGGAGATCAGGAACGGCTCGTTCAGGACCGTGCACAGGCCTTCCATCCGCGATGCGGTGTTCACCACATCCCCCAGGACCGTGTATTCCCGGCGGGCGTCGGTGCCGATCGATCCGGCGATCACGGGGCCGAAATGGATGGCGATGTCGTGGGCGATCGGCGGCTCCCCCCGCTCCGCCCGCCCGGCATTGAGCCGATCGAGCGCCGCCATCATCGCCAGGCCCGCCGCCACCGCCCGGTCGGCGTCGTCCGCGCCCGGCTGCGGCGTGCCGAAGGTCACCATGATCGCGTCGCCGATGAACTTGTCGATCGTGCCGTCATGGTCGAAGATCACGTCGATCATGGCGGCGTGGTAGCTGGTCAGAAAGCCCATCACCTCGGCCGGCGCCATGTGTTCCGTCGCCTTGGTGAAACCGCGGATGTCGCAGAACATCACGGCCGTCTCCAGCACCCGGCCGCCGGTCTCCTCCAACGGGGAGGCGCGATGGCCCTCCTCCAGGCCGTGCACGACCTGCGGGGAGAAGTAGCGCCGCATCAGCCCGTTGGCCGCTTCGGCGCGGAGGCCTTCGGTGAGCAGCCGGCGCGCGGCATGGGCGGTGTAGGTGACGCCCGCGCCCACCGCCCCGACCAGCACCATCAGCCCGACATCGATCTGGCGGGTCAGGGCGGCCGGCATCTCCGCCATCATGCCGTCATGGCCGACCTGACCGGCGTGCCAGATGCCGTAGCCGGTCGCGACCAGACCGCAGAGGGTGACGATCGCGGGGTAGACCGGCCGCAAGGCCATGCCGTGCAGGACGATCAGCGCGGTCAGGAACAGCGGCAACGCGATATGGGTATAGAAGACCACCGGGATCTCGTCGGGCAACAGGTCGAGGCCCGCAATCGCCATGAACACGAGCAGCACGATCAGGTCCAGGAGCAGGCCGGCGGCCCCGATCACGGTCGGCGACGCCCCTTGGCGCAGGCGCCAATACAAGAACCCGTTCGCCGCGATCCAGCCCAGACTGCTGAGCAGCGCCAACACCGCCAGCAGCGGCTGATACGCCATCAGGATGTCGGGCACGGCCAGCAGGAGGACGAACAGGGCCCGGGCGCCCAGCAGCGTCGTGACCCCGCGCCGCTCCCGTTCCGCCAGGAGCCGATCGATCTCCACCCGTTCCTCCGCCCCTGGATCGCCTGCCCGGCGGGATCGTTCAGCCCCGGGCTGTGATGGATGGGATCGATGATGAATCGATCGGTCTCCGAAGTCCATCGCCTGCCGATGAACCGGGATGGCATGAGCCCCGTGCGGGTCCTTACACCGGTTTGCGCCGAGGGGACCTCATCCCAAACCGTGCTCGCGTTCAAACGCCGCACGGGGCTTGGGGCTTACCCCGTACACGCTCGAGCACGCCGGGCACGCTTGCCACGTCACCGGGAGCCCTGCTCGTCGTGACGTGGTATGAGGCGGCCGTCGGTCGGCGAAGGGATCGCCGGTCCGCGACCCGATGCCGTCAGCCCAGGCCGGCCATCCCCGATCCGCAGACGATCGCGATCGGCCGGGCACCGGCGGGGGGCCGATGCGCCCCGGTCGTCAGCGCGGCGACCGTCGCCGCACCGGCCAGTTCGGCAGCGATGCCATGCTCGGTCCACAGCCACCGCGCCGCCCCGGCCATCGCGGCATCGTCGACCAGCACGATGTCGTCGACCAGCCGGTCGATGATGGCGTGGTTGATCGGCTCGGTGGTCCGGGGGGCGATCGAGGCCGCCTCGGTCCGGATCGCCGACAGCGTCGCCGGGGTGCCTTGCCGCCGGCTTTCGAACAGGGTCGGGGCGCCCGCCGCCTCGACCCCGATGATCCGGATCCCGGGTCTGAGGGCCTTGGCGGCGGTGGCGATGCCGGCGATCAGCCCGCCCCCGCCGATCGCCACCAGGACGGTGTCGGCGTCCGGCACCTGGGACAGGCATTCCAGGCCGACGGTTCCCTGGCCGGCGATCACGGCGGGGTCGCGGAACGGATGGATGAAGGTCGATCCCCGTTCGGCTTGCAGCGCCAGCATGGCGTCGCGGGCATCGTCCCACACGGCCCCTTTGACGATGATCTCCGTGTTGGGCCAGCGGGACAGAGCCCGGATCTTCTCCGGGGCGGCGTTTTCCGGCAGCACCAGGGTGGCCCGGACACCCAGGCGCCCGGCGGCGTAGGCGACCGCCTGGGCGTGGTTGCCGGCCGATACCGTGATCACGCCCCGCTGCCGCTCGCCCTCGGTCAGCGCGGCGATTCGGTTGACCGCCCCCCGCGCCTTGAACGAGCCGGTGATCTGCAGGCTTTCGAGCTTGAGCGCGAGCCGGAGCCCGGGGGCCGGATCGATCGCCGCCGGCAGGGCCTCGACCGTCGGTGTCCGCCGGACGGCGCCGGCGATCCGGTCGGCCGCGGCCCGGATATCCGCCAGGGTCGGGGCGGTGTCGGGTGGGGTCATATCAGCAACGGGTCACGGTAACGGATCGGGGGTCGGCAGGAGGGATATGCAATCACCGCATCGAAGAAAGATGTGCGGCGATGCGCTCCATCGCCGTGACGAACGCGGCCCGGTCCGCCTGCGGCAGGGCGTCGAGCATCAGGGTCATGGTCGCCTTCTCGTCGGCATCGATGCGGGTGAAGGCGTCCCGGCCGGCCGCGGTCAGGGTCAGGGCGATGGCGCGGCGGTTGCCTTCGGGCCGGGCCCGGTGGACGAAATCCCGCTTGACCAGCCGGTCGACGATGCTGGTGGCGGTGGTCGGCACCACCCCGAGATGGTCGGCCAGCGCACTGGCCATGCAGCCCGGGTGCTCGGCGATGAAGCGCAGCGACTGGATATCGGACGGGGCGAGCTTGAGGTCCCCGTGGGCGGTCTGGATCGCCGGCTCGGTGATCTTGAGCACGCGCGAGATCACCGCCACGGCGGCCTGGAGATCGGAAGCGGCATCGGTCATGCCGGGCACTATAGGCGGCTGCGGACGCCCGCCCAACCGCAGCCGCGGTCAGTGCAGACCCGCCGGCCGGTCGCTCAGCCGCCGATGGCGTCCGCGACCGCCCGTAACGCGCCGCAGCGGTCCATCGCCGCCTGAGCCGCGGCCAGGGAGCCGTCGAGGTCGATCGCCCGGCAGGCGTCCTCGATCAGCACCGCCTCGAAGCCGGCGGCGCGGGCGTCCTCGACCGACCAGCGGACGCAGAAATCGGTGGCGAGGCCGGCGAAGAACAGCCGGGTGAAGCTGCGTTCCCGCAGATAGCCGGTGAGCCCGGTCGGGGTGGTCCGGTCGTTCTCCATGAACGCGGAGTAGGAGTCGATCGCCGGACGGTAGCCTTTGCGGACGATCATCTCGGCCCGGTTCGTTGCGAGATCGGGATGAAAGGCCGCGCCGCCGGCTCCTTGGAGGCAATGGTCCGGCCACAGGGTTTGCAGGCCGTAGGGCATGCCGACGGTCTCGAACGGCCGCCGGCCCGGGTGGCTGGAGGCGAACGAGAGATGGCCGGGCGGGTGCCAGTCTTGCGTCAGCACCAGATGGGGGAAGTGCGGCATCAGCCGGTTGATCACCGGAACCACGGCATCACCGTCCGGCACCGCCAGGGCACCGCTCGGCATGAAATCGTTCTGGACATCGACCACGACCAGGCAGTCGGTCGGTCCGGGGGGCAGGGGGGCCATGGCGGGGTTCCCGATAGGGAGGGGGGGAGGCTGTCCGGTCGTCGATGTGGGTGGGGTGCCGCCCGCGTTGAACCACCCGGTAGCGGCTACGGCATGCGTGCGGCCCCGTCCACCGTCGCTGCCAGCCATCGACCCAATACGGCCGCGGTCGCGAAGGCGGCTTCGGGGGTGTAGATGCCCTCGGTCAGGAGCTGTTGCGATCCCGGAACGAGGCTTGCGATCGTGGGGACGTGGTGGGCCTGGCTGTTGGTGCGGCCGGCGGCGACCAGGGTGGGGGCCTGGATCAGTGGCAGCCGGGCCGGCTTGTCGTGGCGGAAGGCGGCCTTGTAGAGGTCGCCGAAATGATCGAGGGATTTCAGCACCTCGATCACCTTGGCGTGCAGGTCGTCGAGCGGCGGCAGGCCGACCGCGCGGGCATGATCGGCATCGGTCTTGTGCCAGGGCCAGAACAGATAGGTGTCCCGGACATAGTGCCAGGCCGCCATCAGGTGCAGGCCGTGGGGGTGCCGGTCGATCGCCGGCACATAGTCCCGGACGAAGGTCTCGGCCTCCGCCGGATCGTAGAGGCCCAGGCTGTCGAGGATCACCGCCTTGACCCGGTCGGGCCGGGCGATCGCCAGCTCCGCCGCCACGCCGGCGCCGGCGTGGAAGCCGTAGAGCGCGCATGACGCCAGCCCGAGGGCATCGAGCGCCTGGCCGATCGACCCGGCGAAATCGGTCATCGCCTCCTGCCGGACGGCGGGCGGGTCGCTGTCGCCGTTGCCGGGCAGGTCCGGGGCCAGCACCGGCCGGTCGCGGCCCAGGACCCGCATCAGCGGCACCATCATCCGCGAGGAGCCGGAGGCCTGGTGGATCAGCACCAGCGGGGTGCGATCGGCCGCCGCCGTGCCCGGGGGCGGGCCGCAGCGGCGGATATGGATCTGGCGGTCGCCGCAATCGGCGAAGCCGCGCTTGACGGCGGACAGGGGCAGCGGCTCGGGCACGGTCATGCGCGGTCGTCCCTCACCACGGCCGGGTGGCGGCCGCGGCGTCGCCGGCGTAATCCGCCATCGCCTCGGGCAGGATCTGGTCCGTCTCCGGCCACCAGCGGAACGGTTGCGCCGCATCCTGGTATTCGGTCGACAGCGGCCCGCCCTTGGTGCGGAAGAAGTAGACGTTGCCGGTCAGGCTGCCATAGGGGCCATGGGCGATGTGCGGCGGCCGCCAGAAATAGGCGCCCGGCCGCATCACCCCGCAATTGCCGTGCACTTCCCCGGCCAGCAGGTACATCTCCTCCACCACCGGGTGGCATTCGGCGCGCTCCCCCCAGCGCAGGCCCAGGGTGCCGAGGATCCAGCTCTGGTCCCCGGTCGCCGGATCCTGGTACAGTATCTTGCGGCCGGCGCCGGGCGGGAACTCCGGATGGAAGTTGCCGGTATAGGGCATCTGGAAGCTGTCCAGCCCCGCGACCAGCCGGGCCGGGTCGACCGCCGGCGCGGCCGGGGCCGTCACCGCCTGCGGGGCCTGGGAGAAGAAGGTGACCACCACCGCCCCTTCCGGCGCGGCCAGCGCCGGCCGCCGGTAGCCCGCCGGCCAATGGGCGTAGCCGAGATAGCCGAGCGTGCGGTCGCCGACGGTCAGCGCACCGTCGATCACCAGGACTTCCTCGTCGGCATCCAGGATCTGGTCGGCGGCCCCCTGCCAGCCGGCCGGATAGCGCACGGTCAGCGAGCACGCGCCGGTGTCGGGATCGACCGACAGGGTGCGGGCGTCCGCGCCGGGGCGGATCGCCGCCACCGGCTCGGCCCGCCAGGGCAGGCGCTGGGACTGGACGAACTCGATCTGGGGGCGTGCCATGGCCGCTATCCTCCGTTGCGATGCGGGGCCGCCGGTGGGGCGGCGGTGAAGGCCGGGCCCGGCCGAGGGACGATGACGGGCCGGGTTTCGCCGCGTTCCTCCCGGCCTGCCGGGCGCTTGAGCCGTCGGCTGGGGAGAGCCGAAGGCGAACCCCAGCACGACCTTCGCACCAGGCTTGGGTTTCGCTGCGCTCTTCCCCGCCGAGGGCGGGTCATTCGACGGCCGGGGCTTCGGCCCGCAAGGGGCCGGTGCGGTCGCCGGCCTCGGTCATGATCCGCAAGGAGCGGCGTAGCGACGTGTCCAGCGCCGCCCGCGCTTTCGCCAGGAACCGGGCGTCATCGGCCAAGCCCTCGATCGCAGCGCGGTCGACGACGCCGGTGCGCGTCAGGACGGTCTCCAACGCCATCCGCCGCTGCCGCTCGACGTGCAACTGGGCGGCGAGGTCCATGACCAGGGCGGCGACGGTGTCGGCATCGGCCGGGCCGAGGAAATCGAGCTCCGGCTTGCCGGTCTCGGTCAGGCTGTCCTCGAACGTGGTCATTGCGGCTTCTCCGCTTCCAATACGGCCCAGGGGAAGTGCCATTCCGGTCGTTTCGGCCAGGCGAGGGTATCGAGCCGGCCGGCCCCGCGTTCGTCGAAGGCGACCCAGGCGGCACCGGTCATGCCGGTGGCCTCGACCATGCCGACGGTATCCGACGCCATCATCCCGGGCAGGAACGGCTCGTTGTTGCGGGCGCCGTGATCCATCATGGCGACGTCCCGCACCGGCTCGCCGGTGAACTGGAAGTCGAGGACGGCCAGCCGCCCGCCGGGCTTGAGCAGCCGGGCCGCCTCGGCGAAGAACGCCTTGACCTGCGGCTGCGGCAGCTCGTGGATCAGCATGGTGGCGGTGACCAGATCGGCGGTGCCGGCGTCGAGCCCGGTACCGGCGGCGTCGGCCTGCACGAAGCGGACCGCCAGCCCGCGTTCCTCGCACTTCGCATGGGCCAGGCGCAGGCAGGGGGCGGCCAGATCGACGCCGATCACCTCGGCCGCCGCAAAGGCCTGCTTGAGCGCCCAGGTCGACTTGCCGAAGCCGCAGCCGAGATCGATCAGCCGACCGGGGGCCGCCGGCAGGACCGGGGCGACGGCCGTCTCCACGAACCGGCGGTGGAAGGCGTAATCGTCATTGTCGCCCATCATCACCAGCTTGGCGCCGAGCTCGTAGACCCGGGCCGACGGATCGGCCCGCCACACGCCCCCGGGCTGCACATGGATGTCCCAATCGGTGTACCAGGCCGGCAGCTCCAGGTCCGGGTTCAGCTCCAGCGACCCGATCGGACGGTCCGGCAGGGCGATCGGCTCGTCATCGGCCACCGCGTCGGAGACGGCGCGCCAGAGCTGCTTTTGCGAGCCGCGCTCGCCGAAGGCGAACCAGGGGAACACCGGTTGCGCGTGCACCGCCGGCCGGGCCGCCTTGCGGTCGGCCGGGGGCGCCTGTGCGGTGGCGGCCCGGGTCTGCGCGACCAGGGCCGGGTACAGGGTATCGGCCCAGCGGCGGCGCCAGGTCAGCACGAAGTCGAGATCGGCGCGGGCGTCGAGGGACAGGCTCATGACCGGGGCTCCTCGGTGACGGGGACGACGGGCGGGGCGGGGGAGCGGGCGGCGGCCAGGGCCGCCAGCGGCGGCGGCACCGAGCCCGGGTAGAAGCAGGCGACCTTGCGCCCATCCGCCAGCGCGGTCAGCGGTGGCGTTTCGGTCCCGCAACGATCGACGGCGACCGGGCAGCGCGGGTGGAACGGGCAGCCCCGAGGCCGGTCGATCGGCGATGGCGGATCGCCCTTGAGCACCAGCCGCTTTCGGCCGGCGCTGTCGACCGTCGGCGTGGCGGAGAGGAGGCCCGCGGTATACGGGTGCAGCGGCCGGGCGATCACCTGATCGGCCGGGCCTTCCTCGACGATCCGGCCGAGATAGAGCACCACGATCCGGTCGGCGATCTGGTGCACCAGCGCGAGGTCGTGGGCGATGATCAGATAGGTCATCCCCAGCCGGGCCTGGATGTCCTGCAACAGGGACACGATCTGCGCCTGGATCGAGACGTCGAGGGCCGACACCGGTTCGTCGGCGATCACCATGTCGGGTTCGAGCGCGATCGCCCGGGCGATGGCGATCCGCTGCCGCTGCCCGCCGGAGAACTGCGAGGGGTAGCGCCGGGCCGCATCGGGCGGCAGGCCGACGGCGTCGATCAGCTCGGCCACCCGGGCGCGGATGGCGGCCCGGTCGCCATAGCGATGCGCCTTGAGTGGTTCGGCGATGATCCGCTCCACCCTCATGCGCGGGTCGAGGCTGGCATAGGGGTCCTGGAAGACCATCTGCAGCCGCCGACGATAGGGCTTGAGCGCCTTGGGCGACAGGTGGTCGATGCGGTCGCCGTCGAAGCGGATGGCGCCATCGCTGGGCTGCACCGCCCCCATCAGGGTCAGCGCCAGGGTCGATTTGCCGGAGCCGCTTTCGCCGACCAGGCCCACCGTCTCCCCCCGGCCGACGTCCAGCGTCGCCGAGTCGACCGCGTGCACGGTGCCGCGGCTGGTGGGGAAGCGGACGCTGACCGCCTCGGCGCGCAGCAAGGGGGCCCGGTCGGTCATGCCGCTGCCCCTTGCGCGTTGAACGGATGATGGCAGGCGACCAGCCGCTCCCCGTCCCCGCCCCAGGGGGCGAGCGGCGGGGCCCGGTCGCAGGCCGCCGACTGGGCCGGGCAGCGGGTGCGGAAGGAGCACGGGGTGCGGTCGGCGAGCGGGCTGGGCGGCATGCCCGGGATCGGCACCAGCCGCTGCCCCCGCCGGTCGAAGCGCGGCACGGCGTCGAGCAGCCCTTGGGTGTAGGGGTGATGCGGCCGGGCCAGGATGTCGGCGGTCGGCCCGGTCTCCACGATGCGGCCGTGATAGATCACCGCCAGCCGGTCGCAGATCTCCGCGGCGACGCCGAGATCGTGGGTGATCAACACCCCGCCGGCCCGGTGCAGGGTATCCCGCAGCAGATCCAGGATCTGCGCCTGGATGGTGGCGTCCAGGGCCGTGGTCGGCTCGTCGGCGATGATCACCTCCGGCTGGTTGATCAGCGCCAGCGCGATCATCACCCGCTGCCGCAGGCCCCCGGAGAGCTGGTGCGGGTAGGTCGTCAGCCGTTCCCGCGCGGCCGGGATGCCGACGGACTTCAACGCCGCCTCGGCGACGGCCATCGCGGCCGCCCGGTCGACACCCTGGTGCCGGCGCACGCTTTCGGTCAGGATCGAGCCGATGGTGCGCACCGGGTTGAGCCCCGTCATCGGGTCCTGGAACACCATGCCGACGCTGCGGCCGCGGACGTGCCGCAGCTCCCGCTCGGTGAGCTTCGGCAGGTCCTGGCTGGCGATCCGGATGTGCCCCGCCAGCACCGTGCCCGGCGGCGGGATCAGCCCGATCGCGGCCATCGCCAGCATCGACTTGCCGGAGCCGGACTCCCCGACCAGGCCGACGATCTCACCCTTGTGGACGGTCAGGTCGATGCCGTCGAGGATGGTGACGACGGTGCCGTCGGGGCGAGGAAAGCCGACGCGCAGGCCCTGGATGTCGAGCACGGTGCGGGCCGGATCGATCGCCGGTGCGGGCAGGGGCGTGGATAGGGTCGGGGTCATGGCGGGGTCAGCCCGCGTCCCGGGCGCGCTTGCGCGAGCGCAGGGCGATGCCGTCGCCGATCAGGTTGAGCGCCACCACCGCCAGCACGATGGCGCCGGCCGGCACCAGCATCATGTGCGGCGCGTTGACCAGATACTCCCGGCTTTCGGACAGCATGTTGCCCCAGCTCGGGGCCGTCAGCGGCACGCCCAGGCCGAGGAAGCTCAACGCACTTTCGGCGATCAGCATATCGGCGAAGGTGAAGGCGAACATGGTCAGGAGGGTCGGTCTGAGGGCGGGCAGCACATGGGTCCACAGGATCACCGCCCCGTCGACGCCGGACAGCTTGGCCGCCAGCACGTAGTCGCGCTTGATGACCGACAGCGCCTCGGCATAGACGACGCGGGCCGCGATCGGCCAGGTGGCGAGGCCGAGCACCACCGCGAGCGGCCAGAACCCCCGGCCCAGCAGCGCGATCACCGTCACCGCGATCACCAGGGACGGGAACGCGATGACCGTGTCGACGAGCTGCTGGATCACCTTGCGCGGCCAACCCGGGAACCAGGCCGCCGCCAGCCCCATGACGGTGCCGACCGAAACGGCGATGGCGGTGGCGACCAGCGCGATGCCCAGCGACCAGGGCATCCCGGCGGCCACCCGGTCCAGCAGCGACCGGCCGAGCTGGTCGGTGCCGAACAGATAGTCCCCGAACGGCTCCCGGAACCGGGCGATCAGGCTGCCGCGGAACGCGCCTTCGGGCGGGTCGAGCAGCACCGCCAGGGTGCCGACCGTCAGCCCGGCGACGATGACCAGGCCCAGGGTCAGCAGCAGGTTGCCGCTGGCGGCCCGGGTCCACAGGCGCAAGCGCGGCAACAGCGCCGGCGGCGGGGACCGGGTGTCGGCCAGGCTCATCGTGTCGCTCCCGCCCGCACCCGCGGGTCGATCACCCGGAACAGGATGTCGGTGCCGGCGTTGACCAGGAAGACCAGGCCCGCGATCACGAACACCGCCGCCTGGACGACCGGGAAGTCGAGCTGCTCGACCGAGGCGACCAGCAGCGCCCCGAAACCCGGCCAGGCGAAGATCCACTCGGTGATCAGGGAGCCCGACATCAGGAAGGCGAACTGGGTGCCGATCAGGGCCGTCGCCCCTAACAGGGCGTTGGGCAGGGCGTGGCGGAACAACAGCTCGACGTCGCTGGCCCCGGTGGCCCGGGCGGTGCGGATATAGTCCTCCCGCATCGCCTCGGCGACGTTGGCGGCCAGCACCCGGACCATCTTCGGCACCAGGAAGGAGGCGAGGGTGAGGGACGGCAGGATCCAGCTCGAGACGCCCTGATTGCCGATCGAGGTCAGCCAGCGCAGCTCCACCACGAAGAGCTGGATCAGGAGCAGGCCGACGATGTAGCCGGGAATGCCCTGCAGGATGAACACCAGGGCGTTGGCGGCCCGGCGGTCGCCCCGATCGGGCCGGAAGCCGAGCCAGGCGCCGATCGGGATCGACAGGGCGGCGGTGATCGCCAGGGCGAGGAAGGCGAGCAGCAGCGTGCTGCCCAGCCGGTCGAGGACCAGCGTCAACGCTGCCTGGCCGCCGCGCAGGCTCTCCCCGAAGTCCAGGGTGACGATCGACACCAGGTATCTGAGGTATTGCCACCACAGCGGCTGGTCGAGCCCGTAGCGGGCGCTGATCAGCGCCACCTGGTCGGGATCGGCCTCTTCCCCGGCCAGGACCGCGGCCGGGTCGCCGCCCAGGCGGAGCAGGAAGAACAGGAGCGTGGTGATGGCGAACAGCAGGATCGCCAGCTCCCCGGCGCGTTTGGCCAGCACCCCGAGCACGCTGCCGCCGCCCGTCATGCGGCCCTCGCCAGCCATTCGCCGCGGGCGCCCCGGGTCGGGGCTGCGGTCAGGCCGTGGCTCGCGCCGGCGAAGCGGACCAGGCCGACACCGGCGGGCAGGCGCCCGGCCGCCATCGGCCGGGCGGGCGTGCCGGCCGGATAGGCGTCGATCTCCACCAGGCAGTCCCCGCCGATGGCGACGGAGGAGATCCGGGTCGTCGCGCCGTCCGCCAGACCCAGGCGGGCTTGCAGGACCGGGATTTCGATCTCGCGGTCGGACACCCGGCTCGCCCCGGAACGGGCTTCGTAGACCGCCCGGGTGTCCTCGAGCGCGTCGGTGGCGAGCACGGCGATGAAGCAGCGATCGACCGCGGCCCGGGCTCTGTGCAGGGACATCGGCCCGCGATAGGCCCGTATATCGGTGAGGTACAGCCCCTCCCCATTCGGTCCGGCCATCTGACAGGCCCGGATCGCCGGGTCGCTGCCCAGCGCGCGCGGGGCGCCGAGCAGCGTGAACCCTTCGGCCTCCAGCTTCGGGACCAGCCGGTCGGGGTCCTGGACCGAGAACTCGGCCGCAGCCCAGCCCAGGCTGCGCAACGGGGCGGCGTCGGGCAGCGGACCGGTCACCTCGACCAGGCGGATGCCGCCCAGCCGGGTGCCCGCCGCCTCGGGTGCGGGGACCAGCCAGGCGGTGGCCGCACCTTCGAGCATCGGGGCCAGGGCCACTTCGGACGCATCGGCGGATAGCGGTGCCTCGTCGACGGTCACGAAGCCGCATCCCGCCCGATAGGCGGCGACGGACGCGGCCAGATCGGCGGTGGCGACGGTGACGCTGTGGATCGGGCCGAGGGTGGCCATAGGGGCGGTAACGATCTTGCTTCGGCGCACCGAACCGGGTCGTCGACCGGTCGTCGACACCCTGATCGGTATTCGATTGCATACAGCTTGGCGGTTCCGCTAGGCTTGTGCAAGAGGCTGTTGCGGCGTCCGGATCGATTTCCCGGGTCCGCCGCCGCCGCCCGTACCGCCCGCCCCGGGCGCCCCGCCCCGCCCCGACCTTTCGAGGACCGCGATGACCCCGCCCGAAGGTGCCCTTGCCGCCCAGAGCCCGCGCTCGATCGACGCGATCCTGGATTGGACGCCGGACACCCTGCCGGCGGTGGCGACCCTGCTGGGGCTGCGCCGGTACTGGATGGGTCCGGTGTTCCAGGCCCTGCGGCGCGACTACGATGCGGCGGTCGGCGACGGTCCCGGGCCGGCCACCCAGGCGGAGGCGGAACCGATCGTCCAGGCGCTGCCTTCGGCCCGGTATTTCCAATGGCTCCACCGGCACATCCAGGACCGCACCTGGGCCTTGTGCCGGCGGATCGCACGCGACCGGGCGGAAGAGCTGGCGGCGGCCCTGTCCACCCGGCCGGACGATCTGGGCACCCTGACCGTCGACGGCGCGGATCTCCCGGTCGAGATCCCGGCCTACTACACTTTCGACTACCACCGGCAGGACGGTGGGATCTGGCGGGGCCTGGAGGGGGCGGCCGTCTACCTGCTCGGCGCCCGGATCGTCCATGCCGGCCGCAACACCGATTTCCAACTGCACGACCAGGTGGTCGGGGACATCCCGGTCGAGGCGCCGCCGCGGCGCATCCTCGATCTGGGCTGCGGCTTCGGCAAGACCACCTTCTCGCTGAAGGCGCGCTGGCCGGATGCGCAGGTCACCGGGGTCGATCTGGCGGACCCTTGCCTGCGGCTGGGCCGGCGCATGGCCTCCGAACGGGGGCTGGCGATCGACTGGCGGCAAGGCGATATGGAGCGTCTGACCGACGCGGACGGATCGGCGGACCTGGTGGTGATCACCATGGTGCTGCACGAAATGCCGGAAAGCGCGATCCGGGCGGCGCTTCGGGAATGCACCCGGGTGCTGAAGCCCGGCGGCCGGCTGGCGATGCTGGAGAACCGGCTGATCGGCGATCCGTTCCGGGACACGCTGCTGAAATGGTACAGCCAGTTGATCGACGAGCCCTATTGGGAGCCGTATCGGCACATGGATCTCCTGGGTGCCTGCACCGAGGCCGGGCTGGTCGAGGCCGAGACCCGGTCCTGGTACCTCGCCAACACCGGCGGGCCGGAGGCCGAGGCCGATCCGCGCCGCTGGTGCACCCCCTGGGGCCTGACCCTCGCCAAGAAACCCGCCTGAGCCGGAGTGCGACCATGACCAGCATCCGCCCGACCGAAACCCCGTCCTCCCCGGCGCTGGCCACCGGTGCCCTGCTCGGCACCGCCGATGTCGATCGGGTCGCTGCCTTGGTCCATGCCTTGCTGGAGGAGATCACCGACCTCAAGACCCGGCTCGCCGCGGTCGAGGCCAGGCTCGACGGCCGCCCCGCACCGGAGGGCCTCGCCGCCGTGCAGGCCGAGGCCGGCGCCCTGATCGGCCGGGTGACTGGCTAAGATGTGATCTCTCAATAGGTTGTCGCCCACCGGCGACCGCCGGTGTGCTGGGGTTCGCCTTCGGTTCTCCCCCAGCCTTCTTGGCTTCCGCAGTGGCCGGGGGCGGCCCGACGCGTCGGCCGGCCCGCCTCCCTCGAAACGGGCGTTTGCTTGCCGTGCGGTCAGCCGCGGTCAGCCATCCTTGTAGTAATAGCTGTAGCCGTTCAAGGCCGGCGCGCCGCCGAGATGCGCGTAGAGGATCTTCGAGCCCTTCGGGAAGAAGCCCTTCCTGGCCAGGTCGATCATGCCTTGCATGGATTTGCCCTCATAGACCGGGTCGGTCATCATCGCCTCGGTCCTGGCGGCAAGGCGGATCGCCTCATTGGTCGCCTCGGAGGGGACACCATAGGCTGGATAGGCATAGTCCGGGTTGATGTGGATTTCGTCGTCCCGCACGGCGCGGCCGAGCCCCACCCGTTCGGCGGTGTCGTCGACGATAGCGCGCACCTGGGCGCGGGTCTGATCCAAGGTGCCCGACGCATCGATGCCGATCACCCGGTCGGCCCGGTCCTGTGCCGCAAAGCCGACGATCATTCCGCCCTGGGTCGATCCGGTCACGACGCAGACGATGATGTAATCGAACGTAAGGCCGAGTTCCGCTTCCTGCGCCGCCACCTCTTCGGCAAAGCCGACATAGCCAAGCCCACCGTATTTGTGGACGGATGCGCCCGCCGGAATGGGGTAGGGCCTGCCGCCGGCATCCTTGACCGACTGGATCGCGTCCTCCCAGCTCCTGCGAATGCCGATGTCGAACCCGTCTTCGACCAAGCGGCTGTCGGCGCCCATCAGCCGGGTCAGCAGGATGTTGCCCACGCGGTCATAGATCGCATCGTAATGCGGCACCCATCTTTCCTGGATCACGACGCATTTCATGCCGATCTTCGCGGCCGTCGCCGCGATCATGCGCGTGTGGTTGGATTGGACGCCGCCTATCGACACGAGCGTATCGGCGCCCGAAGCGATGGCATCCGGCACGATGTATTCCAGCTTGCGCAGCTTGTTGCCGCCGAAGGCCAGCCCTGAATTGCAGTCCTCGCGCTTGGCGTAGATCTCCACGTCCGCACCGATGGCCTCGGACAGGCGCGGCAGATGTTCGATGGCCGTGGGGCCGAATGTGAGCGGATAGCGCTCGAAACCGGCGAGCAGCGACATGGGCAACCTCCTTGCTGATGGCCTGTGATGCCTCGATCCCGCTCTAGATCAACCTGTGTTCAGATGGACTCATCTGAACGCAGATAAGATGCTCTAGCGCAAAATCGCTGGAAGGTGCTCTCGAATGGTCCGGTGCGCTTTTCGGTGCGGATGTTCTTTCGGGCCGTTTTCTGCCAAGAAGGTCCATGTGATGCCACCAATATGGAAGAATCTTTCATGGGCCAGCTCGATCGCATCGATATCGGCATCCTGCGCCAGCTTCAAAGCGACGGGCGCCTGACGAACGCGGAGATCGCAAAGGCGGTCCATGTCAGCCCGGCCACCTGTCACCGCCGGACACAGGCGCTGTTCGAAGCCGGGCATATCTCTCGGGTGACCGGGCAGGTGAACCCGGCTTCGGTCGATCTGGAAACGCTGGTGATGGTCGGGGTGGTGCTCGACCGGTCGACGCCCGAGAGCTTCGCCGCGTTCGAGGCGGCGGTCTCGGACATGCGCGAACTGCTCGATTGCCATCTGGTGGCGGGGGACTTCGACTATCTTCTGAAGATCAGGGTTCGCGACATGAAGGACTTCAACACGATGCACGGCAAGATGCTGATCGCGCTGCCGGGCGTGCGGCAAATCCGGACTTTCTTTGTCCTGAAGGAAATCAAGGAGAATGCGCCGCTCGATTTCTGAGAGCCGTTGTCGAACATGCTCCGGCCAATAATGTCGACCCAGATCGGACGTTGCCGAACGCCGATATCACGTTGGATAGTCCGATCCGGCCCCTGCACCGGCGACCGCCGGTGTGCCGGGGTTCGCCTTGGGCTCTCCCCCGCCTTGTTGGCTTCGCGCAGCGGTCGAGGGCGGCCCGACGCCTCGGCCGCCCCGCCGACCACCCGGCGGCGCCGGTATGCGGTTCCCGGTAACATGCGGGCTTGCCAACGCCGCCGATGCCGCTAGGTCTGCGGGGTACAAGCCGGGTGCGGGGGTCCTCTCCGCACCGGCCGCCTCAGCACGAGACTTCAAGCGATGACCGTCGACGCCGGCCAGCCCGCCCCCGATTTCGCCCTGCCCACCCATGATGGCGGCGCGCTTTCCTTAAGTGACCTCAAGGGCAAGCAGGTGGTCCTGTTCTTCTATCCCAAGGCCGATACGCCGGGCTGCACCAAGGAAGCCTGCGGTTTCAACGAGGCGTTGCCCGATTTCGGCGGGATCGACGCCGAGATCGTCGGCATTTCCAAGGACCCGGTGGCCAAACAGGCCAAGTTCGCCGAAAAGTACGGGCTGACCTACAGGCTGTTGTCCGATGCGGAAGGGGACGTGACCGAGCGCTACGGCGCCTGGGTCGAAAAGAGCATGTACGGCAAGAAGTACATGGGGATCGACCGGTCCACCTTCCTGATCGGCCCCGACGGCGTGCTCAAGGCGGTCTGGCGCAAGGTCAAGGTGCCGGGTCATGTCGATGCCGTCCTCAAGGCGGCCAAGGAAGGCTGAGCACAGCGCGGGCGGGCCGACCGGGGTCACCCGAGCCTGCTGGCCCAGCTTCCTGCCGTCGATGGGCGTGCGGAGTGGTATCCCAGCCAGGCGAAGGCATGGCTGATCCGGTCGTCGTTCCAGTCGCTGGCCGTGATCAGGAACCGCACGGTGTCGTCTCCCGCGGCGGAGAACGGCATCAGCAGCCGCAGATAGCGCTGGCGCAGATAGCCGTGTTCGGTCTCGACCGGGTGCAGCAACGGCGTCTTGACGTCGCAGGCGAGGCGATAATGCGCGATCGTCGTCTCGGCATAGATGCGGGGTTTGACGTCGGCGATGTCGACCCCGCGCAGGTCTTGCGACATCATCTCGCGCACCTTGGTGCCTTGCAGGCGAACGACGAACCGGCGGTCTTCGCGAACCTCGATGATGTTCAGCGTCCCCAGGGCGTACCGCACGTCCAACGGATCGAAATCGATGCGTCGCGGCAAGGGTCGCTCGCCTCGCAGATCGTGCCAATGGCCGAGCAGCCGGGCCAGGATACCGCCATCGGCCAGTGCGGTCGGCACCTCCCCGGTGACGACCCGGCTGCCTTCGCCGTCCCGAAGGTCGTGAAGCTCCGGGTTCGGAACGGACCTGGGAGGGGCACCCGTCAAACTGTTGATCCTTGTTTGTGATCGAGGCGGCACGCGTGTCGGTCTCGTCGTCCGCGCGTGCCGAGGTCGGCCGGGTTCGCTTGCGATCGACCCATGATCCGTAGCACCATCTGGTTGCCGTGCCGACCATCGTCTGACCCCCACTACACCTATGGTTAACGCGATCCTCCCTGCGCGGGACCCGGCCGTGGCGCCGCGGCCGTTTAGCGGGATATGCTGCGGTGCAACAGAATAGGTCAGTGTTACTTCCCTATCGTCCCGGCCCGTCGGGCGGCAACTTTCCATAATTCGGTTTCGGTTCGGGCATCCGGTTGTTGCGAAGTTACCGCTGCGGCCGCCGACCGATTGCTGGTGCTGGTGGCCGGACCTATCCTTGATCGGGACAGCAAGGCGCATCAGGCCCGGTCACCACCGGGACGGGGGGGGAAAGATGGCGCTGGCACACGTCAGTCTCGACGACAAATACGGGCTTGAGTCCGGGCGGGTCTACTTGACCGGGACGCAAGCGCTGGTGCGGCTGGCCTTGGCGCAGCGCGATCGCGACCGCGCCGCCGGGCTGAAGACGGCCGGGTTCATCTCCGGCTATCGCGGCTCGCCTCTGGGCGGCTACGACCAGGCGCTGTGGAAGGCCCGTCGGCACCTGCTCGGCCACGACATCCATTTCCAGCCCGGGGTCAACGAGGATCTGGCCGCCACCGCGGTCTGGGGCTCGCAGCAGGTCAATCTGTGGCCGGGCGGCACCGTCGACGGCGTGTTCGGCATCTGGTACGGCAAGGGTCCCGGGGTCGATCGCTCCGGCGACGTCTTCAAGCACGCCAACGGCGCCGGCACCGCCCCCCATGGCGGGGTGCTGGCCCTGGCCGGCGACGACCACGCCTCGAAATCCTCGACCTTTCCGCATCAGTCCGAGCACGCTTTCGCCGCGGCGATGATCCCGGTGCTCCATCCGTCCGGGGTGCAGGAGATCATCGATCTCGGCCTGCACGGCTTTGCCATGAGCCGGTACTCCGGCTGCTGGGTCGGCTTCAAATGCCTGACCGAGACGATCGACAGCTCGGCGTCGATCCGGGTCGCCCCCGACCGGGTCGGCATCGCCGTGCCGGAGGATTTCGACATGCCGCCCGGCGGGCTCGGCATCCGCTGGCCCGACCCGCCGCTGGTGGTCGAAGAGCGGCTGATGCGGCACAAGTTGTACGCGGCCCTGGCCTATGCCCGCACCAACGCGCTCGACTATGTCGCCCGAGGGTCGGTCGACCGCAAGCGCCGTCGTTTTGGTATCGTCACGGTCGGCAAATCCTATCTCGACGTCCTGCAGGCGCTCGATCTGCTCGGCCTGGACGAGGAGACCGAGCGGGCGCTGGGGATCGCGGTCTACAAGGTGGCGATGCCCTGGCCGCTGGAACCTGACGGGGTGCGGGTGTTCTGCGACGGTCTGGAGGAAGTCGTCGTCGTCGAGGAAAAGCGGGCGCTGATCGAAAACCAGCTCAAGGAGCAGCTCTACAACGCGCCCCTGACCCGCCGGCCGGTGATCGTCGGCAAGTTCGACGACCGGCGCGACTGGCTCCTGCCCTCCAACGGCGAGCTGTGGCCTGGCCAGGTGGCGATCGCCATCGGCCGGCGCCTGGTCGAGCGCTTCGGCGGCGACGGGCCGCTGGCCCGGGTCGCCGAGCGCTTGCGCTTCCTGGAAGACCGCGAAGCCAGGAAAGTGGTCAAGCACCCCAAGGCGATCGACCGGGTCCCGTATTACTGCTCGGGCTGTCCGCACAACACCTCCACCCGGGTGCCGGACGGCTCGCGCGCCCTGGGCGGCATCGGCTGCCATTATATGGCGACCTGGATGCCGGATCGGCCGACCGAGACCTTCAGCCAGATGGGGGGCGAGGGCGTGGCCTGGATCGGCCAGGCGCCGTTCACCGAGACCGCCCATGTGTTCACCAATCTGGGCGACGGCACCTATTTCCATTCCGGGCTGCTGGCGATCCGGGCGGCGCTGGCCGCCGGGGTCAACATCACCTACAAGATCCTTTACAACGACGCCGTCGCCATGACCGGCGGGCAGCCGGTCGACGGCCAGCTCACCCCGGCGATGATCGCCGCCCAGCTCCGTGCCGAAGGGGTCGAGCGGATGGTGATGGTCACCGACCGGCCGGAGACGTATGGCGGCCCGGGCCCGCGCGGCATCGGCCTGCCCGAGGGGATGCCGGTCGCCCATCGCGACGATCTCGACCGCATCCAGCGTGATCTGCGGGAAACCCCGGGCGTATCGGTCATCGTCTACGACCAGACCTGTGCGGCGGAGAAACGCCGCCGCCGCAAGCGCAAGCAGTTCCCCGATCCGCCCCGCCGGGTGGTGATCAACGATGCAGTGTGCGAGGGCTGCGGCGATTGCTCCAAGCAGTCCAACTGCCTGTCGGTGACGCCGCTGGAGACGGAGTTCGGCCGCAAGCGGGCGATCGACCAGTCCTCCTGCAACAAGGACTTTTCCTGCCTGAAGGGTTTCTGTCCGAGCTTCGTCACCGTCGAGGGCGGAGCCTTGCGCAAGCCGGACGCGCAGGCCTCGACGGCGACCGCCTTCCCCGCCTTGCCGGAGCCGGCGCTGCCGGCGCTGGACCGGCCGTTCAACATCCTGATCACCGGCATCGGCGGCACCGGCGTGGTGACCATCGGCGCCCTGCTCGGCATGGCCGTTCACCTGGAAGGCAAGGGTGTCTCGGTGCTCGACCAGATGGGGCTGGCGCAGAAGGGCGGGGCGGTGATGACCCATGTCCGCATCGCTAGCCGGCCCGAGGAGATCGCCGCGGTAAGGGTGGCCGCTGGCTCGGCCGACCTGGTGCTGGGCTGCGATCTGGTGGTCGCCGCCGGGACGGCGGCGGTGAGCACGATGGCGCCGGGCCGGACCACGGCGGTGATCAACCGAACCGAAGCGCCGACCGCCGGCTTCACCCAGAACCCGGACTTCCAGTTCCCCGGCGGGGCGATGGTGGAGATCGTCGCCGACGGGGTGGGCGGCAAGGACGCCGTCCACGCCGTTGCGGCGACCCGGCTCGCCACCCGTCTGCTCGGCGATTCCATCGCCACCAACCTGTTTATGCTCGGCTACGCCTGGCAGCGCGGCCGGGTGCCGGTCGGCCGCGACGCGATCGAGCGCGCGATCACCCTGAACGGTGTCGCGGTGGAGGCGAACGAGCAGGCTTTCCTGTGGGGCCGGCGCGCCGCCTTCGACCTTGCGGCGGTCGAGGCGGTTGCCAAGCCGGCCGCCGAGACGCCGGACCGGCTCACGCTCTCCCAGACCCTGCCGGCGCTGATCGACCGGCGGGTCCGGCATCTGACCGGCTATCAGGATGCCGCCTATGCCGCCCGCTACAAGGCGCTGGTCGACACGGTCTGGGCCGCGGAGGCCGCGATCGGGGTCGAGCCGGGGCTGGAGACCCTGACCGGCACCGTCGCCCGCTACGCCGCCAAGCTCATGGCCTACAAGGACGAGTACGAGGTCGCACGGCTGTACACCGAGACCGGCTTCCTCGACCAGGTGCGCCAGCAGTTCAGCGGCGACTTCAAGCTGACGTTCCATCTGGCGCCGCCGGTCCTGGCCGACCGCGACCCGGAGACCGGGCATCTGAAGAAGCAGACCTTCGGGCCGTGGATGCTGCGGGCGTTCAAGCTGCTGGCCAAGTTCAAGGGCCTGCGCGGCACCCGTTTCGATCCGTTCGGCTGGACCGCCGAGCGCAGGACCGAGCGCCGGCTGATCGCCGACTACGTCGCCACGGTGGAGCGGCTGATCGCCGACCTCACCCCGGCGAACCATGGGCTGGCCGTCGAGATCGCCCGGGTGCCGGAGTTCATCCGCGGCTTCGGCCACGTCAAGGAAGCGCATCTGGAAAGGGCCGAAGCCACGCGGACGGACCTGCTCGCCCAGTGGCAGGCGTACACGACCCGCGACGAAGCGCCCCGCCTGGCGGCCGAATAGTCCGACGGTCGCCGGCTCCGCGGGGTCCGATCGCCGGACCGGCATGGATCAATGGCGGGTCACGGCGCCGCACGCTAGATCATCCTGCGTTCAGATGGACTCATCCGAACGCAGATAAGATGATCTAGTTTAAAGAGTTAGAGCATCTTATCTGCGTCCGTTCGGACGC
>JANQKE010000026.1 GCA_028281265.1 Alphaproteobacteria bacterium | reverse complement strand
CGACGGCCACCGGCTCAACAGCCCCAACGATCTGGTCGAAGGCCCGGACGGGGCGATCTGGTTCACCGACCCGACCTACGGCATCGACAGCGATTACGAGGGCTTCCGGGCCGACAGCGAGATCGGATCGTCGCATGTCTACCGGGTCGACCCGGCGACAGGTTCCGTGCGCGCCGTCGCCACCGACTTCGTCAAGCCCAACGGCATCGCCTTCAGCCCCGACGGCCGTCACCTCCATGTGGCCGATACGGGGGTGACCCATGTCGACGACGGACCCCGGCATATCCGCCGCTTCGCGGTGACCGATACCGGCGGCCTTACGGGCGGGGAGGTCTTCGCGGTCTGCACCGAAGGGGTGTTCGACGGCTTCCGCTTCGATCGGGACGGCCGGCTGTGGACCAGCGCCGGCGACGGGGTGCATGTCTACGACCCCGACGGTACGCTGCTCGGCAAGATCCTGGTGCCGGAGGTGGTGGCCAACCTCACCTTCGGCGGTCCCCGCCGCAACCGGCTCTACATCACCGCGACGACGGGATTGTACCATTGCGTGACCCGGGTGATCGGTGCCTGATACGCTTAGCCGAACGCTCCGGCCGCTCCCCGTTGTCTCGACCGACCGATGAACGACCCGTTCCCGCCCAGCGCCGCCGCCGACCGGATCGTCCGGGGCATCGCGGTGTGTTTCGACGATGACCCGTGGACCGCTGGCGCGTCGGTCTGCCGGATCGTCGAGGATGCCGGGGTGGCCGTGGCGGACGGGTCGATCCTGGCGGTGGGCGATTTCGCCAGCCTGGTCAAGGGCCATCCGGCCGCGGCGGTGGATGATTTCACCGGGCACTATATCCTGCCCGGCTTCATCGATGCGCACACCCACTTCCCCCAGACCGGGATCATCGGAGCCTACGGCGCTCAACTGCTGGATTGGCTCAACACCTACACCTTCCCGGCGGAGATCCGGTACGGCGATGCCGGTCACGCGGCTGAGGGGGCGGGCGTCTTCCTGGCCGAAACCCTGCGCCATGGGGTGACGACGGCGATGGTGTTCGCCACCAGCCATCCCGCAAGCGTCGACGCGCTGATGACCGGGGCCCGGGACCAGGGGCGCCGGATGATCGCCGGCAAGGTGATGATGGACCGCAACGCGCCGGCCGCCCTGTGCGACACACCAAGGCGCGCCTATGACGAGACCAAGGCGCTGATCGCCCGCTGGCATGGGGTGGACCGGCTGGAGATCGCGATCACGCCGCGCTTCGCGATCACCTCCACACCGGAACAACTGGCCGTGGCGGGGGCGTTGGCGCGGGAGCATCCGGGCCTGCCGATCCAGACCCATCTGTCCGAGAGCAAGGTGGAGATCGCCACCACCGCCCGCCTTTATCCCGAGGCGGTCGACTACACGGACGTTTACGATCGCCATGGTCTTCTGCGTCCGCGCGCCGTGTTCGCCCACGGTATCTACCTTGCCGAGCGGGAGTGGCAGCGCCTGTCGGACGCTGGTGCCGTGATCGGCCATTGCCCGACCTCGAACCTGTTCCTGGGCAGCGGGCTGTTCGACATCGCCAAGGCGAAGCGGGCCGACCGGCCGGTTGCCGTCGCGCTCGCCACCGATGTCGGCGGCGGTACCAGCTTTTCGATGCTGCGGACGATGGACGAGGCCTATAAGGTCGCCCACCTGACCGGCACCTCGTTGCCGCCGCTTGCGACCTGGTACTGGGCGACCTTGGGCAATGCCCGGGCGCTGGGGCTCGATGACCGGATCGGCCGGCTGGCGCCGGGATACGAGGCGGATCTGGTGGTCGTCGACCCGGTCGCGACCCCGCTGACCGCCTATCGCGACCGCTTCGCCCGCGACCACCAGGACCGGCTGTTCATGCTGCAGACCCTGGGGGACGACCGGACGGTCGCGGCCACCTATGTCGCCGGCCGGTGTCTGCACCGGCGGTAGCTGCCGGACGGGCCGAGGCGCCCCGCGCCGGTCAGAACTCGATGTCCCGGGCGACCAGGTGCAGGGTCTCCAGCGCGGCGGAGACGGTCGGCAGGGCCAGCCGCCGCTTGCGCTCGGTATCCGCGCTCACCAGCGGGCCGAGATCGGCTTCGTACCGGTCCGTGACGGCTTCGATTTCGGCCGACGCGGCACGCTCGCTGGGACTGCCGTCGATCATCAGCGCGCCGGCGACGGCATGGCCGAAGCGGCCGTAATCGGACAGGTCGTCGAGCAACTCGTCGGAGATCTCGCCCGATATCGAGGCCATCTGCAGGCGGGAGAGCAGCCCTTCGGCCCGCATGCCGAGTTGTGCGACGATCGACCGGCTGTCCCGTGCCCAGTCTGGTGCCGGATCGGCGCCGGCGAGGCCCGGCCATAGGGTCGGCAAGGTCAGCGGCATCGCCAATAGGGCCGCAAGGAAAGGTGACGTACGGCGCGGCATGGGAACGCCCTCCGTTCGGGGCACGTGACCCCTGCGGCTCGCGCGCCCGGACACATGCGTTCCCGAGATGTACGCGATCCATCGCATTCAGGGTAAGGCAAGGATGCTCGATGCCTGCAGTGTCCGCCTTGATGCACCGCAACACCTTCCGGTCCTCAAGCAGGATTCGGACACTTGCCGTTGAGAGCGAGGGATCGGCAGGCAGCGCCGTCAACGCCGAGCGTCGTAGCCGATCGGCCCGTCGGTCCGGAGTATCGAACGGTGCGGCCTGGAGCCCCGGTCCAGGGTCGAATTCCTTGCCCCGGAGACAAATTCGGACATCACCGGTTGGCGTTCGGGCGAAGACACCCTAAGGTTAGGCCGGTTCATGAGTGGCTTCGGCCAGCCGCCGGTGCTCCGATGCTGGCCGCCGATCCCGTTCTCCGCGGCGCTTTCACTGACGGTGGGGGCGACCGTTTCTTGCGTGCCCACGCACGTTTCTGGGACGGAATTGGCGCTGATTCGCTGCCGCTCGTCCCGTGCCCGCGGGCCCGGCGTCTCGACGCCGACGGACGGCCTCGCGGGTGGCCCCTCTCGGCCGCCTCCACCCTTTCGGCGGAGTTCGTGTCGGTCGGGGAGGCGCCACCACCACCTTCCCCCGTCGTGTCCGGCGCGTCGGGAGCAAACCAAGACTCAAGGGAGTGTCTACAATGCGGAAAATCACCCTAGGCTTGCTCGGTGCGGCCGCGGCGGTCGCGATGATGCCGGCGACCGCCCAGGCCGAGTGCGGCGAGATCACCATCACCGAGATGAACTGGGCGTCCGCTGCGGTGGTGACCGGCGTGTCCGCCTTCATCCTGGAGCAAGGCTATGGTTGTTCGGTGACAGTGGTGCCGTCCTCGACCATTCCGGCGATGGCGTCGGTCGCCGAGACCGGGGAGCCCGACATTCTGACCGAGGTCTGGGTCAACTCCGCCCCGACCTATCCGGGTCTGGAAGCGGAAGGCCGGATCGTCACCCTCGCCAACGTGCTGTCCGACGGCGGTGTGGAGAGCTGGTGGATCCCGGACTATCTGGCCGAGGCCCATCCGGAGCTGACCACCATGGACGGTATCCTGGCCAATCCGGACCTGGTCGGGGGGATGTTCCACAACTGCCCGGACGGCTGGGGCTGCCGGACCATCAACGACAACCTCGTGCAGGCCTGGGATCTGGAAGGCAACGCCATCGAGGTGTTCAACCACGGCTCCGGCGAGACGCTGGCGACGTCGATCGCGGCGGCTTATGCCGACGAAGCGCCCTGGTTCGGCTATTACTGGGCACCGACCTCGGTTCTGGGGCGGTTCCCGATGGTGCGGGTCGATATGGGGCCGTATGTCGAAGACGTGCATCGCTGCAACACCACGGCCGATTGCGCCACCCCGGGCAGGTCGGCCTATCCGACCTCTACGGTGGTGACCGCGGTCACAACCACCCTGGCGGAGCGCGAGCCCGAAGTGGCCGAGTTCATGGGCAACGTGTCGTTCAGCAACGCCCTGATGGGCGGCCTGCTCGCCTGGCAGGAGGCAAACGACGCCTCGGTCGAGGAGGTGGCGGTCTATTTCCTGACCACCCAGCAGGACATCTGGGGCACGTGGCTCAGCGAGGATGCCGCGTCGAACCTCGGGGCCCTGCTGCAGTAGCCACCGTCGGCGCACGGTGACCGACAACCCGGCCCGGGACCGCTCCCGGGTCGGGCGTCGACGTTTCGAGACCGTCGGCCCGCCGAGAGTGCCGGAATCCTCCCAAGCCGCGTCGCTTCGGCAGCACGGCTTGGGAAGAGCCCGCACGAGGGGCCAGCGGCGTGTCGGGACGGGGCGAACGACCCCGATCCCGTTGTCCGGCCGGCAACCGCCCGAAAGGGCGGTTCCCCGGGCCGCTAGATGGACAGTGGAATGGCGTTCTATACAGGCTTGTTCGATGCCTTGGGCCTGCGGGGCTGGTGCGATGCCGACGCCCAGGACGGCCCGATGACCATGGCGCAGCTTCTGGCGCGCAGCCAGGGGGGCGGGGAGGTCACGGTTCCTTGGTGGAACCCGCCGTTCCCGTCGCTCGATGCGCTGCACGAGGCCTGCAACGCGATCCCGAGGACCCGGGATCTCACCTCGGGGCTCGAGCAGCTCTTTCTCGACGTGCGGGATGGGTTGCGGGTCGTCCTGGACCCCCTGACCCAACCGTTGAGCTGGCTGCTCGACGGGGCGTTGTGGCTCTTCGTCAGTTCGCCCTGGTGGATCCTGATCCCGCTGATCATGGCGCTCTGCTACGTCGTGTCGCGGTCGGTCAGCCTGATCCTGGCCGTGGCCGCCTCGATCCTGTTGCTCGCGTTCATCGATCACTACGACTACGCGATCCAGACCCTGTCGATCATCTTCGTCTGCACCGCGCTCTGCGTGGTGTTCGGCATCCCGATCGGGATCGCGATGTCGAAGTCGAACCGGTTCCAGCGCGGCATGCTGCCGGTTCTGGACATGCTGCAGACGCTCCCGTCCTTCGTCTATCTGATCCCGCTGATCTTCCTGTTCAGCGTCACCGAGTCGAAGCTCTACGGCATCGCCATCATTCTCTACGCGATCGTGCCGGTGATCCGGCTGACCGATCTGGGCATCCGCCTGGTCGACAAGGACGTCATCGAGGCCGCCAACGCGTTCGGGATGAGCGGCCGGCAGAAGCTGTTCCAGGTGGAGATCCCGTTGGCGCTGCCGAACATCATGGCCGGTGTGAACCAGACCATCATGATGGCGTTGGCGATGGTGGTGATCGCCTCGCTGGTCTCGGCACCGGGGCTCGGCGTTCTGGTCTTGCGCGGCATCCGCAACCTGGAGCTGGGCGTCGGCCTGGTGGCCGGGCTGGGGATCGTGATCCTCGCCGTCATCCTCGACCGGGTCAGCAAAGCCGCCCTGGCCCGCATCAACACCAGCCATTCGACCGGCTAGCGCACCCCCTCCCCGCGCCGGAAACGAACGGCGCGGATGAGGCGCTCCAACGTCCTGGAGCATCCTGCGTCCGAACGGATGCAGATAGGATGCTCCAACTCTTTAAAGTAGATCATCTTTCCGGGTCTTGCGTCAGTCACTCGAAACCCAAGGATGATCCAAGGGGAAAGGCCCGATGACCATGACCGCCGCCGCGAGCCTCGCCACGACGGCCGATCCCGACGCCGAGACATCGGCCCGGGCGACGCCGAAGATCAGCATCCGCAACCTGTACAAGATTTTCGGCGAGACTCCGGTCGAGGCGCTCGGGCATGTCCGCCAAGGGGTCGGCAAGGTCGAGTTGCTGGAGCGCTTCAACCATGTGCTGGGCCTGAGCGACATCAACGTCGACATCGCCCGGGGGCAGATCACCGTCATCATGGGCCTCTCCGGGTCCGGGAAATCGACGCTGATCCGCCACCTCAACCGCTTGATCGACCCCACCGCCGGGGAGGTGCGGGTCGATGACGAGGACATCCTGACCTATGGGGAGCAGGCGTTGCGCCGGCTCCGCCAGAAGCAGATGTCGATGGTGTTCCAGAAGTTCGCCCTGCTGCCGCACCGCACGGTGATGCAGAACGCCGGGCTCTCGCTGCACGTCGGGGGCGAGGGCCAGGACGTCATGGAGAAGGAGGCCCGCCGCTGGCTCGACCGGGTCGGCCTGAAAGGCTACGAGCAGCACTATCCCCATCAGCTTTCCGGCGGGATGCAGCAGCGGGTCGGCATCGCCCGGGCACTGACCTCGAACTCCGAGATCATGCTGATGGACGAGGCGTTCTCCGCGCTGGACCCGCTGATCCGCACCGATATGCAGGACCTCCTGCTGGAACTGCAGCAGGAACTGCACAAGACCATCGTCTTCATCACCCATGATCTGGACGAGGCCCTGAAGCTCGCCGATCACCTGGTGATCCTGAAGGACGGCTATGTGGTCCAGCAGGGGGAACCGCAGGGCATCCTGCTCAACCCCGCCGACCCGTACATCGAGGATTTCGTCAGCGACATCAACCGCGCCCGGGTCCTGCGGGTCCGGTCGGTGATGGCCCCGGGAGACATCACCCGTGCCGATCTCGCCGGCGAGATCGACCACAACGCCACGCTGGAGGACGTCATCGCGGCCTCCGGCGGCGAAACCACGCACAGCTATCGCGTCATGAAGGAGGGCCGGCCCGTCGGCGTGCTCCGCATGGCCGATCTGGTGAAGGCCCTCGTCCCCCGCGCGGCCTCGGGCCAAGGTCCGAGAACCGGGGCAGGATAGGGGACGGTTCAGGCTATTGCCAGGGCAGCCCTCAGGGTCACGAACTTGATCGTGAAGGGCGTCAGCATTACAATCAACCTGTTAACGCCCTTTGAATTGCGGGCCAATGCCGCGACTGCCTTCAGATCCAGACCCCGTCCGGCGGTCACAAACATCGACCGCTGCGCCGACGGCGGAAGACCGGGACGAGGCTGCTCAGGTTATCATGTCCCTGTCGGCGTTGCGTAACGACGATGGCCACATACGGCTCTTCACTATCAGCGGCGAGGAGATCCGTTTCAATCCGGCCAATGCGGATCGCGTTCTCGAGCTTCTTACTCACACAGCGCGGGGGGACAACGTGACAATCGTTCCTGCCCGGGACATGTTGACCGTTACACAGGCCGCTGATTTCCTCAACGCATCGGAAACGTATCTCACGCATCTATTGGACAGTCAGATACTGCCATTCAGAACTTTCGGTCGTCACCGGTACGTAAAGATGGTGGATCTTCAGGCGTACCGGGCAGAGCGTGATCGTGACCGGGATGATGCGTTGGATGAGTTGGCTCGGCTGGGCCAGGCTTTCGACATCACGTGACCCTAGGGGATGTGAGACCTGTTGCCGTCCTGGATGCCAACGCGCTCTACCCTTTCCGGCAGCGTGATCTGCTATTGCACTTCTTCGATGCTGGTCTGTTTCGTGCCGTTTGGAGTGAACGGATTCTTGATGAATGGACACGGAATCTTGTCGCCAGACGACCTGATTTTGCCCCGAGCATCAGATCCCAACTCGAGGCTATGAGGGTCCACTTTCCGGATGCGATGACAGCGACGCGCTCGCCAGACATTGAGGCTCTGTCATTGTCCGATCCCGATGATCGGCATGTCCTCGCCACGGCAGTTGCGGCAGGCGCATCGGTCATCGTCACGGACAACATAGGAGATTTCCCTCAATCGGCGCTGGCGGAGTTCGCCATCGTCACTCGCCGGGTGGACGATTTCCTATGCGACCTCTTCGACACTGACCCCTATCGTGCGCGGGACGTCGTGGACCGACTACGGCAGCGATATCGTAACCCGGCATTCACCGCCGTGGACTTCATCGGCGACCTGCGACGGCGCGGTCTCCTGGGTCTGGCGGATCGATTGTAAAGTGCCGATCCAGGATTGAACCGGGCGTTGGCTATCGCTTGTGCATCCCCTCCCCGTCCGCTTGTCGCCGTCCGGTCCCCGCGGTAGGAGGGTCTGCACGTATTGGCGGGGGCTTGGCGCCTGGCAGGCCGAGGGTCCCCCGCGCGCCCAACCGGAAGACTGTGACGGACGATGAGCATTCCTGTGATCCAGGGTGACACCGGCGACTGGGAGATGGTGATCGGGCTGGAGGTGCACGCCCAGGTGATCAGCCGATCCAAGCTGTTCTCCGGCGCCTCGACGGTCTTCGGGGCAGCGCCGAACAGCCAGGTCTCCCTGGTCGATGCGGCCTTGCCGGGGATGCTGCCGGTGATCAACCGCCATGCCGTCGAGCAGGCGGTCCGCACCGGCCTGGGATTGATGGCGGAGATCAACCTGAAGTCCCGGTTCGACCGGAAGAACTACTTCTACGCCGATCTGCCGCAGGGCTACCAGATCAGCCAGTACGAGCACCCCATCGTTGGCAAGGGGGAGATCATTCTCGACCTGCCGGGCGGGGCGATGCGCACCGTCGGGATCACCCGGCTGCACCTCGAACAGGATGCCGGCAAGAGCCTGCACGATCAGCATCCCACCCAGACATTCGTCGATCTGAACCGCTCGGGCGTGGCGCTGATGGAAATCGTCTCCGAGCCCGATCTGCGCGGGCCGGAGGATGCTGCGGCCTATCTGACCAAGCTGCGCTCGATCCTGCGCTACCTGGGCACGTGCGACGGCAACATGGAGGAAGGCTCCATGCGCTGCGACGTCAACGTGTCGGTGCGCCGGGTCGGCGACACCGCGTTCGGTACCCGCTGCGAGATCAAGAACGTCAACTCCATCCGGCACGTCCGCCAGGCGATCGAGTACGAGGCCCGGCGGCAGATCGAGATCCTGGAAGGCGGCGGATCGATCGAGCAGGAGACCCGGCTGTGGGACCCGGGCCGCAGCCTGACGCGCTCCATGCGCTCGAAGGAAGAGGCGCATGACTACCGCTACTTCCCCGACCCCGATCTCTTGCCGCTGGAGTTGACCGACGCCGAAGTCGAGGCTGTCCGGGCCACCCTGCCGGAGCTGCCGGACGAAAAGAAGCTGCGCTTCATCAACCACTATGGGCTGCCGGCTTACGATGCCGGGGTCCTGGTGGCCGAGCGGGCGCGTGCCGACTTCTACGAAGCGGTGGCCCGGGGCCGGGACGCCAAGCTGGCGGCCAACTGGGTGATCACCGAGCTGTTCGGCGCGCTCAACAAGACCGGCAAGGACGTGACCGAAAGCCCCGTTTCGGCCGACCAGCTCGGCGGTCTGATCGACCTGATCACCGACGACACCATCTCGGGCCGGATCGCCAAGGACGTTTTCGCCGAGATGCTGGAGACCGGCAAGGATGCCGCCGCCATCGTCGAGGAGAAGGGGCTCAGGCAGGTCACCGATACCGGGGCGATCGAGGCCATCGTCGACCAGGTCCTGGCCAAGAACGCCGACAAGGTCGCGGAGTATCGTGGCGGCAAGGAAAAGCTGTTCGGCTTCTTCGTCGGCCAGACCATGAAGGCGACCCAGGGCAAGGCCAATCCGGGCGTGGTCAACCAGATCCTCAAGTCCAAGCTGAACGGCTGACCGCCGCGGTCTCTGGGACGCTTCAGTCAACAGAGAGCTCAGCGCACCCCGGCTCGCTGCAACTCTCTGTCGAGCCGGCCCGTAAGCCACAGGAAGAACATGCGGAAGTCGCTGATCAGCGACCAGAGCGGATAGGTGAAGGTGGCCGGGCGGTTCCGCTCGATCGCCATGTGTCCGATCCAGGCGAACAGGTAGCCGGACACCACCGCGGCGAGCAGCAGCCACCAGAGCTGGGTCGCCACCGCCGTCGCCAACAATGCGAGTGCCAAGGCCGTCCCGATGAAGTGAAGCGTCCGGGTTGCCGGCCGGCTGTGTTCCGTCAGATAGTAGGGCCAGAAGTCGGCATAGTGCTGGAATCGTTCGGCCATCGGTCTCACTCCTGTTCCGCCCGTGGCCCCGCCGCGGATGCCGACAAGGCCGCATCGCCTGCTCTCACCCCTGATGTGCGCCATGGGCTGATTGCCAGCCGGGCGGTCGCCGCTTAGTGCACGGGGTTCGATATCATTCCAGTTTCCGGATCGAACGCACGGATGGCAAGCCGGGCGCTGCGATCCTGCCGAGGGAAGCACGTGCTATGGGGTTCAAGGTCGCGGTCGTTGGCGCCACCGGCAATGTCGGCCGGGAGATCCTGCAGATCCTCGCCGAGCGGGAGTTTCCCGCCGACGACGTGGTGGCGCTTGCCTCCAGCCGGTCCGTGGGGCGGGAAGTCAGCTTCGGGGAGGACGATGTCCTGCCCATCCTCGATCTGAACGCCTTCGACTTCACCGGCACCGACATCGTGCTGTCCTCGGCCGGCGCGTCGGTTTCCGCCGGCTTCGCGCCGAAGGCCGCTGCCGCCGGGGCGGTGGTGATCGACAACACGTCGTGTTTCCGCATGGACCCGGATGTGCCGCTGGTCGTGCCGGAGGTGAACCGCCATGCCCTGGCCGGCTTCCGGGCCAGGAACATCGTCGCCAACCCGAACTGCTCGACCATGCAGATGGTCGTCGCCTTGAAGCCCTTGCACGACCGGGTGCCGATCAAGCGGGTGGTGGTGTCGACCTATCAGTCGGTGTCCGGGACCGGGAAGGAAGCGATGGATGAGCTGTTCAACCAGACCCGCGCCATCTACGTGAACGACCCGATCGTCAAGAACAAGTACACCAAGCAGATCGCCTTCAACGTCATCCCCCACATCGACGTCTTCATGGAGGACGGCTCGACCAAGGAAGAATGGAAGATGATGGTCGAGACCAAGAAGATCCTCGATCCTGCGATCAAGCTGACCGCGACTTGCGTCCGCGTTCCGGTGTTCATCGGCCATGCCGAGGCGATCAACATCGAGTTCGACGGTCCCCTCGACGAAGACGAGGCGCGGGAGATCCTGCGTGATGCCCCCGGCGTCAGCGTGATCGACCATCGAGCCGACGAAGGCTATGTCACGCCGGTGGAATGTGCCGGCGAGGATGCGGTCTATGTCAGCCGGATCCGCACCGACCCGACCTTGGACAACGGTCTCAACCTGTGGGTGGTGTCGGACAATCTGCGCAAGGGGGCCGCGCTCAACACCGTGCAGATCGCCCAGGCGCTGGTCGAAGACTATCTTGCATAGAGCGGGATGGCGTTCGGTGCGATCGCTCTAGATCAACCTGCGTTCAGATGGACTCATCTGAACGCAGATAAGTTGATCTATTTCAAAGATTTAGAGCATCTTATCTGCGTCCGTTCGGACGCAGG
>JANQKE010000197.1 GCA_028281265.1 Alphaproteobacteria bacterium | reverse complement strand
TCCTGGCGAACTAGATCAACCTGCGTTCAGATGGACTCATCCGAACGCAGATAAGTTGATCTATTTCAAAGAGTTAGAGCATCTTATCTGCGTCCGTTCGGACGCAGGATGCTCTAGAATGGGGACAGGGTAGGCCGATGGGGACAGGACGGCAGCGGCCCGTTGCGGCCTTGCCGTCCCGGTCCACTCTCTCGCGGGAACCGTGATCCGAATGGCTTCAGCCCTTCTCCGCCTCAAGCGCAGCCTGACGGACGGCACGGCGTTCGATGTGCTGC
This sequence comes from Alphaproteobacteria bacterium, assembly GCA_028281265.1. Taxonomy (GTDB): domain Bacteria; phylum Pseudomonadota; class Alphaproteobacteria; order DSM-16000; family Inquilinaceae; genus JANQKE01. The sequence continues at coordinate 2,104 of JANQKE010000197.1, read as the reverse complement.
TGGTGTCGCTGGCCCTGATCTATCTGCTGATCTTCACCGGCTTCCCACTCATCTACAATGTGGTGATGAGCTTTCAGGAAGTTGATATGTTCAGCCTGGCGACACTGGACCGCTCCTTCGTCGGTACCGACAATTACGAGACCGTTTTCGACAATCGGCTGTTCTGGCTGATCTCCGGCAACACGATTTATTTTGTGGTCGTCTCGATCCTGTTTCAGTTCACGATCGGCTTTGCGCTCGCCTTGTTTTTTCAGGGCCGATTTCCGTTTGCGACCTACTTGCGCGGGCTGTTCCTGGTCGGCTGGATCATGCCGCTGCTCGTCGTCGGCGCGATCTGGCGCTGGATCCTGGCCGGCGATTTCGGCGTGCTGAACCACACGCTGATGGCGTTCGGCCTCATCGACGGTCCGGTCTACTGGCTGTCCGACCCTGATCTGGCGCTGACGGCGGTGACGATGGCCAATATCTGGCTGGGCATCCCGTTCAACATGATCCTGCTGTCGGTCGGTCTCGCCGGCATCCCGCGGGAGCTCCACGAAGCGGCGGCGCTCGACGGGGCGGGCGTGGTTCGCCGGTTCTGGTACGTCACCCTGCCCTTGATGCGGCCGACCATGGCGGCGGTGATCTCCCTGGGCGTGATCCTGACCATGCAGCAGTTCGACCTGTTCGTCGCCCTGACCCAAGGCGGACCGGCCAACGCCAGCAACGTCGCCCAGCTCTGGTCGTGGCAGCTTTCCTTCCGGACGTTCCAGTTCGCCGAAGGGGCGGCCGTCGCCAGCCTGATGCTGGTGGTCGTCCTGGTGGTGGCGGTGATCTATGTCCGCAGCACCCGCAGCGAAGTGCGCTATTGAGATGAAGGGTGTGACCCCCCGGCAATGGGGCGCGCTGGCCGTCGCCCTGGCACTCGCCGCGCTGTATCTGTTCCCGCTCTACTGGATGTATGTCAGCGGGATGAAGACGGAGTCGGAGATCTTCCGGACCCCGCCGACCCTGGTCCCCGACGACCCGCAGTTCCACCATCTCGACGTGTTCCTGCGCCGGGACATGGCGCGGTACATGGCCAACAGCCTGATCATCGCCGCCGGCACGACGGCGCTGACGCTGCCCCTGGGCGTCGCTTGCGCCTATGTGCTGTCGCGCTACCGCAGCTTGTGGATTTCGATCGCGCTGTTTCTGATCCTGGTGCTGCAGGTGCTGCCGCCGTCGCTGATGGCGGCCCCGCTGTTCATCATGTTCCATCAGGTCGACCTGGTGGACACGCGGCTGGCGGTGATCCTGGCGCTGACCGGCAAGACGCTGCCGCTGTTCATCATCCTGTGCCGGACGACCTTCCTGCAGGTGCCCAACGAGCTCGAAGAGGCGGCCCTGGTCGATGGCTGCTCCCGCGTCGGCGCGTTCTGGAAGATCAACCTGCCGCTGGCCCGCAACGGCATCCTGGTGATCGGGGCGCTGATCTTCATGCAGTCCTACGGGGAGTACGTCTATTCGGCCTCCCTGCTGTCGAGCGAGGCGCGGCAGCCGGCCACGGTCGGGCTGGCCGACTTCATGGGCCCGAACATCAACGAATGGGTGGACGCGATGGTGTTCTCTTCCCTGTACGTGACTCCCTTGATCGTGGTGTTCGTGCTGCTGCAACGGCGGATCGTGCAGGGGCTGACGGCGGGAGCGCTGAAATGACCGCACCGGCACCGCAGATCCGCCTGCGCGGCGTCAACAAGCATTTCGGCACCATCCACGTCCTCAAGGATATCGACATCGATATCCCCAAGGGCCGGTTCGTCGCCCTGGTCGGCCCGTCGGGCTGCGGCAAGTCGACCTTGCTGCGCAGCATCGCCGGCCTGGAGACGGTCTCCGGCGGCGACATCGAGATCGGCGGCGTCCGGGTCAACGACATGCCGCCGCGCAAGCGCGACGTCGCCATGGTGTTCCAGAGCTACGCGCTTTACCCGCACATGGATGTCGGCCGCAACATGACCTTCGCCCTGCGCCTGCGCCGGCAGCCCGGGGCGGTGATCGCCGACCATCTCGGCGCGGTCGCCCGCACCCTCGGCCTGGACGGGCTGGTGAGCCGGTTTCCGCGCCAGCTTTCCGGCGGGCAGCGGCA
>JANQKE010000146.1 GCA_028281265.1 Alphaproteobacteria bacterium | reverse complement strand
GGGTGGTCGGGGTCCACATGACAATCTCCAGGAAGCTTCGCAACTCCTTGGAATCAGATGAGCCTCGACCACTCAACCACTTTCGAAACGGCCTCTTAGATCATCCTGCGTTCAGATGGACTCATCTGAACGCAGGATGATCTAGTTTAAAGAATTAGAGCATCCTGCGTCCGTTCGGACGCAGGATGCTCTAAGATCGCGGGGTGCCCGTATTTGGCCGTTCGCCAGATCAACGGCGTAACCCATCTCGACCAGCGGGCGCTTGCGCCGGTCCATGGCGATCTGAGCAGTGCGGGCGAACCCCGCGTGCCGGGGTTCGTTCACGCTCTCCCCAGCGTCTCCGACGCTCTTGCGGGTCTGTCTTTTCCGGGCGTTCGAAACGTCAAGGGTGACCCTTGGTGCCGTGGCTTCGCTGCCCTGGACGTCCCCAATGCCGGGAAACGGCCCCCATACGGGGACATCCTGGTGAGGCTCCCTATCTGACCGCTCGCCGGTCGATCGCCGGGCTGTGAAGCGGGGTGATTTCGATCGTGGCGGACAAGCGACCATCTGTGGGGACGGGACCGGACGGGACTGCGATCCCGCCGGTTTCCGATCCCGATGCCGACCCCGCATGCCGGAGGACTGTCTTCCATGTCGACCGCCCCGCATCTTACCCGCCGCCGCACCCTGGCGCTGACCGCCGCTGCCCTGGCGGTACCCGCCCTGGTGCCCCTTCGCCCCGCTGCCGCCAGCCCGGTCTATGTCGAGGACCGGATCGCCATCGACGGCAGCGACACGGTCGCCTATTTCGACGGCAACGGCCCCGTCGCCGGTCGGCCGGACATCACCGCCGACTGGGACGGTGCGGTCTGGCGCTTCGCCACGGCCGCGAACCGCGACCGGTTCCTGGCCGAGCCCACCCGCTGGGCACCGCAATATGGCGGCTATTGCGCGTTCGCGATGGCGCAGGGCTACGTCGCCCCGACCGTCCCCGAGGCCTGGACGCCGGACGGCGGCAAGCTCTATCTGAACTTCGACCTGCGGGTCCGCGACCGCTGGGACCAAAACCGCGCCGGCTTCATCCGCCAGGCCGACGCCAACTGGCCCGGCATCCGCACCACGCTGGTGTAGCGACGGGCGGGAGCCCCGGCGCGGCCGTCCCACGAGGCAGCGCCGGTTCTGCCGTCATGACGGGGCGATCTCGTTCATGCTCTCTGCAGAGAAGTCGCCTATCGGACAGACCGTCAGCCGGTCGGTCAGGAGATCAGCGGTCAGGTCCTTGACGGGCAGCAGGGCCTGGGGGGCCGGGACCAGGTCCGATCGGATCGTCGGCGCGTGCCGGGACCACCAGGTGTTCACCAGATCGAACTCCGCGTCGCAGCGGACCAGCAGCCAGACCGGGGCGCAGGCGCGCCGCAGATGGGCCAGGGCCAGCAGCCATTGCCGGCGCTGGGCCTCGATACGCTCGGCCTCAATGGCCGCCGCTGCCGCCCGCTCCCCGTCAGTGCTGCTCCCGGTCGGCGCCTCTCCCCAGCCGGCCAGGGCCAGGCCGCCGTCGGCGTCGAGCATCGGCAGTTCGACGTAGCGCACCTCCTGGCTGCCGATCAACTCGGTGAACGCCGTCTGGGCCTCCCGGGGCGCGGTCTCGCCGCCGTCGGGCGGGGCGAAGATCGATCCGCGCTCCCACAGCTCATGCGGCAGGGGTAACAGCGCGGTGATCCGCGGCGCCCAGAAGGGCGGCGGCGGCGACACGGCGACGCCGCGCACCACGCTGTCCCGCTTCGTCTCGGCCACCAGCGGCCAGCCCCGCCGCGCCGCCACCGCCTCGGCCACCGCCCGCTCCGCCCCGGTGGTCAGGGTGGTCCAGAGATGCACCGCCTCCCCGGCCTCGACGACCAGCGCGTCACCGGCACCTTGCTGCGGCACGACCCTCGGGGTCGACATCGAGCCCCCGGCCACCGATCCCCGGACGGTGAGCCTGTCGCGGACCAGCCGGTCCGCCGCGGCGGACAGATCGGTCGCGGTCAGGGGCCGAGCCTCGCGCAAGGCCATGACGTCGGGGTCGCCGTCGGGCAGCGCGATCACCCCCAGCCGGCGGATCGGCCGGACCGACAGGGCCACCGGCTTGAGGGCCGCCCACACCGTGTCGATATCGGACGGCTTCTGATCCTGCTGGGCTGCCAGCCCTTCCAACGTCCGGCGGTCCGCGGCCATCAGGCCCGGCAGCGATGCGGTCAGCCGCCGGTCATTGTCCCGCATCGACTCACTCAGGTCGGACCAGTCGACGAGCTGGGCGTGCCGCTTCAGCGCGTCCGACCGGCGGTCGGCCCGCACATGCCCGGCCATCCGGTGGGAGGCCATGAACCGCCGGTGCTCGAGCTCGGCCAGACGCTCCCGATCCGTCGCGTCGATCGTCGCCGGGGCCGCCGGCAGCGGGGTCGACCGATCGGGCGGCCGGATGTCGTAGTCGAACCCGGTCAGCTTGGCGAACGCATGCACGGCGGCGCGGCGGCTGGTCCGTCGGTGGGTGTCTTCGAGCTCCGGCCAGGGTTTGACCGGGATATGCGCGCCCTCGTCGCGCCGCTTCTCCTGATAGGCGAAATGGATGCCTTGGGCGAGCGCATCGATCCGCGCGTCCTTGAGCGCATCGGGGGTCAGCACGGTGTCCAACATCCCGAACGGGTAGAGGCCGTCGGGCAACTCCTTCCGGCCGGCGTGGCTCGCCAAGAGGGCGGCCAGCCCCGCCTGCCGCTTGAGCCGGACGAAGATCGGCGCGTTGGCCTTGGGCGGGATCAGAAGCTGTTCCCGCAGCGCCAGCCCCAAGCCGAGCGCCCGCACCTCGTCATCGAAACACAGGATGTGGGCGGTGACCGGCGCGCCGAAAGGCTGTGCCTTCGTCCGGCTATCCCGCTCCGGCGGCTGTCCGAACGTCCCGGCCGGTGCTGCTTCGGACAGCGCGTCGAGCGACAGGGCCGCCCGGAAGAAGGTGTGCTCGTAGACCGCGATGTCGGCCACCTGGTCGAGCTCCGGCGCCTCCCGCCGCAGCAGGCCGGCGACCCGCGCAGCCTCGTGGTCGACGATGCTGATCAGCGGCCGGCTGGCATTGCGGTAGTGGCAATGGCGCAAGGCCTCCGCCAGCACCTGCCGGCCCATGAAGCCGAAGCCGTAGATCGCCAGATGCACCCGGGCCTGGCCTTGCAGGTCGGCGAACAGGGCCGGCGGGTTGTCCAGGAGCAGCCCGATCGCGGCTTCGGTATAGAGGTTCAGGAACCGGACATCGATCGCGCTCATATGCGTGATCTTCTCGTAATACTCCAGCCGGCCGACCAGTTGCGGATGATCGACATGGACCTGGATCACCGGGTCCGGCCGGGTGCGAGCCTCGAAGTCCGGCCCGACGGCCGCCCGGCGCAGCCGGCGATGCAACGTGTCCCAGAAGGACCGGCGCCCGGCCGGCCCGCCTGTGCCCCGCCTGCCGCCCCGGTCGCACAGCCGCTGGACGCTCAGCGCCATATCGATATTGGCGCCGTCCTCGGGCAACAGACAGATCACCCGGGCGGCGCGATGCGCCTTGGTGCGCTTGAGCACCCGGTCGTCCCGCAGCACGTCGCCGACGATCACCGGGATGCCGCGGCGCCGGGTCCGCCGGGCGATCGCCGGGTCCGGGTTGCGGTCGACGAACAGCACCGGGCCGTCGCGGCGGATGTCCCAGTGGCTTGCGAGGATGCCTCCGGCCTGCCCCAGCCCGGCGACGACCGTATGGCCCCGCCGCGGCATCGTCACCTCGTGCAGGCGCCAGCCCAGCCAGCGCAGGACCAGCAGCAGAATGCCGCCGACCGCGACCAGCGGCATGACGATGCGCAGGATCTGCACCTCCCAGCCGAACGGCACCGGGTCGATGCCCGGCCGGGTCTCGAACGCCCAGTCGGCGCCGAGCGCGAACAGCGCCCCGGCCCGATGCAGGTTGTCGACCAGGCAGGTAACCGATCGTCCCAGCAGCACCGGCCGGTCCGCGGTGTCGACCGGCGCGCAATAGGTGTCGTACCGCTCCGTGAAGCTCAGCGCGCCGGCGGCAAAGGCCAGCAGGGCCAAAGCGATCGTCGCCACGATCCACCCCGTCGGCCAGCCGGCGATCGTCCTGATGAGCGTGAGCCTGAGGTCTGCGATCCGATACACCGTCCCCCCCAAGAGCAGAGCCGCCGCCACCCAGGCCACGGCGATCCCCGGCAGGAAGACCGCGATCAGGGCGGGCAGGATCAGCCCTGCGCCCAGAACCGCGACCTGGGAGGCCGGCACGGCGAGCAGGGCCCATAGCGCCAGGCCCGCAAGGATCGCGACCAACAGGAGGGTGGGAGGATCGGCCGGCTGGACCAGGATGACCAGCAGAACCGCCAGGACCGCGCAAACCCCGTACCGCATCGGTGCGATCACACCGCCCCCTCCCCCCGCTTCGGGCCCAGGGGGTGAAACTCAGCACGCGATCATGGGTGCCGCAAGATCGACCAGCGGCTGTGGCCGACCCCGGTCAGGTGGGCGCCCGTAAACTCCGGACGGCGGCAAGGACGCGGGCGGCGAAGCGGTCGGGGTCGGTCTCGGCCAGCGCGTCGAGCTGGGCCCGCATCGCCGGATCCCAGAAGGAGCGCAGATGGGTGGCGATCCCGGCCACCGCCTCGGCCTCCGGATAGGGCTCGTAGAACGCCGCGATCTGGCGGGTCATGCGGATCAGATCGGCGTCGCGCATCGGATCGTCTCAGGCGCCCGCCGCATCGAAGCGGATCACCGCGCCGCCGGGGCCACGGCAAGCCAGCGGCAGGCCGATCTCGGCCGCCAGATCCAGGGCCGTGCCAGTGGGGGCGGAGACGGTGGCCAGCGCCGAGGCGGCGGTGTGGGCGGCCTTGGTGACCAGCTCGAAACTGCACCGGCTCGACAAGGTCAGAAAGCCGCGACCGTCGAGCCCGGTCGAGCGGGCCAACGCCCCGATCAGCTTGTCGAGCGCGTTGTGGCGGCCGACATCCTCCCGCACCAGGCGGATCGTGCCGTCGAGCGCGCACCAGGCCGCGGCGTGCACGCTGTGGGTGGCGGCGTTGATCGGCTGATGGTCGGACAGGCCGGCGAAAGCGCGGGCGATCGCCGCCGTGCCGACCCCCGGCCGGCCCCCGGCCGACGTATCGGGCCGGCGGATCGCCTCGGCCAGGGTGGCAACGCCGCACAGCCCGCAGCTCGTGCCGCCGGTCTGGGCGTGGCGCCGCAGGGCGCAGGCATCCAACACCTCGGGATCGACGGACAGGTCGGCGACGACGCCGTCAGCGGTCTCCGTCAGGGTGACGGCATCGATCTGACCGGCCGCGTCCAGCGCGTCCTCGGTGATCGCCAGGCCCACCGCGAGATCCTCGAGATCCCGCGGCGTGGCCATCATCACCATCCAGGCCGCCCCGTTGAAGCCGATCTGGACCGGCACCTCCTCGGCGATCCCCCAGGCGACCGGGGGCCCGGCGGACGGACGGATCCGGACCGTGCGGTGGACCGCGAGCCGGGGGCGGTCTTCGGCCCGGGTCATTCCGCCGCCTCCCGATGGGCCGTCTCCGCCGTTACCGCCGGGGAGACCTCGACGGCCGTCACCTTGTATTCCGGGCAGTTGGTGGCCCAGTCGGAGAGCTCGGTCGTGACCACGTTCGCACCGGTCACCGGGTGGTGGAAGGTGGTGTAGACCACGCCGGGCGGCAGCCGGTCGCTGATCTCCGCCTGCAGCGAGATGCGGCCGATGCGGCTGGCCAGCGTGACCGGATCGCCCTCGCCGATGCCGCGGGCCTCCGCATCGGCCGGATGGATCTCCAGCGTGTCGGCCCCGTGCCAGAGATGGTTCGGCGTGCGCCGGGTCTGCGCGCCGACATTGTACTGGGTCAGGATGCGTCCGGTGGTCAGCAGCAGCGGGTATTTGCGGGTCGTCCGTTCCTCGGTCGGCACGAACTGGGTCAGCATGAACCGGCCCTTGCCGCGGACGAAGCCGTCGGCGTGCATCACCGGCGTGCCGGTCGGGGCGGCGTCGTTGCACGGCCACTGGACCGAGCCGACCCGGTCGAGGAGGTCGAAGCTGACCCCGCGGAAGGTCGGGGTCACCGAGGCGATCTCCGCCATGATCGCCGCGGCGTCGGGGTAGTGCATCGGATAGCCCAGGGCGGTGGCGAGCCGGCATACCGTCTCCCACTCCGACAGGCCTTGCCGGGGCGGGGCCACCGGCCGGACCCGATTGATCCGCCGTTCGGCGTTGGTGAAGGTGCCGTCCTTCTCCAGGAACGCGGTACCCGGCAGGAAGACATGGGCGAAGGCCGCCGTCTCGTTCAGGAACAGATCCTGGACGACGACCAGATCCATCGCCTTGAGCGCCTCGGTCACATGCTGGGTGTTGGGGTCGGACTGGGCCAGGTCCTCGCCCTGGATGAAGATGCCGCGGAAATCGCCGTTGCGGGCCTTGGCCAGCATGTTGGGGATGCGCAAGCCCGGCTCCGGCAGGATCGGCACGCCCCACAGGCTTTCGAACATCGTCCGGGCCGCGTCGTCGGAGACGTGGCGGTAGCCCGCCAGCTCATGCGGGAAGGAGCCCATGTCGCAGGACCCCTGCACGTTGTTCTGGCCCCTCAGCGGGTTCACGCCGACCCCGTCGCGGCCGACGTTCCCGGTCGCCATGGCGAGGTTCGCCAGGCCCATCACCATGGAGGAGCCCTGGCTGTGCTCCGTCACGCCGAGACCATAGTAGATCGCGGCGTTGCCGCCGGTGGCGTAGAGCCGGGCCGCCCCTCGCACCAGATCCGCCGGCACGCCGGTCACCGCGGCCATCGCGTCCGGGCCGTTGGCCGGGTCGGCCACGAAGGCGGCCCAGCGGCGGAAGCTCTCGTCCTCGCACCGGGCCGCAACGAAGGTGCGGTCGACCAGATCCTCGGTGACGATCACATGGGCGATCGCGTTGATCAGCGCGACATTGGTCCCGGGCTGGAGCGGGAGGTGATAGGCGGCTTCGATATGCGGGCTGCGGACGAGATCGATCCGCCGCGGGTCGATGACGATCAGCTTCGCCCCCTGCCGCAGCCGGCGCTTCATCCGGGCGGCGAACACCGGATGGGCATCGGTCGGGTTGGCGCCGACCACCAGGATCACGTCGCTGTGGGCGACCGAGCGGAAATCCTGCGTGCCGGCCGAGGTGCCGAAGGTCTGCTTGAGGCCGTAGCCGGTCGGCGAGTGGCAGACCCGGGCGCAAGTATCGACGTTGTTGTTGTGGAACGCCGCCCGGATCATCTTCTGCACCACGAAGACCTCTTCGTTGGTGCAGCGGGAGGAGGTGACCCCGCCGATCGCGCCTTGTCCGTATTCGACCTGGATGGCGCGGAACCTGTCGGCCGTGTAGGCGATCGCGGTGTCCCAATCGACCGGTTGCCAGGGCCGGTCGATCGACTCCCGGATCATCGGGGACAGCACCCGGTCCGGATGCGTCGCGTAGCCCCAGGCGAACCGGCCCTTCACGCACGAATGGCCCTCATTGGCGCCGCCGTTCTTGTGCGGCGTCATGCGCACCAGGGTGTCGCCCTTGAGCTCCGCCTTGAACGAACAGCCCACACCGCAATAGGCGCAGGTGGTCAGGACCTCCCGGCTCGGCTGGCCGTGATCGACCACCGATTTCTCGACCAGGGTCGCGGTCGGGCAGGCCTGCACGCACGCGCCGCAGGACACGCATTCGGACTCGAAGAACGCCTCGTCGATGCCGGCGGCGATCGAGGAGGCGAAGCCGCGGCCCTGGACCGTCAGCGCCAGCGTGCCCTGGATCTCGTCGCACGCCCGCACGCAGCGGGAGCAGACGATGCATTTCGACGGGTCGAAGTCGAAATAGGGGTTGCTCCGGTCCTTGGGCAGGCCGCCATGGTTGTCCCCGGCATAGCCGTAGCGGACGTCGCGCAGGCCCACCTCCCCGGCCCGGTCCTGCAGCTCGCAATCGCCGTTGGCGGCACAGGTCAGGCAATCGAGCGGGTGGTCGGAGATGTAGAGCTCCATCACCCCGCGGCGCAGCTTCGCCAGACGCTCGGTCTGGGTGTGCACCACCATGCCCTCGGCAACCGGGGTAGTGCAGGAGGCCGGCGTGCCCTTGCGCCCGTCGATCTCCACCAGGCAGAGCCGGCACGAGCCGAAGGCCTCCAGGCTGTCGGTGGCGCAGAGCTTGGGGATGTCCCGGCCGGCGAGTGCCGCCGCCCGCATCACCGAGGTGCCGGGCGGCACCGTGATCCCCGCCCCATCGATGCGGACGGTGACGGTCGCCGCGCCGCCGACCGGCATGGTGCCGTAGTCGTGGTCGTCGTCGTAGTCGAGGCTCGGGTACAGACCTTCGGCGCCGGTGCCGTCACGCGGGGTCATGGCGTCACCTCCTCGAGGTGGGGATGGGCGGCAGTCGGCGGCTGCGCCCGGAAGTCTTCGGGGAAATGGCGGATGGCGCTCAGGACCGGCATCGGCGTCAGCCCGCCCATGGCGCACAGCGACCCGTCGGTCATCAACTCGCACAGATCGGCGACCAGGGTGAGGTTCGCCTCCACCTCCTGGCCGCGGCGGATCTTGGCGACGGTCTCCGCCCCGCGGACCGCACCGATCCGGCACGGCGTGCACTTGCCGCAGGACTCCTCCGCACAGAAGTGGAAGGAGAATTCGGCCTGCGCGGCCATATCGACGGTGTCGTCGAACACGACGATGCCGCCATGGCCCAGCATCGCCCCGGCCTCGGCCAGAGCCTCATACGTCATCGGCACGTCCAGGGCGCCGGCCGGCAGGAACGCGCCCAAGGGGCCGCCGACCTGGACGGCGCGAACCGGCCGGCCGCTGCGGGTGCCGCCGCCGAACGCCTCGATCAGGGTGCGCAAGCTGACACCGAAGGGCAGTTCGACCAGCCCGCCGTGCCGGATGTTGCCGGCGAGCTGGAAGGCTTGGGTGCCGGTCGACCGCCCCACGCCGAGCGTCTGATACGGGGGGGTCTCGCCGCCGGCCGCGGCGAGGATCATCGGCACGGTGGCGAGCGTCAGCACGTTGTTGACCACCGTCGGCCGGCCGAACAGCCCGGCGATGGCCGGGATCGGCGGCTTGATCCGCACCTGGCCGCGCTTGCCCTCCAGGCTTTCGAGCATCGCGCTCTCTTCGCCGCAGATATAGGCGCCGGCGCCGCGGCGCAGGGTGATGTCGAAGGCCCGGCCCGAGCCCAGGATATCCGCACCCAGCAGCCCATGCCGGCGCCACACCGCCAGCGCGGCCGACAGCGTCGCGATGGCCGCCGGATACTCCGAGCGGACATAGACGAAGCCTTGGGTCGCGCCGGTCGCCATGCCGGCGATCGCCATGCCTTCGAGCAGGGTGAACGGGTCGCCTTCCATCAGCATCCGGTCGGCGAAGGTGCCGCTGTCCCCCTCATCGGCGTTGCAGCAGACGTATTTCGGCGCGTCCGGCTGCTGGAGCACCGTCTTCCACTTGATCCCGGCCGGGAAACCGGCCCCGCCCCGGCCACGCAGGCCCGACTCCGTCACCGCGTCGACGATCGCCTCCGGCGACAGGCGGGCTGCGGCGTGCAGCCCCTTCAGGCCGCCCAGGGTTCGGTAGGCGTCGAGATCGAGCGGGTCGGCCAGCCCGCAGCGGGCGAAGGTGATCCGTCGCTGTCGAGCGAGGTAGGGGATCGCTTCGACCGGCCCCAGGGCGGTGGGGTGATCGTCACGGCCCGCCGCGACACCGGCCAGCAGCCCGGACACGGCGTCGGGCGTCACCGGGCCGAAGCCGTATCGGACACCGTCCCGGACCACCTCGACCAGCGGCTCCAGCCAGAACAGCCCGCGGCTGCCGGTGCGGATGATGGTCAGATCGAGACCGCGGCGCTCACCCTCCGCCGCCACGGCCCGCGCAACAGCATCGGCACCGACCGACCGGGCCGCGGCGTCGCGGGGGATGAAGAGGGTCAACGGTGTGGTCACGGATCGCCGTCCTCCCCCGCCGGAAGGGCGGCGAGCACCCGGTCGACGGTGGCCCGGCCGACCAGCCGGTCGCCGACCATCACGCCCGGCCCCAGCGCGCAGTTGCCCAGGCAATAGACCGTCTCCAGCGCCACCTCGGCGTCCGGCCCCGCCTGATCGATGGCGGTGCCAAGCCGCACCTCCAGCGCCACCCGCAACCGCTCGGCGCCGACCGACTGGCAGGCTTCCGCCCGGCACAGCCGGATCCGGCGGTGGGCCACCGGTTCGGGGGTCAGATCGGTGTAGAAGGAGCGGACACCATGCACCTCCGCCCGGGAGAGGTTGAGGGCGAGGGCGACCGCGGCGACATCGGCATCGCTCACGCACCCCTTGGCGTGCTGGAGGTCGAGCAGCACTTCGATCACCGCATCGGCACGCCCGCCGTGCCGGGCGCACAGCGTGGCGATGTCGGGGCATGCCGCCGCCGACACGGGTTGCGGGGTTGGGGGGTGCAGCGTCCCCCAAGCCTGGGCCATCCGGTTTCCCCCCGGTTCGTTATCGTTGTGGGAACAGTCCGGCACTTTAGTCTAAGCACAGCTCTTGGACTTTTGTTTGTCATGGATCAGGGTCCGGCCGGTTGGCCATCGGCTCCGTCCCCAGAACGACAGCGAATGCTCCGGCCGCGGCAGGCTGCGCGAGACGGCGGCTGCCGGTCGTCGAAGACCGCCGTTGCGGCGACATGCCTCGGAAATCCCGTCGCGGCAGGCTATCGTCGGGGCCGAGCGGTGGGGATGCCACCGCACACCGTTTCCTGCCCGTCGGGAGGACCGTCCGCGTGGACATCATCGGTTTGGTTACCTTCGCCGCCGCCCTGTTCGTCGCCGCCGCCTCTCCGGGCCCGGGGATCGCCGCTCTCGTCGCCCGGGTCCTGGGCCGGGGCACCCAAGGGGCGATGGCGTTCACCGCCGGCCTGGCGGTGGGTGACGTGGTCTGGCTGGGCTTTGCCATCGCCGGACTGGCAGCACTGGCCGAAGCGTTCCACTGGGTGTTCCTGATGCTGAAATATCTGGGAGCGGCCTATCTGATGTACCTGGCCTGGAAGCTGTGGACCGCGCCGGTCCGGCCGCTCGATACGGTCGCCGAGGCGGCGGCGGGCGAGAATCGACCGGTGCGCCTGTTCGCGACCGGTCTGGCCGTGACCATGGGCAACCCCAAGGTGATGATGTTCTATCTGGCGCTGCTGCCGACCCTTCTCGACATCACGGCGGTGTCGTGGCTGGGCTATCTGGAGCTGTCGCTGGTCACACTGGCGGTGCTGGCGGTGGTGTTCGGCGGTTACATGGCGCTGGCGACCCGGGCCCGCCGGCTGTTCAAGACCCCGCGGGCGCTCAAACTCCTCAACCGGATCACCGGCGGCGTGATGGGCTCGGCAGCCGTCGCCATCGCAGCCCGTTAGAGCGCAGCGACGCCCTGCCTGGGGGTGAACCGCTTGGGTTTCGTTGCACTCACCCCAGCCTGCGCCGCTCCGTCGTCCTGGACGCCGCCGGCCCGCGATCGGCCGATCAGTAAGCCAGCCCGCGGGAGGTTACCGGCCACAGGCATTCAACCGTGCCGTTGCGGACGCCGACATACCAGTCATGGACGTTGCAGGTCGGATCGCAGTGGCCGGGGACGAGCTTGAGCTTGTCGTTGAGCTTCAGCACGCCATCGGGGTCGGCGATCACCCCATGCTCGTCGGAGCATTTGATGTAGGTGACATCGTCCCGGCCGAAGACCGTCGGCAAGCCGCTGTCCACACTCTGGGCCTTGAGCCCGGCGTCGCAGATCGCCTTGTCGGCCTTGGTGTGGGACATCACCGAGGTCAGGATGAACAGGCTGTTCTCGAAGTCGGTGATGAAGGCGCCGGTGTCGTCCTTCACCCGCTGGTAGTCGGCATCCATGAAGATGTAGGAACCGCACTGCAACTCGTTGTACACGCCGCTGGTGCCTTCGAAGTAATAGCTGCCGGTGCCGGCCCCGCCGACGATGGCGCAGTCGAGGCCCTCGGTCGTCAGGAGGTCGACGGTGTCCTTCACCATGCCGATGGCGGCGTCGATCTTGGCCTTGCGCTCGCCGAAATCGGGGACGTGCTGGGCCGCCCCCTGATAGGCCTGCAGGCCGGAGAAGGTGAGCCCCGGGGCGGCGTCGATCTTCTTGGCGATCGCCACCGCGGCCTCGCCCGGCTGCACCCCGCAGCGGCCGGCACCGACATCGATCTCCACCAGGCATTCGAGGGTGACACCGTGCTTGACGGCGGCGGCCGACAGGTCGTCGACATTGCCGAGATCGTCGACGCAGACCAGAACGCGGGCCTTGGCCGCCATCCGGGCCAGCCGGTCGATCTTCTTCGGATCGACGACTTCGTTCGACACCAGGACGTCGGTCACTCCGGCGGCGACCAGCCCCTCGGCTTCGGCCACCTTTTGGCAGCACACCCCGCAGGCCCCGCCCTCGCCCATCTGGTACAGCGCGATGTCGGCCGATTTGTGGGTTTTCGCATGGGCACGGAGGCGGAGGCCGTTGTGTTCGATGAACGCCTTCATCCGGGCGACGTTACGCTCGAAGGCGTCGAGATCGACGATCAGGGCGGGTGTGCTGACTTCGTCGATCGACATGCCGATCTCCGCCGGCACGGTCAGGCCGACGATCGGGGCTTCGATACGGCTCATATAGGTCATCGGTCGGGTCCTTGGTGACTTGCGTGGGGCCGGCCGCGGCGGTCGAGAAGGTCCGGCGCGTCGGAGCGGCGTCAGAGCCAGGGCAGCTTGTCGAGGTCGACATTGCCGCCGGTGACGATCACGCCGACCCGCTTGCCGGCGAACCGGTCCCTGTTCTTCAGGATCGCGGCCAGCGGCACCGCGCAGGACGGCTCGATGACGATCTTCATCCGCTCCCAGGTCAGGCGCATCGCGTCGACGATCTCCTGCTCGCTCGCCAGCAGCACGTCGGACACGCCTGTCGACACGAAATGCCAGGTCAGCTCCTTGAGCGGGACCTTGAGGCCGTCGGCGATGGTCTGCGGCGCGTCATAGGCGACGATGGCGCCGGATTTGAACGATTGGTAGGCGTCATCGGCGGCCTCCGGCTCGGCGGCGATTACTTGCGTGTCCGGAGCGATGGTCGAGCAGGTCAGGCAGGTGCCGGAGATCATGCCGCCGCCGCCGATCGGCGCGACGATGATGTCCAGGGCGCCGAGATCCTCGATCATCTCCTTCGCGCAGGTGGCCTGGCCGGCGATGACGCGCGGATCGTCGTAGGGGTGCACGAACTCCGCCCCGGTTTCGGCCACCAGGTCGGCCAGCGCCGCCTCCCGCGACGAGATGCTGGGCTCGCATTCGATCACCTCCGCCCCGTAGCCGCGGACGGCGGCCTTCTTCGCCTCCGGCGCGGTGCGCGGCATCACCACCTTGGCCGGGATGCCCCGGCGGCCGGCGGCGTAGCTGAGCGACAGGCCGTGATTGCCGGAGCTGTGGGTGGCGACCCCCTTGGCGGCCCGATCGTCGGTCAGGCCGAACACCGCGTTGCTCGCCCCCCGGACCTTGAACGCGCCGGCCTTCTGGAAGTTCTCGCATTTGAAGAACAGCTCGGCCCCGACCATGCGGTCGAAGGTCGCGCTGGTCAGGATCGGCGTGCGGTGGATATGCCGGCGGATCCGGTCATGGGCCACCAGCACGTCACTGAAGGTTGGAACGGCCGGCGGATCGGGGTCGCGGGGCATAACTCACGCAGCCTTCTGCTTCGGGATGGTGACGGTGGCGCGGTAGTAGTCCTGGGCGGCGGCGACGCCGGCGCCCAGCGTGATCGGATAGCCGAGATCGGCCATCGCCATCTCCAGCGTCGCCACGCCGCTGAGCGCCATCACGTCGGTCATCGAGCCGAGATGGCCGATGCGGAACACCTTGCCGTCCAGCGGACCGAGACCGATGCCGTAGGATACACCATAAGTGTGGTAGGCGTGATCGGTCAGGGTGTTGCTGTCGAAACCCGGCGGCACGTGGATGGCGCTGACGGTGTCGGAATAGAGGTCGGGGCTGTGGGCCACCAGGGTCATCCCCCAGGCCGCGATCGCCCGGCGGATGCCCTCGGCGATGCGGAAATGCCGGGCGAACACGGCCTCCAGCCCTTCCTCGCCCAGCATCGCCACGCTGGCACGCAAGCCGTGCAGCAGCGGCAATGGTGGGGTGTAGGGATAGCCGCCCTCATCGTTGGCGGCGACCATGTCGCGGAAGTCGAAGAAGCAGCGCGGGCAGCGGGCGGACGGGATGGCCGCCATCGCCTTGTCGCTGACCCCGACGATCGCCATCCCGGTCGGCAGCATGAACCCTTTCTGGGAGCCGGTGACGGCGATATCCACCCCCCAGGCGTCCATCTGGAAGTCCATCGAGGCGAGCGAGCTGACGCAGTCGACCAGCAGCAGCGCCGGATGGTCGGCGCCATCGATCGCGCGGCGCACGGCCGCGACGTCACTTCTGACACCGGTCGCGGTCTCGTTATGGGTGACCAGGACGGCCTTGATGGTGCGGGCCCTGTCGGCGGCCAGCCGCTCGGCGAACAGGTCGGCCGGCGCCCCGCTCCCCCAGGGCCGGTCGAGCACCTCGACGTCCAGGCCGTGGCGCCGGCACATGTCGATCCAGCGGTGGCTGAACATGCCGTAGCGGGCGACCAGCACCGTGTCGCCGGGTGACAGGGTGTTGGTGATCGCCGCTTCCCAGCCACCCGTACCGCTGGCCGGGAAGGTGATGACCCGCCCGGTGCCGGTCTTGAAGATACCCTTCAGGTCCTCCAGCAGCGGACCCAGGAGATCCACGAAATCGGGGGCCCGATGGTCCGCGGTCTGGAGGCTCATCGCCTGACGCAGCCGATCCGGAATGTTGGTCGGACCGGGGATGAAGACCGGGTTCTGACCGACCATGGCCGCCCCCTCCCCTTCTGGTGGATGACATAAGGGAGTGTAGCACTGCGGATCCGGATTGCAATTTTCTCGAAATGTTTTTTCATTATCTTATTTTCGCATTCAACATACTGATAAGAAAGACAGAATGCTTTTCCATACCGCATCCGCGAAAGGTGATTGAAAAGTTTTTCCGTCTTGGTACGCTAGAGCAAGAGGGCATGAGGGTGACGCACCCCCATGCCTGAAGTTTGCTCTCCAAGGTGAGAATAAGAGCATCCCGTATCCGACCGGACGCAGATAAGCGGCTCTCGCTCTATGACGTAGACAAGTTGATCTATTTCAAAGATCTAGAGCATCTTATCTGCGTCCGGTCGGACGCAGATAAGATGCTCTAGGCGGCGAGGCTCCGACGGAACCGGAAGACCGGCATGCAGGACATCCCCCACCCCAAACGCACCCGCGGCCGGCCGCGGGGATCGGCGCCGGACAAGGGCACGGGTACGGTGCAGGCGCTGGACCGGGGTCTGACCTTGCTGACGGCGCTGGCCAAGCGCGACCAGGCGACCTTGACCGATCTCGCCTATCGGACCGGCATGCCGCCATCCTCGGCGCATCGGACGCTCACCACCCTGCAGGCGCACGGCTATGTCGATTTCGACGAGGCCACCGGCGAATGGTCGATCGGGGTCGAGAGCTTCCGCACCGGGGCGTCGTTCATCCGGCGGGCCCATGTGGCCGAGGTGGCGCGGGAGGTGATGCGGGATCTGGTCGCCGCGACCGGGGAGACCGCGAACCTCGCCGTGCCCCATGCCGACGAGGTGGTATTCGTCGGCCAGGAGGAGACGGCGAACCCGATCCGGGCGCTGTTCCAGACCGGCACGCGGGCACCGATGCACGCCTCGGGGATCGGCAAGGCGCTGCTGGCGGCCCGGTCCCAGGCGGCGGTGGAAGCGCTGGTGCAGCGCACCGGCCTGCCGGAGTTCACCCGCACCACCCACGCTACGCCGCAGGCGCTGTTCGCCGATCTCGAACGGATCCGCCAGCGCGGCTGGGCCCTGGACGATGAGGAACGGTATGCCGGCATGCGGTGCGTGGCCGCAGCCATATGGGATGCCCGCGGCCGGGCCGTGGCGGGTCTGTCGGTCTCCGGGCCGACGGTGCGGTTCTCGCACCTGGTGATCGCCGAGGTCGGCCCCCAGGTCCGTCGCGCCGCGGCCGAGATCACCCGCCGGCTCGGCGGCGAGCCGCATCTGGCCGACGTCGCCTGATGCCGTGTCGCGATGAACAAGGCTCATCGCGACTTGGCAAGCGCGCCCACGCGCCCGCGCCTGTGCGAGGCAAGCCTCGCGGGGCGCTCGATCGCAAAACGATTTGAGATGAGATCGCCTCTTCGGTGCAAACTGGTATGGAGTGCGATCCCATATCCCGTCCGGATCCCGCTCTCATCCTGAAGACCGAGAGAGTACGGTGACACCGGGGTGATCCGGCCTCCGTGTCATCGTGCTCTGGCCCGCTCACATCCCCAGCGCGAAGCGGGCGTCTTCGGAGGCTTTTTCGATCGTCCAGGCGGGTTCCCAGGTCAGTTCGACCTCGGCCTGGCGGATGCCGGGGACGTTCATCACGCCCTTTTCCACCATCGCCGGCATCGACCCGGCCACCGGGCAATTGGGGGCGGTCAGGGTCATGGTGACCTTGGCGGCCCCGTCCGCGGTCACCTCCAGCCCGTAGATCAGGCCGAGATCGTAGATGTTGATCGGGATCTCGGGGTCGTGGATCAGGGTCAGATTGTCGATGATCGCCGATTTCGCCGCCTCGATGTCGATCGGCGGCTCGGGGTCGTTGCCGGCGGTCTTGACGTGGACCCAGTCCGGCTCCTCGACATGCAGGTCCTGCTGCAGGAAGAAGTCGAGCCCGGGACCGGGGATCTGGCGGGGCGGCATCATCGCAAGAGCTCCGCTGGCGTTATCGGGGTCGGAGGAACAGCCGCAGCCGCCGCTTCGGCGGCGCACGACCGGCGGCTGGGCTGGGACAGGCATGGCTGGTCGCCCCATCGGCCTGGCGCGGCCGCGGCGGCCATTCCGGGTAGCGCGCAGCCGGCGACCGATACGGCACCGGAACGGGCGATGCGGGCCGGGCGGCTGACGATCACAGACCGCAGACGACTGAATGGCCGGCGACCCCTGCTGCGGCTGTGCGGCCGGAGGGAGCGGCACCCGTCACTCGGCACGGCCGACCTCCTCGGCGCCCGGTTCCCGGTTCCCGGCGCCCGGTGCCTGGCTCCCGGTTCCCATCCCCTGGCTTCCGTCCGCCGGGCCCTGGCGGGCGATCTCGAAGATGGCGTTCTTCATCGCCGCAAGGCCGGTCGAGCGCTGTTGGGAGAAGTGGCTGTCCATGCCGATCCGCTCGATGAAGGTCGGCGGGTGGGACAGGATCTCTTCGGCGGTGCGGTTGTCGTAGACCTTGAGCAGCATGGCGATCAGGCCGGAGACGATGATCGCGTTCGAGGTCGCGTACAGGCGCAAACGGTCATCCTGCCAGCGCCCCTTCATCCAGACCCGGGCCATGCAACCATGGACCTCGTGTTCCGCCGTCTTCCAGGGCTCCGGGAAGGCCGGCAGGGCACGGCCCATATGGATGATCTGCTGGTACTTGTCCTGCCAGTCGTCGAAGAAGGCGAGATCGTCGACGAGGTCGTCCATGGTCTCGTCGATCGTGGTCTCGGGCGGGGCGGCCGGCTGGGTCTCGGTCATGGCCTTGGAGCGGGTGGCGGAAGGGAGGGCGGCGATCGACCCTGGCACAAGGGTCAGGCGAACATCTTACGCACGGTCTCCAGCGCCCGCGCCAGGACGTCGATCTCGGCCCGGCTGGTATACATCCCGAACGAGGCTCGAACGGTTGCCGGCAGGTCGAGCCGCTGCATCACCGGCTGGGCGCAATGATGACCGGCCCGCACCGCCACCCCGTCGAGATCGACCAGGGTGCCGATGTCGTGCGGATGGGCGCAGTCGAGGGTGAAGGAGACCACCGCCATCCGTTCGGGCGCCGTGCCGACCAGGGTGAGGCCCGGCACGGCCTGCAGCCGCTCGGCCGCATAGGCGCTCACATCGGCCTCGTGAGCCGCGACCCGGTCCATGCCGATGCCGGTGAGATAGTCGATCGCCGCCCCGAGACCGACGGCTTGGGCGATCGGCGGGGTCCCGGCTTCGTGCTTGGCCGGCAGGTCGGCATAGACGGTCTTCTCGAAGGTGACGGTCTTGATCATGTCGCCACCGCCCTGATAGGGCGGCATCGCGTCGAGCAGATCCCGCTTGCCGTACAGCACGCCGATGCCGGACGGGCCGTAGAGCTTGTGGCCGGAGAAGACGAAGAAATCGCAGTCGAGATCCTGCACGTCGATCGGCATGTGCATGATCGATTGGCAGCCGTCGACCAGCATCTTGGCACCGACGGCATGGGCCTGGGCCGCCATCTCCTTGATCGGGACGATCGTGCCCAACGCGTTCGACATATGGGTGACCGCGACCAGTTCGGTGTTCTCGGTCAGCAGGTCGGCATAGGCATCGAGGTCGAGGCTGCCGTCCTCATGCATCGGGATGACCTTGAGGGTCACCCCCCGGTCGTCCCGCAGCATCTGCCAGGGCACGATGTTGGAGTGATGCTCGAGATGGCTGATGATCACCTCGTCCCCGGGGCCGAGCGACCGGCCGAAGCTGTTCGCGACCAGGTTGATCGAGGCCGTCCCGCCGCGGGTGAAGACGATTTCCTTGTCCGAGGCGGCGTTGACGAACGCCCGCACCTTCTCCCGCGCGGCTTCGAACAGATCGGTCGTGGCCATCGACAGGCTGTGCAGGCCGCGATGGACATTGGCGTAGTCCTCCGCATACAGCCGGCTGACCGCGTCGATCACCGCTTGTGGTTTCTGGGCCGAATTGGCGGTGTCGAGATAGACCAGCGGCTTGCCGTGCACCCGTCGGGACAGGATCGGGAAATCGCGGCGGATCGCCTCGATGTCGTAGTCGTTGACCGCACTGGTGTGCAGCAGCGGCGCGGCGGTGTCGGGCATCAGGCGGCCTCCTCCAGCACGGGCTGAGCATGGGCGTTCAGGCGTTGCGCGGCCAGGGCGGTGAACCGTTCCCGCACCGGCTCGGCGCCGATCTCCTCGAGGACCTCCGCCAGGAAGGCCTCGACCAGCAGGCGACGGGCGGTACGCTCGGGAATGCCGCGGGCGCGCAAGTAGAACAGCGCGTCGTTGTCGATCTCCCCGGCCGTCGCCCCGTGGCTGCACTTGACGTCGTCGGCGTAGATTTCGAGTTCCGGCTTGCTGTCGATCTCCGCCTTGCGGGTCAGCAGCAATGCCCGATTGAGCTGATAGCCATCGGTACGCTGGGCATCCCGGCGGACGATGATCTTGCCCTGGAAGACACCGCGGCTGGCATCGTCCAGCACCCCCTTGAACACCTGGCGGGAGCGGCAGTCCGGAACCGCGTGGTCGATCAGGGAGGTGTTGTCGATATGCCGGCGGCCGTCGCCGACATAGCCGCCGCTGACGCGCAGATCGCCGCCGCAGCCGATCAGCCGGGCGTTGACCTCCGACCGGGTGAGAGCACCTGTCAGGGTCAGCACGAACGTATCGGTATGCGCGTCCCGGCCGACCCGGACATGGCTGTTGGCCAGATGGTAGCCGCGCGCGCCGTCCCGGATCAGCCGGTAATGGTGGTAGCGGGCACCGTCGCCGACCGCGAGTTCACTGGCGAAGTTGGTCAGCGTCGGGCCCGCGCCGTCCCGCCCGGCATGGGTTTCCACCACCGTCGCCTCGGCGTTGGCGCCGATTACCGACAGCAGCCGCGGATGCGTGATCACGGGATTTTCGCCCGGATTGTCGCTGAGGAAGACGGCGGCGATCACCCCGTCGACGGTCACCCCGTCGGGGACGCACAGCACCGCGCCTTCGGATGCCATGGCCGTGCTGAGGCCGAGGAAGCCGCTAGCGGCGATCCGCTCCACATCCGGCAGCACCCGGCCGAAATGTGTGGCCACGGCCGGATCCCCCTTGGCGAGCGCGGTGCTCAACGGCCCCAGCGTGACCCCGGCGGGGAGGCCGTCGGTCCGCGAGAGGTCGGCGCGGAAGCGTCCGTTGACGAACACCAGGACGGCGGTGACGTCGGCGGTCTCCTCGGCCAGCACGTATGCCAAATCGGGATGCAGCGCCCCGTCGATCGCCGGAGCCGGCTGGAAGTCCGCCGCCGCCAGTTTCCGGATATCGGTGAACTTCCATTCCTCCACCCGGCGGGTGGGCAGGCCCAGGGTCTTCAGCCGGGCGATGCCGTCGGCCCGCAACTGCTCGAGCCACGGCAGATCCTCGCCGGGCAGCCCGGCCGTGCGGGCGGCATGGTAGCGGTCGATGAACGGGGTGACGAGGTCGGCAGTAGCCATGGTCGGACGATCGCGGGCAACGGGTCGGGTCGGCGGAGGGGCTGAGGGCGACGCTACGCCGCGTCGTCCAACAACCCCTCATAGCCGTGTTCCTCCAACTCGTGGGCGAGGTTCTTGCCGCCGGAGCGGATGACGCGGCCATCGGCCAGGACGTGGATCCTGTCCGGCACGATGTGGTTCAACAGCCGCTGATAGTGGGTGATCACCAGGATCGCGCGGGTCGGCGACCGCATCGCGTTGACGCCTTCGGAGACGATCCGCAGCGCGTCGATGTCCAGGCCACTGTCGGTCTCGTCGAGCACGCAGATCGACGGCTCCAGCAGCGTCATCTGCAGGATCTCGGCCCGCTTCTTCTCCCCGCCGGAGAAGCCGGAATTGACCTGCCGCTTGAGCATCTCGTCGGTCATCTTCAGCTCGCGCGCCTTGGCGCGGACCAGCTTGGCGAAGCTCAGCGGATCGAGCTCGTCCTCCCCGCGGTCGATGCGGTGGGCGTTCACGGCCTCGCGCAGGAAGGTCATCATCGCCACGCCGGGGATCTCGATCGGGTATTGCAGGGCCAGGAACAGGCCTGCGCGCGACCGCTCCTCGGGCTCCATCTCCAGGATGCTCTCGCCGTTGAGCCGGATGTCGCCTTGGGTGACCTCATAGCCGTCGCGGCCGGCGATCACGTAGGACAAGGTGGACTTGCCGGAACCGTTGGGGCCCATGATCGCGCTGACCTCGCCGTCCGCGAGGGTCAGGTCGATCCCCTTGAGGATCATCCGGCCGTCGACCTCGACATGCAGGTCCTTGATCTCCAACATCTTTCGCGATCCTTGTCTCTCAAGCGTGTGTTGTCTTTGGGCGGTCCGGCCGGGTGGGGGTCCGGGGCCGCCATTGGGTCTTGTGCGTCAGCCGTCGGTCTCCGGCGCGGGCCACCACCCCGTGCCCATGGCCTGGGCCAGGGTGAAGGGACATCTCCCCGGCACCATCGCCGGGTCGAGGCCGTCGACATCCCGCAACGAGCGGCCGGCCAGCAGCTTTGCGTCGGCGTAGACGCCGGCGAGGTCGATCCGGGCGGCGATCGAAGGGCTGCGCCGCAGGATCCGCATCAGGGCTGCCCCCCCTTTCCAACTGTCGTCGGCCACCAGGCCATGTCCAGCGCTTGCGCCAGCGTGACGGGACAGTCTTGGGGGACCCGATCCGCCACCGCCGGTCCGTCATGGTCGGCCAGCCCGGCGCGCGCGGTCCGGGCGGCCAGGGCGTAGGCCTTGACCAGATCGAGCCGTGCCTTGAGGGACGGTGTCTCCTCGAGCTGGTCCGACAGGGCGATGCGGTGACGGATCACCGCCTGGCGCCACTCCCTGCGCGGTGCCTCGGCCGGGGAGACGGCGAGCTTGAGCAGATGCTCCAGCACCAGGGCGAGATACGATTGCGCCGCGCGCCAGTCCGACCGTCCCACCCCGTCGAGCTCCGCGATCAGATGGTCCAGGTCCACTGCCTGCCAGTGGCCGGCGCGCAGCAAGTCGGCCTGCCGTCGGGCCCAGGCGATGGGGTCGCGGTCGTACAGGTCGCCGTTGTGTGCG
This sequence comes from Alphaproteobacteria bacterium, assembly GCA_028281265.1. Taxonomy (GTDB): domain Bacteria; phylum Pseudomonadota; class Alphaproteobacteria; order DSM-16000; family Inquilinaceae; genus JANQKE01. The sequence goes on along the minus strand of JANQKE010000146.1, from coordinate 21,528 downwards.
GGCTTGGTGATGGTCGGCATGGCGACGCTCAGCAGCGGGTCCGGTTCAGCCCACGCTGCCTTCGAGGCTGATGCCGACCAGCTTCTGCGCCTCCACGGCGAACTCCATCGGCAGTTCCTGCAAGACGTCCCGGACGAAGCCGTTGACGATCAGGGCCAGCGCCTCTTCCTCGCCGATGCCACGCTGTCGGCAGTAGAATAGCTGGTCCTCGGACACCTTGGAGGTGGTGGCCTCGTGCTCGATCTGGGCGGAGGGGTTGCGGCTTTCGATATAGGGCACGGTGTGCGCCCCGCATTTGTCGCCGACGAGCAGGCTGTCGCACTGGGTGAAGTTGCGCGCGCCATCGGCGCCCGGCAGCACCCGCACCAGCCCGCGATAGGTGTTGTCCGACTTGCCGGCAGAAATCCCCTTGGAGATGATCCGCGACCGGGTGTTCTTGCCGATATGGATCATCTTGGTCCCGGTATCGGCCTGCTGGCGGTTGTTGGTGATGGCGACCGAGTAGAACTCACCCTGGCTGTTGTCGCCCTGCAGGATGCAGGACGGGTATTTCCACGTGATCGCCGAGCCGGTCTCCACCTGGGTCCAGCTTACCTTGGCGTTCCGGCCCCGGCAGGCGGCCCGCTTGGTGACGAAATTGTAGATGCCACCCTTGCCCTCTTCGTCGCCCGGGTACCAGTTCTGGACGGTGGAATACTTGATCTCGGAATCGTCGAGGGCGACCAGTTCGACCACCGCGGCATGCAGTTGGTTTTCGTCCCGCATCGGGGCGGTACAGCCTTCGAGATAGGAGACGTACGATCCCTTGTCGGCGATGATCAGAGTCCGCTCGAACTGGCCGGTATTCTCGGCATTGATGCGGAAGTAGGTCGACAGCTCCATCGGGCAGCGCACCCCCTCGGGGATGTAGACGAAAGAGCCATCCGTGAACACCGCACTGTTGAGCGCGGCGAAATAGTTGTCGCTGACCGGTACGACCGAGGCGAGATACTTCCGTACGAGATCCGGATAGTCCCGGATCGCCTCGGACATGGAGCAGAAGATGACGCCCGCTTCGCGCAGCTTGGTCTTGAAGGTGGTGGCCACGGACACGCTGTCGAACACCGCGTCGACCGCCACCACGCCGGCCAGCATCTTCTGCTCGTTGAGCGGAATGCCCAGCTTCTCATAGGTGCGCAGCAGCTCGGGATCGACCTCGTCCAGGCTCTTCGGCGCGACCTTCTGCTTCGGTGCGGCGAAGTAGTAGGCGTCCTGATAGTCGATGGTGGGGAAATGCACCTTGGCCCAGGACGGCTCGGTCATCTCCAGCCAGGTATGGTAGGCCTTCAGCCGCCATTCCAGCATCCACTCCGGCTCCTCCTTCTTGGCGGAGATGAAGCGGATGATGTCCTCGTTGAGGCCCTTGGGGGCGCGCTCCTGCTCGATGTCGGTCACGAACCCGTATTTGTACCGTTCTTCGGCAACGGAGCGGACCTGTTCGATCGTCTCGGCAACGGCAGCCATCGGCTCTTGTTCTCCCCACGGGGTTCGGATCGTGTGCCGGTTCCGTTATCCGGTGGCGGCAGCGATCCGATCTCTCAGTGTTCTGCTCAGTTATTCGGACGATCGCCGACACGCGGCATCGCCCCTTCCTCAGCCGACCAGATAAGCACAATGTCAGAACCGTCCAGACCGTGCGACGGATTATCTGACCAGCCCGGTCGGATTTGTAGCATGATCGAAGCCTCACAAAAACCGCGATGTGAACTCGGGATTGAGCCGACCGGTCGAGGCCAACAGCCCGCTCAGAGCATCATGTTGCTGCTGCCCACCGGCAGCTTCAGGGTCAGCCCGTCGAGTTCCTCGGTGACGATGATCTGGCAGCCCAGCCGCGATGTCCTGGTCAATCCGAAGGCAAGGTCGAGCATGTCTTCCTCGTCTTCCTTGATCTCCGGCAATTTGTCGAACCAGGCATCATCGACGACCACATGGCAGGTGGAGCAGGCCAGCGAGCCCTCGCAGGCGCCTTCGAGGTCTATGTCGTTCTGGTGTGCGACCTCCAGGATCGACAGGCCGACCGGGGCGTCGATCTCATGGCGGGTTCCGTCGGGATCAAGAAAGGTGATCCGGGGCATGGGCAGGTCTGGTCCTTGTCGTTGAGACGGTCCGCACGGGCTTACGGGGCGGCCGGGCCGCCGATGGACGGAACGCCGGCACCGGGATCCGCGGCACCGGCGGAGGCCGACGCTTCTAGGCGATCCTGCTGGCGGTGTTGAGCCGGCGGGGCCTGATGCATGCCGGTCATGTCAGGGTGTCCCGCCGTGCCGCATGTACGGTCCCCGAGAGCGCGGACAAGGGCTCCGACGGCATGGTCGATGTCCGCTGCGGTGGTATCCGGGCCGAGGCTTATCCGCACGGTCCGGTCCGCCGCCTCGGCACAGAGACCCATGGCCAGCAACGTCCGGGAGGGGCCATCGTCGACGGTCTGGCACGCCGCCCCCGAGGACAGGGCCAGATCGGGGCACGCATCCATCACCATCTCGGCCGGCTGGTCCAGGGTCAGACTGATGATCCCGGGGGTTCGGGGTGCCCCGGCCCCGTTGTGGACGAAGGGGATGCCGGCCCGATCGAGCCCGGCCAGCAGGCGCTGTTCCAGCAGCCGCGCGTGGGCGGCCCGGTGACCGGTTTCCGCCACGGCTTCCTCCAGGGCGGCGGCGAAGCCTGCGGCCAGGGCGACCGGTACGGTGCCCGCGCGCAAGCCCCGCTCTTGTCCGCCACCATGCATCTGGGTGGACAGGGCGGTCGGCGGATCGCGCCGCAGGATCAGCGCACCGATGCCGACCGGTCCGCCGACCTTGTGGGCGGACAGGCTGAGCGTTGTCGGGCCGGACGGGGACCAGGGGATGGGGATGCGTCCCGGTGCCTGGGCGGCGTCGCAGTGCAGCGCCGCGCCGGCCCGGCGGGTGATGGCGGCGATCGCCTCGATCGGATGCCGAACCCCCGTTTCGTTGTTGACCGCCATGGCCGCGACCACGGCCGCACGGTCGTCCAATGCGGCTGCGAGCGCCGTGAGGTCGAGCACACCGTCGGCCGTCACGGGCAGCGGTTCGACGGCGAAGCCCAGGGTCGTGAGCCAGGCGGCACTCTCCCGCACGCAGGCATGTTCGGTCGCCCCGATCAGCACCCGGTGTCGGCCCCGATCCCGGCCGGCCAGGGCCAGGCCTTTGATCGCCAGGTTGTTGGCCTCGGTGGCGCCGCCGGTCAGGATCACCTCGGCCGGCACGCAGCCGACCGCCTGCGCGAGGTGCGCGCGGTCGGCCTTGAGGCGGCGGGCCGCTGCCAGGCCGGGCGCGTGCTGGTTGGCATGCGGGTTGGCCGGGCCGGCGTCCAGGGCCGCCATCATCGCCGCCCGGGCGACCGGCCGCAGCGGCGCGGTGGCCGCGTGATCGAGATACACCGGCGGCATGGCGGCTAGGCGACCCGTCGGCTCGGCCCGCCCGCGGCCAGGCGCGTCCAGGTCGTCAGGAACCGGTCGAGATCGTCTTCGGTCGTCCCCCAGCCCAGGCTGGCACGGATCGCCTCCCCGGCCGCGTCGACCGGCACGCCCATCGCCAGCAGCACATGACTTGCCGCGATCTTGCCGGACGAACAGGCCGCCCCGGCGCTGACCGCGACCCCGTCGAGATCGAAGGCCATGAGCTGGGTCTCCGACCGCACACCGGGGAGCCCGACGCACACCGTGTTGGCCACGCGATCCGCTGCGGCCCCGTAGATCGGCGCGTCGGGCCGCCGCGCGCGAAGCGCGGTCTCCAGCCGCTCGCGCAGGCCGCGGATCCGGTCCCCGTCGGTGAGGGAGGCGGCCGCGTCGGCGATCGCCGCCCCGAACCCGGCGATGGCGGGCACGTTTTCGGTGCCCGCCCGCCGCCGCCGTTCCTGGCCGCCGCCGGTCATCAGCTTCGGGACCGGCACGCCGTCGCGCACGACCAGCGCCCCCACCCCCTTGGGACCGCCCAGCTTGTGAGCGGACAGGCTGAGATAGTCGACGCCGAGGGTGTCGAAATCCATCGCCATCCGGCCGACCGCCTGGACGGCGTCGCAATGCACCCGAGCACCGACCGTGCGGGCGCGGGCGACGATGTCGGTGACCGGCTGGATCACCCCGGTCTCGTTGTTGACCGCCTGGACCGCGATCAGGGAGGGGGCAGCGCTTCCGGCGAGCCGATCGTCGAGCCAGGCCAGGTCGACCACACCGTCCGCTGTCACCGGGATCCGTTCGGCCTCCGGAACCGCGGCCAGGACGCTGTCATGCTCGGTCGCTGCGACCAGGATCACACCGTCGGTTCCGGCCAGGACGGTGTTGTTGGCTTCGGTCGCCCCGCCTGTGAACACGATCTGGGCAGGGAGGGTGCCCAGCACCGCGGCCACCTGGCCGCGCGCGTCTTCGACCAGGCGGCGTGCGGCGCGGCCGGCGCCGTGCACCGAGGAGGGGTTGCCGTACACGTCCAGCGCCGCCGTCAGCGCGTCCCGGGCAGCAGGCCGGAGCGGCGTGGTCGCGTTGTAGTCGAGGTAAGCCGGGGGGCGCGGCACACGCGGCTCCCTGTCGATTTCCGTCAGCGCCAATCAACCGCCGGGGCGGTGGTCCCGGACCAGGCCAGCCACCGGCGGATGAAACGGGACGTAGAGGCGGATCCGACCGCGCGGCCGCGCCTCATGCCGGTCGGCCGCCGGCTCACCCGGCAGGCCGACCGGTCCGATCCGCCGCCGCGACGGCTCATTCGGCCGCGAGGGGCATCGCCTCCCGAGCCGGCTTGCGCGCGCCGTCGTCGATCGAGACGAAATGCGGCTGCTGGAACACCCGGCTGGAGCCGAGAATGCGCCGGTTGACGACATCGTCCAGGGTGACGGAGCTGAGATAGAGGTGGATCTGGTTGCCCAACTCCTCCCACAGATCGTGGGTCAAGCAGCGGCTCTTGTCGGTGTGGCAGCCCACAGGCGAGTTCGGTTCGCACCGGGTCGCTCGGATGGGCTCGTCCACCGCGAGGATGACGTCCGAGATCCGGGTCTGATCGGGATCGCGGGCGAGAAGATAGCCGCCGCCGGGCCCGCGCACCGACTTCACCAGCCCGCCGCGGCGCAGCTTGGCGAACAACTGTTCGAGATAGGACAGGGAGATTTCCTGACGGTCGGCGATATCGGCCAGGGCGATCGGGCTGCCCCGGCCGTTGCGCGCCAGATCCACCATGGCCATGACGGCGTAGCGTCCCTTTGTGCTCAAACGCATGATGGTCGTACCCCCTGTGCTTGCCACCCGCGCCGCCAAACCCCCCTGGCCGACAGATCGGATGCGGTGCCCGTCGCCGGCAATCGCCGGGTGTGCCCGGCACCGGCCGGGTGGCGGTCGCACCGGCCGCCAGCTTGAAAACCGGCCGTCACCAGCTGATATACCATGCTGGTGTCGTGTACCCGGAGGATAGCCGGTACGGACACACGTACCCGTGTCGGAGACCTTGGGACGACATATAGATACCCGACCTGTGGGATCAAGTACTGTCGACCCTTGCGGTAACAAGAATATGTCGGGCATCGGTGAGACCGGCTGCTCTCGCCGTGTGCCGGACCCCCAGACAAGGAGCGAACCCCTTATGCCGGAAGTGATTTTCAACGGCCCGGAAGGCCGTTTGGAAGGCCGTTATCAGCCCGGGGCGCGCGTGGATTCGCCGCTGGCTCTGGTGCTGCATCCGCATCCGGCATTCGGTGGAACGATGAACAACCGCATCGTATTCTCCCTCTACCAGCTATTCGCCAAGCGGGGGTTTGCGGTCATGCGGTTCAACTTTCGCGGCGTCGGCCGCAGCCAGGGCGAATACGACCGGGGCGAGGGGGAGTTGTCCGATGCCGCCTCGGCTTTGGATTGGCTGCAGGCGACCTATCCCAACGCCAGCCATTGCTGGGTGGCCGGCTACAGCTTCGGGGCCTGGATCGGCATGCAGCTTCTGATGCGGCGGCCGGAGATCTTCTCGTTCATCTCGGTATCCGCGCCGGCCAAGGACTACGACTTCACCTTTCTGGCCCCGTGCCCGTCCTCCGGCCTGTTTGTGCACGGCGCCGACGATACGGCCGTGCCGATCGACTCGGTCAGGAAGCTGACCGCCAAGCTGCAGCAGCAGCGCGACATCGTCATCGATCTCGACGGCGTCGCCGGGGCGAACCACTACTGGAACACACCCGCCCATCTCGAAGCGATGCTGGGCGAGGTGGGAGCCTATGTCGATCGCCGGATGCCCACACCGATGGCGGAAGTCGCCGAGTAGCACCCACCTCGCGATGAGCGAGGCTCATCGCGAGGTAGCAAGCGCGACCGCGTGCCAGGAGCGTCTTGCGAGGCGGATGCGGACCGCGCAGGACGCCTGAACGCAAACACGAGGTGAGATGAGGTCGCCTCGGCGCAAACCGGTCTCGGCGGGCGGTTCGGAGCCCTTCCGGACGATCCACCATTGCGGCGGGCGGGGCTGTCGGCACCGCCCGCCGTTTTCTATGCTGCCGGCGTTTCCGCAAAACCGCCACCCCCACCGGTCCGAGGGCCGACGAGACGATGAGCGCATTCAAGTCCGATCTGCTGCAGACCCTGCATGCCCGCGGCTTCATCCACCAAGTCACCGATGAGACGGGCCTGGACGATCTGGCCTATCGGGAGCGGGTGACGGGCTATATCGGCTTCGATGCGACCGCGGACAGCCTGCATATCGGCCATCTGACCCAGATCATGATGCTGTACTGGCTGCAGCGGACCGGTCATCGCCCGATCGCCCTGATGGGGGGCGGCACCACCAAGGTGGGCGACCCCTCCGGCAAGGACGAAAGCCGCAAGCTGCTGACGGTGGAGGCGATCGACGCCAACATCGCCAGCATCCGCACGTCCTTCGATGCGTTCCTGCGCTTCGGGGACGGTGCCGGCGACGCGCTGATGCTGAACAATGCCGACTGGCTGGACACGTTGATGTATGTCGCGCTGCTGCGCGATGTCGGCCGGCATTTCACTATCAACCGCATGCTGACCTTCGACAGTGTGAAGCTGCGGCTGGAGCGGGAGCAGCCGCTGACCTTCCTGGAGTTCAACTACATGATCCTCCAGGCCTTCGACTTCATGAAGCTGAACGAGTTGACCGGCTGCCGGCTGCAGCTCGGCGGTTCCGACCAATGGGGCAACATCGTCAACGGTATCGAACTCGGCCGGCGGATGCGCGGGGTGGAGCTGTACGGCCTGACCACACCCCTGATCACCACCGCGTCCGGGGCCAAGATGGGCAAGACGGCCGCCGGGGCGGTGTGGCTGAACCCCGATCGGCTGTCGGTCTTCGACTACTGGCAGTACTGGCGCAACACCGCCGATGCGGATGTCGGCCGGTTCCTCAAGCTGTTCACCGTGTTGCCACTGGGCGAGATCGCCCGGCTCGAAGCCCTTGGCGGCGCGGAGATCAACGAGGCCAAGAAGATCCTGGCAACCGAGGTGACGGCGCTGTGCCATGGCCGCGCCGCCGCCGATCGGGTGGCGGAGACCGCGCGTCAGGCGTTCGAGCAGGGTGCTGCGGCGGAAGGGCTGCCGACCCTCGACGTGCCGGCCGACCGTCTCGCCGCGGGCATCCCGCTGTTCCAGGCGATGCGCGAACTCGGCCTGGTGGCGAGCGGCGGCGAAGCTCGGCGCTTGGTCAAGGGCGGCGGTGCCCGGATCAACGACGAGGTCGCCGAGGATGCCGATCGGCCGCTGACGGCAGACGATCTGGGTCCCGATGGGGTGATCAAGCTGTCCGCCGGCAAGAAGCGCCACGGTCTCATTCGCACCGCCTGACGGAATGGCCGATCCTGCCCCGGTCATGCCCCTACGTCGAGCATATGCCTCATCGGTAGGCGGGCGAGGAGTGGCCGGTCGCCGGACACTCGGGCGACGGGCTTGGCATGGCCGATGCTTGGTATCCAGATGTCCGGGCAACGGTCGACGCCGGCCCTTGTCGACCGGCGCTCCGTAGCATGAAGGTTCGGCCATGATCCGACTGGGTTCCGCCCCGAACACCGCCTGGCAGGTCAGCGCCGAACGGGCCGATCTGGTGCGCCCTGCGGTGCCGGCCCGGCCGATCACCCTCGATGCCGTGCCCAAGCCCGTCACCCTCGACCTCGCCCGCACGGCGGTGGTCGTGGTCGATATGCAGAACGACTTCTGCCATCCCGAAGGCTGGCTGGCCGGCATCGGCGTCGACGTCACGCCGGCGCGGGCGCCGATCGGCCCGTTGCAACGGCTTCTGCCCGTGCTGCGCGGGGCCGGGGTGCCGATCGTCTGGCTGAACTGGGGCAACCGGCCGGACCGGCTCAACCTCTCCCCGGCCCTGTTGCATGTCTACAATCCCGACGGCCGATCGGTCGGAATCGGCGACCCGCTGCCCACGTCGGGTGCCCCGGTCCTGACCGAAGGGAGCTGGGCGGCCGCGGTGGTCGACGACCTGCCGGTCGAGGATGGCGACATCCGTATGTCCAAGTACCGCATGAGCGGGTTCTGGGACACGCCGCTCGACAGCGTCCTGCGCACGCTCGGGGTGACGACCGTCCTGTTCGGCGGGGTCAATGCCGACCAATGCGTGCTCCATACCCTCGCCGACGCGAACTTTCTGGGCTACGACACGCTGATGGTGGAGGACGCTACGGCCACCACCTCACCCGATTATTGCTGGCAGGCGACGCTGTACAATGTGCGGCAGATCTTCGGGTTCACCTGCCGGGGTCCGGATCTGATCGCCGCCATCGAGGCGGCGTGAGCCCGAGCCGGCCGACAGGAGCACCCGCCATGACCGCCCCGATCCTCAAGCGGCCCGACGACTATCGCGGCTATCGGATCAGCCCGGCCGACACCAACTACATGATCCCGATCGCCGATCCGATCGCCGATCCGGGCGTCGGCTTCACCCTGATCGTCGAGGTCTATGGCGAAGGGGGCAAGACCCCGCCCAACAGCCATGCCGGCGCACATGAACTGTTCTTCATCCTCAAGGGCCGAGGCCGCGCCCATTGCGACGGGCACGAGGCGGCGATCGGCCCCGGCGATACGGTCCTGCTGCCGCCGGGCACCGAGCACGTGATCGCCAATGCCGGTCCGGGCAAGCTCTACGCCCTGTGCCTGATGGTCCCGAACGAGGCGTTCGCCGAGATGATCCATGCCGGCACCGAGGTGCCGTTGGATGAGGAGGACCGGGCGGTGCTGGCAGGCGTACCGATGGCCGCGGCGGCGGCCGGCGCCGCGGCCCGGAGTGCCTGATGCGGGTCCTCGTGGTCTGGGCCCATCCGCTGGAGGACAGCTACTCCGCCGCCTTGTGCCGGGCTGCGGTGGACGCCTTGCAGGGGTCCGGCCATGCGGTCGACCTGTGGGACTTGTACCGGGAAGGCTTTCGGCCCGCCTTGTCGGCCGAAGAGCGCCGGCACTACCACGACGTGACCCGCAATCGGGCGACGGTCGCGGCCGATATCGAGCGGGTGCGGGCGGCCGAGGCGCTAGTCCTGGTGTTCCCGACCTGGAATTTCGGGTTTCCCGCCATCCTGAAGGGCTGGTTCGACCGGGTGCTGATCCCCGGGATCGGTTTCCATATGGGGCCGACCGGGCTGCGACCGGGGCTGACCAACATCCGCCGGCTGGCCGCGGTCACCACGTTCGGGGCGAAGGCCTGGATGGTCCGCTTCGTGGTCGGTCACCCGGTCAAGAAGCTGGTCACCCGCGGATTGCGGCCGATGTGCGCGGCCGGAGCGGCCTGCGACTGGCTGGCGCTGTACGACATGAACGGCAACTCCCCGGCCGACCGTGAGGCCCATCTGGCCCGGGTGCAGGACACCTTGCAGGCATGGTGACCGGGCGGTCAGCCGCGGGCCCCCTCGCAGGCCGCGATCAGGGCGTCCAGATCGTCCCATGTGACGACATGCTCGTCGACATCGAACCCGTACAGTTGGACCGTCCGGACCGGGCTGACGGTGCCGCCCAGCCGGCGGTAGAAATCGACCGCTCGGGTGTTGCCGGCGATCACCTCCAGGGACAGCCCGTCCAACCCCCGGTCCCGGACCCGCCGCACCGCGGCCGCCATCAGCCGGCGCCCCAGCCCGCCGCCGCGCAGGCCGGGCCGGACGTGCAGGTTGTCGACGAAGGCCGGACGGTCATGCGCCGACCGTCCGACCAGCACCGCCACCAACCCGGCCGCCGTCGGCTGCCCGTCCTCGGCGATCAGGATCACGTCGGCCGGCTGCCGCTGGTCGAACTTGTCCCGCCAGAACCGTTCGCGATTGGCCGTCAGCCCGTCGTCGAGGAACATGTCGGGCATCAAGCCGCGATAGGCGTCCTGCCAGCTACGCACATGCAGGGCGACCAGCGTGCCGAAGTCCCGTTCCGTAGCGTCGCGGAGCGTGAGATCCATCTCCAGGCGGTCCGTCTGCGTGGTGTGCCGAATACCCGTCCCGGTCGGCGACCGGCCGTGTCCATGGTAAGCGTGCCGATCAGCGTAATCGGCTAGGCCGGTGGCCGCCTACCCCTGTGGCCGCTGAACGGCTATGCGACCGCCGATCCCCTTCGATCCGAAGCGAGTCTGTCCATGCGCGTTCTGGTCATCCATGCCCACCCGGTACCGGAAAGCTTCAACGGCGCCCTCAACGCCGCCGTGGTGGAGAGCCTGACCGAGGCCGGGCATACGGTCGAGATGCGCGACCTCTATGCGGAGGAGTTTGCCGCAGCCCTCTCAGCCGAGGAACGGCACCGCTACCACACCATTCCCGACAACCTCGCCGGTGTCGAGGATCATGTGGCGGCGCTACGCCGGTGCGAGGCTCTGGTCCTGGTATTCCCGACCTGGTGGTACGGTCTGCCGGCGATCCTGAAGGGCTGGTTCGACCGGGTCTGGGTGCCGGGGGTCGCCTTTCATCTGCCCGAAGGCGGCGGCCCGATCCGCCCGGGTCTCGCCAACATCGCCAAGTTCGGGGTGGTCACTACCGCCGGGGCGCCGGCCTGGTTCACCTGGTTCTACATGGGCCACCCGAACAAGAAGATGCTGTTCCGCGGCCTGAAGATCCTCTGCGCGCCCCGCGCCGAGGCCTCCTGGCTGTGCCACTACAACATGGACACCGCGACCCCGGAGAGCCTGCAGCGGTTCCTCGCCAAGGTGCGCACGGTCTACCGCCGATTCTGACGGGACAAGTGGACCACCCGCAGGCGGGTGTCACCGACGGGCCCGCCATGCCATGGCTGCCGATTGGCACAGCCCACCGGTCGCCGGATCTGGTTGCAGCCGTCGGCGGCCGGCGCCGTCCGGATCGGTCCGATGGTTTGCCAAGGGGATCCGAGCAGGTCGAAGGAAACTTGATTCACCCCATAGATTTCACGGTTTTCGTCAAATGAACACAGAGTTTTAGGGACGTCCTTTGAGTCGACTTCGACAGATTCGCTTTTCTTTCCTCTCAAGGATTGGGTAAGGTAAACATGTTTTTTCCCAATCGGGCGGTGGAGATTATCTTGGGGGCATGGGGCTCAAGTCTATCTAAATCTGCCGACGATCAGGGGCGTACGGCCTGCCGGGTCTTGGCGGACGCCTGGCAGGCGACCCGTCTCGCCGACCGGCTGCCGAGCCGGCACGCGCTGTTGCCGGAGCATCTGCCGACCTGGATCCTGCCGCATCTGTTCGTCATGGCGGTCGGGCCGGACGGACATCTGGTCTACCGGCTGATCGGGACGGCCTTGGTCGACCTCTACGGTGTGGACTGCACCGGCCGGCCGGTGCCCTGTCCGCAGTCCGACCATCGCTTCGCCGCCCTGCTCGAGGCCCCTTATGCCGCCATCCGCAGCGGGCGTTTGCAGTGGGATCGCGGCCGCTATGTCGGCCCCACTCAGCGCTGGGCCGATGACACGATCGAGTATGAGCAGGTGGTGTGCCCCTTGTCGGACAACGGCGAGGCTGTCGACAGGCTGATCGGAGCGTTCGTGCGGTTGCCGCTGACCGAGGATCGACCGACCTGATCCTCCGAACCGCAAAGAAGGGCCAAGGTCTGAGTGGATTGCGCTGGACTTGGCGGATGCACCTTGCATGCTACGGCGCGGCACGCGCCTGCATCCCGGCCCGCAACCGACCATACCACTTCCATGTCCCTTGTGATCATCGACTACGGCTCGGGCAATCTTCGGTCTGCGGCCAAGGCGTTCGAGCGTATGGCGGCCGAACGCGGGCTCGATGTGGCGATCGAGGTGACCGCCGATCCCGACCGGGTGGCCACCGCCGACCGGCTGGTGCTGCCGGGCGTGGGCGCGTTCCACGATTGTCTTGCCGGGGTGGAGGCCGTGCCCGGTCTGCGCCCTGCGCTCGAACAGGCGGTCATTGCCCAGGGCAGGCCGTTTCTCGGGATTTGCGTCGGCATGCAGTTGATGGCGACGACCGGGGTCGAGCATGGCCGGTATCCCGGCTTCGGCTGGATCCCGGGCGAGGTCCGGCCGATCACGCCGGCAGAGCCTACCGCCAAGATCCCGCATATGGGCTGGAACACGCTCGCCATCGACCGGGAGCACCCGGTGCTGGCCGGCCTGGGGTCAGGGGACCATGCCTATTTCGTCCACAGCTATGCGCTGACCGCCGACGATCCCGGCCAGGTGTTGGCACATGTGGATTATGCCGGCCCGGTCACCGCGATCGTCGGTCGCGACAACATCGTCGGCACCCAGTTCCATCCGGAGAAGAGCCAAAGCACGGGCCTGACGCTGATCGGCAATTTCCTGGAGTGGCGACCATGACCGGCGACCCGGACAAGCCGGGCGACAGCCGGTTCGAGGATATCACCCCGGCCGAACGGCTGGCCTCCGAAGCGCCGGAGCCCAAAGTCCAGACCGAGGAAGCCAGTATCCTCAAAGGGGTCGACCTCGAAGACCTGTGCGATGCGACGGAGAAGGCGATCGAGGATGGCGGCGGCTTCGGCTGGCTGCGGATGCCGCCGCGGGAGACCTTGGAGCGGTACTGGCAGGGGGTGCTCGCCAACCCGGTGCGGCGGCTGTTCGTCGCCCGGCTCGACGGGGTCATCGCCGGCTCGGCGCAACTGATCAAGCCGACCCGCAACAACGAGGCGCAAGCCTTCGCCGCCCAACTGATGAGCGCCTTCATCGCACCCTGGGCGCGCGGCTACGGCCTGGCCCGCCGGCTGACCGAAACGGTAGAGATCGCCGCCAAGGCCGAGGGGATCGCCGTTCTCAAGCTCGACGTGCGGGAGACCCAACAGGCCGCGATCCGCCTGTACGACAGCATGGGCTATCACCGCTATGCGATCGATCCGGTCTACGCCCGGGTCGGCGGCCGCTTCGTCCGGGGCTATTGCTATGCCAAGGTGCTGGATCCTGCCGTCAGCGTGACCTGGGCCCCCACCCCGCAGTGAACCGAACCCTATTCTCCAACCCTTTCCGACAGAACCCGTCTATGATCCTGTATCCCGCCATCGATCTGAAGGATGGCCAGTGCGTGCGTTTGGTCCGTGGCGACATGGACCGGGCTACGGTGTTCAATCTGGACCCGGCCGAGCAGGCCGCGGCATTCGCGGCCCAAGGCTTCGCCTGGATCCATGTCGTCGACCTCAACGGCGCGTTCGCCGGCAAGCCGGTGAACGCCGCGGCGGTCGAAGCGGTGATCGATCGGGTCGACCTGCCGGTCCAGCTCGGCGGCGGCATCCGCGATCTCGCCACCATCGAGCACTGGCTGTCCCGCGGCGTGTCCCGGGTCGTCCTCGGCACCGTCGCCTTGCGCCATCCGGCCCTGGTGCGGGAGGCGTGCGCGGCGTTCCCCGGGCGGGTGGCGATCGGCATCGATGCCCGCGGCGGCTTCGTCGCCGTGGAGGGCTGGGCGGAAACCAGTACCGTCCGCTCCCTGGACCTCGCCCTCAAATTCGAGGATGCCGGGGCGGCGGCGATCATCTTCACCGATATCGACCGGGACGGGGCGATGGGCGGGCTGAACGTCGAAAGCACCGCCGACCTCGCTTTTACGCTGACCACCCCGGTGATCGCCTCGGGCGGGGTCAGCACCCTGGCCGATCTGCAACGGCTGAAGGCCGAGGAGGCATCCGGCATCGCCGGGGTGATCGTCGGCCGGGCGCTGTACGACGGCCGACTGGACCCGGCCCGGGCGCTGGCGGTGCTGGCGGGCGACGGTTAGAGAGCATCCTGGGTCCGAACGGACGCAGGATGCTCTAACGCTTTGAAGTGGATAAGCTGATCGAGACTGCGCCCTGGGCAGTCTCGATCCGGTTGGAGGCCGTTCCTCATGCGCCCGGTCGTCGGCATCCCGTGCTGCACTCGCCAGATTGGCCTGCACCCGTTCCACATCGTCGGGGACAAGTACATCCGGGCGGTGGCCGACGGGGCCGGAGCCCTGCCTCTGCTGGTCCCGGCCTTGGGCGACGGGTACGATCCGGATGATCTGCTCGACCGGCTGGACGGGCTCCTGCTCACCGGCAGCCCGTCGAATGTCGAACCGCATCACTATGCCGGCCCGGCGAGCCGGGAGGGGACCCACCACGATCCCGACCGGGACTCGACCACCCTGCCGCTGATCCGCCGGGCGCTCGACCGGGGTATCCCGTCGCTGTTCATCTGCCGCGGCATCCAGGAACTCAACGTCGCCCGGGGCGGCACGCTGCACCAGAACGTCCATGAGCTCGACGACCGGTTCGACCATCGCGCCGATGAAGACGGCGGCGCCGAGGTGCAGTACGGGCCCGCGCATCGGGTGCTGCTGACCGTCGATGGGACGCTGGCGCGGCTGTTCGGCACGGTCGAGACCACCGTCAACTCGATCCACAGCCAAGGGATCGACCGGGTCGGCGACGGTCTGGCGATCGAGGCGGTGGCCGAGGACGGCCAGGTCGAAGCGGTGCGCGTCACCGATGCACCGGGCTTCGCGCTGGCGGTGCAATGGCACCCGGAATGGCGGTTCTGGGAGAACCCGGACAGCCGCGCCCTGTTCCGGGCCTTCGGCCGGGCGGTCGAGGCCGGAGCGGATGGCCGCGGTCGCACCACCGCAGCCTATGCCATGTCGCGATGAGCAAGGCGCATCGCGACGTGGCGAGCGCGTCCGAGCGTGTGCGGGGACAGCCTCGCATGCCTTGACGTATCCGGCCGTTCATGATCTGTTCCGTTTCCGGGCGGGATCGGAGACGGACATGACCGATGACGGGTTGGAGCGGGGCGAAGACGGGCGCTGCCGCTGCTGGTGGCAGGGCGGCCTGCCCGACTACCGGCACTATCACGACACGGAATGGGGCCGGCCGGTCGCCGACGACACCCGCCTGTTCGAAAAGCTGTGCCTGGAGGGGTTTCAGTCCGGGTTGAGCTGGCTGACCATCTTGCGCAAGCGGCAGAATTTCCGTGCCGGCTTCGCCGGGTTCGACGTCGCGCGGGTGGCCGGGTTCGATGCGGCCGATGTCGCCCGCCTGCTGGCCGATGCCGGGATCGTCCGGCACCGCGGCAAGATCGAATCGACCATCAACAATGCCCGCCGGGCGGTGGAGCTGGCGGCCGAGTTCGGTTCGATTGCGGCCTATGTCTGGCGGTTCGAGCCGGCACCGGCCGACCGGCCGACCCGGTTCGACAAGGCCACGCTGTCCGCGCTGGCCAAGACCCCGGCGTCGACGGCGCTGAGCAAGGACCTCAAGAAGCGCGGATGGAGCTTCGTCGGCCCGACGACGATGTACGCGTTCATGCAATCGGTCGGCATCGTCAACGACCATCTGGATGGCTGCTGGGTGCGCGACGCGTGTACGGCCGAGCGGGCCCGGTTCACCACACCTGCGTGAGCCCCCCGCGGACCTCGGGTGTCTACACCGCCTCGCCCCGCACCATCCGCGGTAACCGGCCGCTGCCGCCCATGGCCGTCTTCATGAAGAAGGCCTTGACCGGCTGCATCCGGCCGACCGCCCCCAGGCCGAAATTGCGGGCGAGCTTGATCGGCGCGGCATCGGTGGCGAACAGGCAGTTGAGCCCGTCTGTGGCGACCAGCATCGCCACGGTGTCCGGCCGCCGCCAGCGTTCGTAACGGGTCAGGAGCGCCCGGTCACCGACATCCAGGCCCAGCCGGGCCCGGTCGACGATCAGTTCGGTCAGGGCGGCCACGTCCCGCAGCGACAGGTTGAGGCCCTGTCCCGCGATGGGATGGATGGCGTGGGCGGCTTCCCCCAAGAGCGCGACCCGATCGGCGGCGTAGCGCTCGGCGTGCAGGACGCCCAACGGATAGGCAAACCGCCGGCCCAGCAGCCGCACCGCGCCGAGATAGCCGTTCACCCGTCGGGCGAGACCCGCTTCGAAATCCGTCACCGGGCCGTCCAGATAGGCTTGCGCCGCCGCCGGCCGCTCGGTCCAGACGACGGAGCTGCGATGGCCCCCGTCCGGCGCATCGGTCATCGGCAGCACCGCGAACGGGCCGGCCGGCAGGAAATGCTCCAGCGCCACCCCATGATGGGGCAGGCTGTGACCCATAACGCACACCAGGGCCGTCTGGTCGTAGCCCCAGCGGCGGACCTCGATGCCGACCTGGTCCCGCACCAGCGATCCCCGGCCGTCCGCCCCGATCACCAGTTCGGACCGGATCACCCGACCGTCGGCCAGCGCGACATCGACGCCGTCCGCATCCGCCGACAGCCCCACCACGACGACCTCCGGCAGATGCCGGACCGAGGGCAGTGCATCGACCGTCTCGAACTGGGCCAGGCGGAGGTCGCGGTTGTCGACGATGTGTCCGAACGGCTCGCGGCCGATTTCCGTGTGGTCGAAGTGCAGCCGCGACAGGCCCGGCCGGTCGCCCGTCGCGTCGTCGGCGATCCGGATATCGAGGATCGGCTCGCCCTTGCCGGCCACCCGCGCCCAGATGCCCGTCCCTTCCAGCACCCGGCGGGAGGACAGGGAGATCGCCGTCGTTCGCCCGTCATAGCCGGGATCGGTCAGCGCCGGCCGGCCGAGCCGGTCGACCACGATGGTGTCGACGCCGTACCGGCCCAGCGCGGCCGCCATGGTCATGCCGGCAAGGCCACCGCCGACCACCAGCACACGGGTCCGTAGCGGTGGCGGTGGCGGGGCGACGGGACGGGTCTCGTTCATCTGCCGGGATCCAGAGGTCGAACAACGCTCCCCGTCAATGTCGGACCCGTCCGCGGTGCTGTCCATAGTGCCGTCGACGCCGTGTCGTCGCAGCGATTGCCTAATCTCTGTGCTGTGATGGGTTTCTGCCTGAGAATTGTTCAGTTGCCTCGTCATCGAACAGGTGGGCAGATCGGCAGTTGGATACCAACACGCCTGCGCAACCTGCTGATTCCCTCTCGACTTTGTCGATACCGCCCCCTCGGCACGGAAATTGAACGGATCGCGCCGATGCCGGTCCGCCGGCTCGTCCGGTCGGGCCCGTCCCGGCCAAAAGCCATCGAAGTCAGGGGACGCGCGATGAAATTGATCATGGCGATCATCAAGCCCTTCAAGCTCGACGACGTGCGGGAGGCCCTGACGGGTCTCGGGCTGCAGGGCTTGACGGTCAGCGAGGTGAAGGGCTTTGGCCGACAGAAGGGCCAGACCGAGATCTATCGGGGGGCCGAATACTCGGTCAGCTTCTTGCCGAAGGTGAAGATCGAGGTCGCGGTGACCGACGACCTGGTGGGTCAGGCGGTCGAAGCGATCCAGAAGGCCGCCAATACCGGCCGCATCGGGGATGGAAAGATCTTCGTTCTGGAGGTCGGCCAGGCGGTGCGGATCCGCACCGGCGAAACCGACGCCGAAGCACTTTGAGGAGCAGGGGACTGATGAACAAGCTCAAGCAGCTAACACTGCTGGCGGGCACGGTCGGAGCGGCCGCTCTGGCGCTGACCCAGCCCGCTTTGGCCCAGGAGGCCGAAGCCGCGATCGATTACGCCGTCAGCGGCGTGCCGATCGAATCCTACTACATCTTCAACACCTTCGCCTTCCTGATATCCGGCTTCCTGGTCATGTGGATGGCCGCCGGCTTCGCGATGCTGGAAAGCGGACTGGTCCGCACCAAGAACACGGCCGCGATTTGCCTTAAGAACATCGCGCTCTACTCGGTCGCCGGCATCATGTACTACCTGATCGGCTACTACATGATGTATGGCGGGATGAACTCGTTCTTCGGCGGTTTCAGCCTGCTGTACAATCCGGGTGATGCCGAACTGGCGATGCTCGATGGCGAAGGGCTGCCGGCCTATCTCGAGGGCAACAGCTACTCGGTGATGTCGGACTGGTTCTTCCAGATGGTGTTCGTCGCCACCGCAGCGTCGATCGTCTCCGGCACGATCGCGGAACGGGTCAAGTTCTGGCCGTTCATGATCTTCGTCGTCGTGCTGACCGGCGTGCTCTATCCGATCCAGGGCTCCTGGACCTGGGGCGGCGGCTGGCTGACCGAAATGGGCTTCAGCGACTTCGCGGGCTCGACCATCGTCCACTCGGTGGGCGGCTGGGCGGCGCTGACCGGTGCGATCATCATCGGCGCGCGCAAGGGCAAGTACAACGCCGACGGCACGGTCAACGCGATGCCGGGGGCCAACCTCCCGCTGGCCACCTTGGGCACCTTCATCCTGTGGCTGGGCTGGTTCGGCTTCAACGGCGGCTCACAGCTCGCCCTGGGCTCGGCGGCGGACGCGGCCTGGATGGCCATCGTCTACACCAACACCAATCTGGCCGCGGCCGGCGGTGTGGTGGCCGCGATCATCGTCAGCCAGATCGTCTTCAAGAAGATCGACCTGACCATGGCGCTGAACGGTGCGATCGCGGGCCTGGTCTCGATCACCGCCGGGCCGGACCTGACCAACCATCTGCTGTCGATCATCATCGGGGCGATCGGCGGGGCGATTATCGTCTTCTCCGTACCGCTGCTCGACAAGCTGAAGATCGACGACGTGGTCGGGGCCGTGTCCGCCCACCTGGTGGCCGGAATCTGGGGCACCTTGGCGGTCGGCATCGTCGGTGGTGGTAATCTGGTGGTGCAGGTCATCGGCATCGTGTCGGTGGGCGCGTTCATGATCGTCACCAGCGGCATCGTGTGGTACGTCCTCAAGGTGACGATGGGCCTGCGGGTGTCCGAGGAAGCCGAGGAGATGGGGCTCGACAAGGCCGAACTGGGCATGGAGGCCTATCCGGAGTTCGGCTACGGTTCCCAGAAGATCTAACCACCAACCGGGAGCGGCCGGCGCTGCGCCGCCGGCCGCTCCCGGTCTTGATTTCGGTTCGTGACACCACCCCCCGGAGGCACCGTCTCCGGGGGTGGTGTCGTTCGCAGGATCTCCCGACATCGGCTCGACGCCCGATCAAGACCACAGATAAGCCATGGCTTCTCCATGGCCGATGCCACGGGCGCTGTGGTAGGAAGCTCTCGTCGATCGTCGTCGGGCTGGGGCTGTGGGGATCGTCGCCCCCGCGGACCGGCCGGCGGACGGATCGTTCCGCGATCACGGACGATACGCAAACGCGGTCCTCGGGGTCGCCATCAACAGGGAGCATCCACCACCATGTCCCACCGCTATCTGGCCGCCGGGGTGCTGGCCGCCGGTCTGATGTTGCCGCTGGCCGTGTCGGCCCAGGACGAACCGCCGATCGCCTTCGTCATCGACGCGCCCTTCTACGTCACCTGGGCGTCCGCCAATGTCCGGACGGCACCCGACGCGACGTCGGACCTCCTGGCGACCCTGCCGTTCGGCACGCAGGTGACCGTCACCGGGGAGGTCGCCGGCGGTGACTGGTTCCGCGTCGCGCTGCCCGACGGTCAAGTCGGGTATGTGTGGCTGGAGGTGCTGGCGCCGATGATCATCGGCGGTCCGGACGTCCCGGCGACGGGGCCGGACGATGGCACCGATGCGGCGGACGCCATCCCCGTTACCGACGACAACGACTTCGCCAGCGCAACGCCGATCACCGAATTCCCGGCCACCGTCGGCGGCGGCGTCGGCGAGGCGGACGCCAGCGATGTCTGGTCTTTCGATGTCGAGGCGTGGACCCGGGTCCAGATCACCATGACCGGGCTGTCGAGCGATATCGATATCGCGCTGATCGATCCCGACGGAAACTATCTGGCCGAGAGCCTGGCCGGCGGATCGTCCGACGAGTTCATGGAAGCGGTCGTCGGCCCGGGCGAATACTTCATCGAGGTCTATGTCTTCGAAGGCAACAGCTTCTACGATCTCGTCGTCGAGACCTTCCCCGCGGACCCGCCGCCGCCCGACATCGCCGGCGACACGCTGGAGACCGCATTCGATCTCGGCGCACTCGATGGCCGGCTGGAGGTCAGCGACTTCGTCGGTCTGGCCGATGACGGCGACATGTTCCGCTTCCGCGTGCCGACGGATGCCAGCGTTGCCGTCCGCCTCTCCGGTCTGGAATCGGATGTCGATGTCGAGCTGCTGGACGATTTCGGCTCAGTGCTCGGATCATCGGCCGCGGGCGGCTCCGATCCCGAGCTGATCGAGGCCGACCTGGCCGCCGGCACCTTCTACGTCTTCGTGTATCCGTTCAGCGGGGCGTCCGCCTTCACCCTGTCGGTCGAGACCGTCGGCGGGACCGATACCGCAGAGACACAGGCCGATCAGGATGCCGGCCCGGACGACACCGCCGGCAACACGGCCGAGGCGGCGATGCCGATCGCGCTGGCCGGAGCCGGCCCGGTAACGGTCACCGAGTTCGTCGGCCCCGACGACAGCGACGACTATTTCCGGATCACCCCGAGCGGGCCGGGTCCGGTGACGATCACGCTGCAGCCGTTCGAGACCGATCTGGATCTCGAAGTCTATGACGCCGCCAACACCTATCTGTCGGGCTCGTTCAACTTCGAAACCGAGGCCGACAGCGTCACGATCGAGGGCGACGGGGGCGATCTGATCGTCCGGGTCTACGCGTTCGGCACGCCGTCGGGTTACGAGCTGACGGTGGCCGAAGGCCAGTGACGCCGAACGATGCCGCCGTACCGGGTTCGGTTCCGCCGGTCCATGCCAGTTGCGTGGCCCTGCCGCCGACGGGGGGCCGCGGGACGCCGTGCTGGCGGGGCGTGCTGCTGCGCGGTCCCTCGGCCGTGGGCAAATCGTCGGCCGCGCTGGCGTTGATCCAGGCGGCCGACGCCCGGCTAGTCGCAGACGACCGGGTGCTGCTCCTGCCCGCCGGCACCGGACCGCTGGCCCTGCCGCCCGCATCCTTGGCTGGTCTGATCGAGGTGCGCGGCCTGGGCATCGTGCGGACACCCTATCGTGCCCCGGTGACGGTGGCGCTGGCTGTCGATATGGTTCCGCCTGAAACGGTCGAGTCGTCGGACAGGATCCCTGAGCCGGAGACGGCGATCCTGGTCGGTTGTCCGGTGCCGCTCGTCCGTATGGCCTGGCCGGACCCGTGTTTCGCTGCCCGGATTCTGGCGGCGCTGGAGAGAGTCTAGAGCGTTTTCAGGGACTATCGGGCCGATCTGCCGAGGGGGATGGGCCCTGATGCCAGGAGCGAGGAGGAAGGACATGCCGGGGCCTATTCGACGA
>JANQKE010000106.1 GCA_028281265.1 Alphaproteobacteria bacterium | reverse complement strand
CTGCGTCCTAACGGACGCAGATAAGATGCTCTAAATCTTTGAAATAGATCAACTTATCTGCGTTCAGATGAGTCCATCTGAACGCAGGTTGATCTAGATGTTCAGTCCCGGCTCAGGGCCGCGACCAGGAACGGCAGCACCCCTTCGAGCCGGTAGTCGATGCCCGAATGGTCGTCGGGGAACTCCTCATAGACATGCGGGACGCCGTGGGTCTCGAGCAACCGGTGCAACCGGCGGGCGCCGTAGAGCAGGTTGTACTGGTCGATGTCGCCGCAATCGAGCCACAGCCCCTTGAGCGCCTTGAGCCGGTCCCGCGCTGCCGGATCACCGGCCATCAGGACCGGATCCCAGGCGAGCCAGTTGGCCCAGCGATCCTCGATCACCGTGCAGGTGTCCATGGTGACGGGCAGCCGGATGCCCCAGGGCGCCGACGGATCCGGGTCATAGGTGGCGGCCATCGCCAAAGTCATCAGAGCGTGGGTGTCCTTGCCGGACTTCTTCCTGGCCGCCCAGAATTCGGTCATCCAGCGGCCGATGTCGAAACCGGTCTTGGCGAGCGCCCGCAAGACCGCCGGCATCTCCGGCAGATAGGCGAGTTCGAAGGCGAGATCGCCGGACAGGCACGCAGCGGCGTCCCATACCTCCCCGCCGTGCAGCAGGGCGTGGGCGATCGCACCGTAACCGCCGGACGACTTGCCGTAGATACCGCGCTTGCCGGGCCCGCCGCAGCCGAACCGGGCCTCCACCGCCGGCAGCATCTCCTGGACGAGGAAATCGTCCCAGCGACCGACGGCGGCGGAGTTGACGTACTGGTTGCCGCCATAGAGCGTGAAGCAGTTCGGGAACGCCACGGCGACCGGCGCGATGGTACCGGCGGCGATCAGCCGGTCGAGGCGCTCCGGCACGGTCTCCTCGAAGGATCTCCAGCCCGACTGCATCAGGCCCGAGCCGGTGAAGCCGGTCAGGTGCACCAAGAGCGGCAGGTCCTCCCCGTCGGTGCGGCCGGGGGGGAGGTAGACATCGACCTCCCGGAGCGGCGGCTCCCCCGACATCATGCCGACCAGCACCTGGCTGTCGATCATCAGGCGATGCACGGTGCCGCGGGGCAAGGTGGGATCGGGGCGCATGGCGGTTCGCGAAACCTCGGCGACGGAACGGGGGGACGGCCGTAAGGGCCGTGGACCGGAACCTGTTCGGGCCGCCATCGGCGGTCAAGCGCCATGCGACCGGCGTCGGCCAACACCGCGGTTTGAGTGACCGCAAGACCGGCATAGGCTAATCAGGATAGTCACTATCCCCGTCCGGCCGGCAACGGCCGGTACCCGTCACGCCGAGAGAGGATCCATGGCCGATCGTCATCAAGGACCGACCGTGCAGCTCGATGTCAGCAGCTTCGCCGGCGCGATCGCGGAGATCATCCAAGGCCAGGTCTCCCTGGGTCTCAACGAGCAGACCCGGCGCGGCCTGGAGGGGCTGACCCAGGAACTCGCCCGGCTGGCCCCGGAGGTGAAGGATCTGCGGCAAGACGTCGAACGGCTGGAAGCGGCGGTCAAGGCCCAGCAGTCGGTGATCGAGCCCTTCTTCCAATCCGTGGACGCGATGCTGCGCTACCATCCGGACGTGCGCGCCCGGGACGAAGACCTGCAGGCCTATGGCGACCCGTTTCTGACCGAGTTCCGCGAAGCACTGCCGATCTACGTCCTCGGCCGGGTCGAGCTGGACGATATCTTCACGCCGATCCTGACCCGGGCGAAGGCAGCCAAGCGCGAGGTCGATCGGGCGACCATGCGGGCGGCGATCGACCGGGCCACGCCGGCCGTCACCCACAAGGGCATGCTGCGCAAGAAGTACCTGTTCGACGGCCAGGAGTTCGCCGGCGAAACCGAGGCGAACGCCGCGCGGAACAATCAGATCGACCTGGAGCTGGAACGGCGCTGGCTCGAAGCCCGGAAGGCAACGGACAGCACCGCCGCCCCCGAGGCATCCGCCGCCCCTCAGGCCGGGGAGGACGCATCGGTCGGCCCCGACGGCGTGGGCTCCTCCGGCGACGGGGTCCGCGCCTCAGCTCCCGGGGATGAGGGGGGTGAAGTGCAGCAGTCCCAACAGCCCCAGCCCCAGCAGGATCCGGTACACGACGAACGGCGCGAAGCCGGCCCGGCGGAGCCAGCGCATCAGCACCGCGATGGCGCAGAGCGCGGTCAGGAAGGCGAGCCCCCCCGCGACCAGCGCCCCTAGGGTCAACCGGGCGTCTCCGCCGTGATGGAGGTCGACGCCCGCGACCGTGCCGGCCGCCAGGATCGTCGGGATCGACAGGAGCATCGAGAAGCGGGCCGCCTCGGACCGCTCCATGCCCAGGAACCGGCCGGCGGTCATGGTGATGCCCGACCGGCTGGTCCCGGGGATCAGGGCCAGCGCCTGGGCCAAGCCGATCAGCAGCGCATCCCCCCACCCCAGATGCTCGATCTTGCGGACCTGCATCGACACCCGATCGGCGATCCACAACAGGATGCCGAAGCCCAGGGTCGCCCAGGCGATCACCTGCACCAGCAGGCGCAGATCCCGCCCCTCGCCCAGCACCAGGGCGTGCAGCAGCAGACCGGCGACGATCACCGGGACCGAGGCCAAGACCACCTGCAGCGCCAGCTTGCCGCCCGGCGTCCATCGGCCAACCGCCAGGAGCAACGCCCCTTTGACCATCGTCCAGACGTCCCGGGCGAAGTAGATCAGCACCGCCAGCAGCGTGCCGACATGGACCGCGACATCGATGATCAGTCCCTGATCCGGCCAGTCGGTCAGGGCGGGGATCAAGATCAGATGGGCGCTGCTGGAAATCGGCAGGAACTCGGTAACGCCCTGCACCAGGGCGACGATCAGCAGATGGACCAGGGACACGGGGCGTACCGACCAGGATGCAGCGGATTTGGGGGACGACGCGGCCGGCCGGCCGCGGGCATCGGCGGCTTGCCCCGGACCTGCGGACCGGTCAAGGCTGATCGTTTCGTCACCTCTCGGTCCGGTGCAACACCGCAATCCCCGGGACTTGAGCGACAACCGTTGCGGGATCGGGTTTAGCGGAACCGCCCTCATTCGGCCGATCCGGCTGGCTCTCCGCCCTGATAGTTCACAAACCTGACCTAAACTACGTGTCGAGTCCTCCTGCCATTGCGGAATCGGGCCAACAGCCAGCCATGCACAGAAAACACGTCACCATTCCTGACCTATCTTGCATTAGCGCTTGGAGTCCGGGCCCCAGATGCGATATTCGTCGCGTCCCCGCATGAGGCGATATTTTCCGTGCGGGGCGACCGGCCGTCCGTTGTCATTCGTTACCTGTCCTTCACCAGCCGCGCCGCAGACGCGCGGACGGACGGGGCGCCGACACCGCAAACGGCCGATGCGATGCTCGCGAGGAGGGGGTGGCCCATGGCCCAGCGGATGCTGCAGTTCACCAAGACCGGCCAGGCGATGCCGGACAAGCGCGCCGCCGAAGACCGTCGCCAGGATTGGGGGGAGGTCTATGGCGAGTACGCCCGCGCCAAGGCCGAAGAGCAGTCCAGCCGCTGCTCCCAATGCGGGGTACCGTTCTGCCAGGTGCACTGCCCGCTGCACAACAACATCCCCGACTGGCTGATGCTGACCGCCGAAGGGCGGCTCGAGGAAGCGTACGAGGTCTCCTCGGCGACCAACAACATGCCCGAGATCTGCGGCCGCATCTGCCCGCAGGACCGGCTGTGCGAAGGCAATTGCGTCATCGAACAGGCCGGCCACGGCACCGTCACCATCGGTTCGATCGAGAAATACATCACCGACACCGCGTGGGAGCAGGGCTGGGTCAAGCCGATCGTTCCCAAGCGGGAGCGGGATCAGTCGATCGGGATCGTCGGCGCCGGCCCCGCCGGGCTGGCGGCAGCCGAGGAGCTGCGCAAGCTCGGCTACCAGATCGAGGTCTACGACCGCTACGACCGGATCGGCGGGCTGATGATCTACGGCATCCCCAACTTCAAGCTGGAGAAGCCGGTGGTCGAGCGGCGCAGCCAGCGGCTGATCGACAGCGGGATCCGGTTTCATCTGAACTTCGAGGTCGGCAGGCAGGCGAGCCTCGATGCGCTGCGGGCCAAGCACGACGCGGTGCTGATCGCAACCGGCGTGTACAAGGCCCGGGATCTGAAGGCCCCGGGCGTCGGCCTGCCGGGGATCGTGCCCGCGCTCGACTATCTGACCGCCAGCAACCGCAAAGGGCTGGGCGACGCGGTGCCGGATTTCGACAGCGGCCGGCTGGATGCCCAGGGCAAGAACGTCGTCGTCATCGGCGGCGGCGACACCGCGATGGACTGCGTGCGCACCGCGGTTCGCCAGGGGGCGACGTCGGTCAAATGCCTGTACCGCCGCAACAAGGCGAACATGCCCGGCTCCCAGCGGGAGGTGCAGAACGCCGAGGAGGAAGGCGTCGAGTTCATCTGGCAGTCCGCCCCCGAGGCCTTCCACGGTGACGATGCCGTGACCGGCGTGCAGGCCCACCGCATGCGGCTCGGCCCGCCCGACGCCAGCGGTCGGCAGACGCCGGAGATGATCGAGGGCTCGACCGTCCTGCACGACGCCGATCTCGCCATCCTGGCCTTGGGCTTCGAGCCTGAGGACATGCCCGGGCTGTTCGGCAGCCCCGAGCTGAAAGTCAGCCGCTGGGGCACGATCGGGGTGTCGTGGAAGACCATGATGACCAATCTCGACGGCGTGTTCGCCGCCGGCGACATCGTGCGTGGCGCCTCCCTGGTCGTGTGGGGGGTGCGGGACGGTCGCGACGCCGCCGCGTCGATGCACCGGTACCTGGTCGAACGGGCCGAGGCGTCGGTCGCCCACGCGGTCGCTGCCGAGTGATGGGCCGTCCCGGCGCCGCCCCCCTGCGGGCCGCCATCGCCTTGGGGAACAAGGCCATGCTGACGCTGTACGACACGCTGTCCTCGGGCAACGGGCACAAGATCCGCCTGATGCTGCGGTTCCTGGGCCGCCCGTTCCGACGGGTGGAGGTGGACACCGTCGCCGGGGAGAGCCGCACGCAGGGCTTTCTCGCCCTCAACCCGGCCGGCAAGATCCCGACCCTGGTCTGGCCGGACGGGCGCAGCCTGCCCGAAAGCGGCGCCATCCTGCTGCATCTGGCCGAAGGCACGGCCTGGCTGCCGACCGATGCTTGGGACCGGGCCCAGGTCTATCGCTGGATGTTCTGGGAACAGTACAGTCACGAACCGACCGTCGCCGTCGCCCGCTCGATCGTCCGCTACGGCCGGACCGAACAGCATCCCGATCTGGGACCGTTGCGGCAGGACGGGGCGGCGGCGCTGGCGTTGATGGATCGCCACCTTCAAGGCCGGGACTGGCTGGTGGGCGACCGGCCGACGGTGGCCGACCTGGCGCTCCACCCCTACACGGCGGTGGCCGAGGAAGGCGGAGTGTCGCTCGCGTCCTGCACGGCTTTGCGAGCCTGGCTCGACCGGTTCGCCGCCCTGCCCGGCTACGTGCCCATCACCCATGATACCGGCTGGGACACGCCGAACGCGGAGGGCGGGTGATGCGTCTGACCGCGCGCGAAATCGGCGAGATCCGCCAGGATGCGGCGGACATCTTCGGCCCCGACACCGTGGTGCGGCTGTTCGGGTCCCGTCTCGACGACCGAAAGCGGGGCGGCGACATCGATCTGCTGGTCGAATGCGCCGCCCGTTTCGCCCGGCAAACCGGGCTGCTCTCCGACGACCGTTCGCAAGGATGACACCGATGACCCATCCTCAGCCCCTCAGCGGTGCCGCCGAAATCGCCCTGATGGCCGCCAACCGGCAGCACCTCGCGGCCCGTCACGCCTATGATCCCGCGGACGAACGCGACGCCTGCGGGGTCGGCTTCGTCGCCTCGATCGACGGCGCGCCGCGCCGGGACGTCGTGCTGGCCGGGATCGACGCGCTGAAGGCCGTCTGGCACCGCGGGGCGGTCGATGCCGACGGCAAGACCGGCGACGGTGCAGGCATTCATGTCGAGATCCCGCAAGCCTTCTTCGAAGAGGAGGTCCAGGCCACCGGTCACGCCGTGCTGCCCGGCGGGATTGCGGTCGGCATGGTGTTCCTGCCGCGTACCGACTACGAGGCGCAGGAGCGCTGCCGCTGCATCGTCGAAACCGAGATCCTCAAGCTCGGCTACACGATCTACGGCTGGCGGCAGGTACCGGTGAACACCGACGTGATCGGGGAGAAGGCCAACGCCACCCGGCCCGAGATCGAGCAGATCATGATCGCCAACGCCCACGGCGTGGCGCCGGAGACGTTCGAGCGGGACCTCTACGTCATCCGCCGGCGGATCGAACGGCAGGTCCGCGGCGCGGCGATCAACGAGTTCTACATCTGCTCGCTGTCGTCCCGGTCGCTGATCTACAAGGGCATGTTCCTGGCCGAGCAGGTCACCGACTTCTATCCCGACCTGCTCGATGACCGGTTCGTGTCGTCCTTCGCCGTCTATCACCAGCGCTATTCGACCAACACGTTCCCGACCTGGCATCTCGCCCAGCCGTTCCGGATGCTGGCCCATAACGGCGAGATCAACACCCTCAAGGGCAACGTCAACTGGATGCGGGCGCACGAGCCGCGGATGGAGGCGCCGGCCTTCGACGGCTTCGAGCCCGACATCAAGCCGGTGATCCAGGACGGCTCCTCGGATTCCGCGGCGCTGGACGCGGTGTTCGAGGTGATCGTCCGGGGCGGCCGGGACGCGCCCATGGCCAAGGCGCTGCTGATCCCGGAAAGCCTGCACGCCGACACCGAGATGCCGGGCAATCATCGCGGGCTGATCGAATACTGCAACTCGGTGATGGAGCCGTGGGACGGGCCGGCCGCGATCGCCGCCTATGACGGCCGCTGGGTGATCGGCGGGATGGACCGCAACGGCCTCCGGCCGATGCGCTACACCATCACCGGGGACGGGCTCCTGATCGCGGGCTCGGAGACCGGGATGGTCCGGGTCGACGAACCGACCGTGGTCGAAAAGGGCCGGCTGGGGCCGGGAGAGATGATCGCCGTCGATCTCGTCGAGGGCAGGGTCCTGCACGACGCCGAGATCAAGGACGAACTCGCCGCCCGCAACGCCTATGGCGATTGGACCGGGCGCATCACCCGGCTCGACGACCTGGTCGAGAACTCCGGTGCCGATCCGGCCCGTTTCGACAAGGAGGCGATGCGGACCCGCCAGGTCGCCGTCGGCATCACCATGGAGGATCTGGAGCTGATCCTGCATCCGATGGTGGAGGACGCCAAGGAAGCCGTCGGCTCGATGGGCGACGACACGCCGCTGGCGGTCCTGTCGGGCCAGTATCGCGGCCTGCACCATTTCTTCCGGCAGAACTTCAGCCAGGTCACCAACCCGCCGATCGACTCCTTGCGGGAGCGGCGGGTGATGACCTTGCGGACACGCCTGGGCAATCTCGGCAACATCCTGGCCGAGGACAAGAGCCAGTGCGACCTGCTGCAACTCGAAACGCCGGTGCTGACGACGGCCGAATACCGGGCGCTGCGCGCGCATATGGACGACACGGCCGTCGAGGTCGACTGCACCTTCCCGTCCGACGGCGGCGATCAGGCGCTGCGCGATGCGATCGCCCGGGTCTGCCAGGAAGCCGAAGATGCCGTGCGCGGCGGGGCCAGCCACATCATCCTGACCGATGAAGCGTTCGATCAGGACCGTGCGGCGATCCCGGCGATCCTGGTCGCCGCTGCGGTGCACACGCATCTGGTGCGGGAGCACTTGCGCACCTACACCAGCCTCAACGTCCGCAGCATGGAATGCCTGGACGTCCACTATTTCGCCGTGCTGATCGGCGTCGGCGCCACCACGGTCAACGCCTATCTCGCCGAAGCCGCGATCGCCGACCGGCAGAGGCGGGGGCTGTTCGGCGATATGCCGTTGGCCGCCGCGCTGGCCCGGTTCAAGAAAGCGATCAGCGACGGGCTTTTGAAGATCATGTCCAAGATGGGCATCTCGGTCGTCAGCTCGTACCGCGGCGGCTGCAACTTCGAGGCGGTCGGGCTGTCCCGGTCCCTGGTGGCGGAGTTCTTCCCCGGCATGCCGAGCCGGATCTCCGGCATCGGGCTGTCGGGCATTCAGCACAAGGTGCTGGCCCAGCACGCCCGGGCGTTCGACGAGACCGTGGTGGCACTGCCGGTGGGCGGCTTCTACCGCTACCGCCGCGGCGGCGAACGGCACGTCTATGAGGGCGGGCTGATCCACATGCTGCAGCACGCGGTCAGCACCGACAGCTACAGCACGTACAAGAAGTACACCGAAGCGGTCGGCAGGCAGGAGCCGATGGCGTTGCGGGATCTCCTGGGCTTCCGCGAGGCGCGCGACCCCGTCCCGCTGGAGGAAATCGAGAGCACCACCGAGATCCGGCGCCGGTTCGTCACGCCGGGGATGTCGCTGGGCGCCCTGTCCCCCGAAGCACACGGCACCCTGAACGTGGCCATGAACCGGATCGGTGCGAAGTCCGACTCCGGCGAAGGCGGGGAACTCAAGGAACGGTTCACGCCCGACGCCAACGGCGACAACTGGAACTCCGCGATCAAGCAGGTCGCGTCAGGCCGCTTCGGGGTGACGGCGGAGTATCTCAACCAGTGCCGGGAAATCGAGATCAAGGTCGCCCAAGGGGCGAAGCCGGGCGAAGGTGGTCAGCTCCCGGGCTTCAAGGTGACCGAGATGATCGCCACGCTCCGGCACTCCACGCCCGGGGTGATGCTGATCAGCCCGCCGCCGCATCACGACATCTACTCGATCGAGGATCTGGCCCAGCTCATCTACGACCTCAAGCAGATCAATCCCGACGCCCGGGTGACGGTGAAGCTGGTCGCCCGCTCCGGGATCGGCACGATCGCCGCCGGCGTCGCCAAGGCGGGGGCGGACAACATCCTGGTCTCCGGCCACACGGGCGGCACCGGGGCGAGCCCGCAGACCAGCCTCAAATTCGCCGGCGTGCCGTGGGAGATGGGCCTGTCGGAGGTGCATCAGGTCCTGACGCTGAACCGGCTGCGCCACCGGATCCGGTTGCGTACGGATGGCGGCATCAAGACCGGCCGGGACGTGGTCATCGCCGCTATCCTCGGGGCGGAGGAGTACGGCGTCGGCACCGCCTCGCTGGTCGCCATGGGCTGCATCATGGTCCGGCAATGCCACTCGAACACCTGTCCGGTCGGGGTCTGTACCCAGGACGACGCGCTGCGGCAGAAGTTCACCGGCACGGCCGAAGCGGTGGTCAACCTGTTCAGCTTCATGGCCGAGGAGGTACGGGAGATCCTGGCCCGGCTGGGTTACCGTCGGCTCAACGACGTCATCGGGCGTACGGACCTGTTACGGCAGGTCAGCCGCGGTGCGGCGAACCTCGACGATCTCGACCTCAACCCGCTGCTCACCAAAGCCGACCCCGGCGACAAACCGATGTACTGTACACTGGGGGAGTATGAGCGGAACCCGGTGCCCGACACCCTGGACGCCCGTATGCTCGAAGATGCCAAGCCGTTGTTCGACCGGGGTGAGAAGATGCAGCTCACCTACAATGTGCAGAACACGATGCGGGCGATCGGCACCCGGATGTCCGCCATGATCACCCGCCGGTTCGGCATGACCGGTCTCAAGGACGGGCACGTGACCGTGCGGCTGCGCGGCTCGGCCGGCCAGTCGCTCGGCGCCTGGGCGTGCCGTGGCCTCAAGCTCGAGGTCTTCGGAGACGCCAACGACTATGTCGGCAAGGGGCTGTCGGGCGGCATCATCACGGTGCGGCCGATGACGGCCAGCCCGTTGACGACACCGGACAACACCATCATCGGCAATACGGTGCTGTACGGTGCGACCGCCGGCACGCTGTTCGCCGCCGGTCAGGCCGGCGAGCGGTTCTGCGTCCGCAATTCCGGCGCCACGGTCGTGGTCGAAGGCTGCGGGTCGAACGGCTGCGAGTACATGACCGGCGGGGTCGCGGTGATCCTCGGGCGGACCGGGCACAATTTCGGCGCCGGCATGACCGGCGGCATGGCCTTCGTGCACGATCCCGCGGGCACGTTCCCGAACCGGGTCAACCCCGACAGCATCGACGTGTTCCGGATCGAGGTCGATCACTACGAGGCCATGCTCCGCAGGCTGATCGTGGCGCACAAGGCCGAGACCCAGTCCCGCTTCGCCGACAGCCTGCTGCGCGACTGGGACCGGGAGCGCCGGCACTTCTGGCACGTCGTGCCCAAGGAGATGCTGGCCCGGCTGGATCCGCCGGTGCACCTCCACCCGGCGATCGCCCAACCGGCCCAGTGATACCAAGGCTCATCGCGGCGCGGCGGCCGCACCCGAGCGGGCGCGAGGCAAGCCTCGCGGGGGCGATCGGACGCAAAGGACGACGTGATCGGACGCAAAGGACGACGTGAGAGGAGGGCACCTCGGCGCAAGCCGGTATAGGCCCGGTCCGATGCTGTCGGATGGTGCCAGACCGCGTCGGTTGCCAAGACCCGACAAAGGGGTGGCCGGGCTGGGGATAGACGGGTATTGCACGGGGGCGTGGAATCGGTGCCGTGTCGGCGTCGGCCGCCCCGTCCCCCTGTCAGCCCGTCAGAGGTGCGATGAGTTCGTTCGGCAAACCGGCGGCAGTGCCGCGCTGGGTCAATATCGGTTTGATCCCGTTGATCAACCTGGTCCTCGCCTTCGCCGTGGCGGGTGTGGTTGTGCTCTTCATCGGGGAGAACCCGCTGCGCGCGGTCGAACTGCTGATCACCGGCGCCTTCGGCAATCTCGCCAATTTCTATTACACGCTTTACTACGCTACCAACTTCATCTTCACCGGCCTGGCGGTGGCCGTGGCCTTTCATTGCGGACTGTTCAATATCGGCGGGGAAGGTCAAGCCTATATCGGCGGATTGGGGGTCGGACTGGTCTGTCTGTTCTTCGACTTCCTGCCGTTCCCGCTGATCGTGCCGGTGGCGATCCTCTCGGCGGCGCTGTTCGGCGGGCTCTGGGCCTACGTCCCCGGCGTGCTGCAGGCCTATCGCGGCAGCCACACCGTCATCACCACCATCATGTTCAACTACATCGCCGCGGCGCTGATGGTGTATCTGATGGTGAACATCCTGATCGCCCCGGGTCAGCAGTCACCCGAGAGCCGGGCGTTCATCGACAGCGCCACCCTGCCGACGATCCGCGAGGTGTACGCCTGGTTCGGAGCGGAGTTCCGGCGCGTACCGCTGAATCTCAGCTTCATCTGGGCGCTGCTGTGCTGCGTGTTCGTCTACTATCTGATCTGGCGGACCCGCTGGGGCTACGAGATCCGCACGGTCGGGGCAAACCCCCGCGCCGCGGTCTATGGCGGCATCAGCCCGGCCCGCAACATCGTGATCGCGATGAGCGTCTCCGGCGCGCTGGCCGGCTTCGTCGGCATCAACGAGATCATGGGGGCGAACCAGCGCCTGCTGCTGAACTTCGTCGCCGGCTACGGCTTCGTCGGCATCGCCGTCGCCCTGATCGGCCGCAACCACCCGTTCGGGGTGCTGCTGGCCTCGCTGCTGTTCGGTGCCCTGTACCAGGGCGGCTCCGAACTCGCGTTCGAGATGCCCAACATCACGCGGGAGATGGTGGTGGTGATCCAGGGTCTGGTCATCCTGTTCGCCGGCGCGCTGGAGAACATGTTCCGCCCGCAGATCGAAGCCCTGTTCCGAAACCGCTCCGACGAGGCGGCGGCCGCGGCGGCGGCTGAATAGGGGCGGCGGCGATGGAACTGTTCACCCTGTTCGTTCTGATGCTCGATTCGACCTTGCGGGTGTCGACACCGCTGATCCTGGCGGCCCTGGCGGGGCTCTACGCCGAGCGCTCGGGCGTGGTCGATATCGGCCTCGAAGGCAAGATGCTGGGGGCGGCGTTCGCCGCTGCGGCGACGGCCGCGGTGACGGGCTCGGTCTGGATGGGTCTGGCCGCCGGCATCGTCGCTTCGATGATCCTGGCCCTGATCCACGGCTTCGCCTGCATCACCCATCGCGGCAACCAGGTGGTTTCCGGGGTGGCGATCAACATCTTCGTCGCCGGTCTGACCCCGACGCTGGGCAACGCCTGGTTCAACCGGGGCGGCCAGACCCCGACACTGACCAATCCCGACCCGTCCACCGCGATCACCCTGCCGTTCACGCCGATGACGGACACGCATGCGGGCGACCTGATGGCCCAAACCGGGATCAGCCTGCGGGAGCGGGACATGGTCACCCTGCTGGAGGGCTTGCGTGCCCTGCCGGCCGAGGCGGTCGCCAGCGCCCCCAGCGTCACCGCCCTGGTTGAACGGGTCATCGAGGCTCAGGAGATCGGCCGGCGGACCGCCGGTCGGCTGCTGAACGCCGCACGGGAGGCCGACACCGCCGGTGGCATCGCCGGCGTCCGGGACGTCCACGCCCAGATGATGGCGGTCACCGAGGGTCCGGTGGCGTATGTCTTCACCGGGCTGCAGAGCTTCCTCAACGGGCTGATCGACTTCGTCACCGCCATGCGGTTCACGCAAGTCCAGTTGCCTTTCGCTCAGACGCTGGAGGGGGTGCCGATCCTGGGTCTGGTCTATTCGGAACTGCTGTCGGGTCACAACATCCTGGTCTATGTCGCGTTGGCGATGGTGCCGATCACGGCTTGGGTGGTGTTCCGCACCCGCTTCGGCCTGCGCTTGCGCGCGGTCGGCGAGAACCCCGCGGCGGTCGACACGGCCGGCCTGTCGGTGACGTGGCTGCGCTACAAGGCGATGCTGATCTGCGGGGCCTTGTGCGGCGTCGCCGGGGCGTATCTCTCGACCGCGCAGAACGCCTCGTTCGTCCGGGACATGACGGCGGGTCAAGGCTTCCTGGCCCTGGCGGCGCTGATCTTCGCGAAATGGCGTCCCTATTCGGTGCTGGGAGCGTGCCTGCTGTTCGGCTTCCTGGGTGCCCTGGAGGCGCGGCTGCAAGGGGTGGAGATCATGCCGGGCGTCACCATCCCGGTGCAGTTCATCCAAGCCCTGCCCTACATCCTGACGGTGGTCCTGCTCGCCGGCTTCATCGGCAAGGCGATCGCACCCAAGGCCAGCGGTATCCCGTACGTCAAGGAGCGTTGACCTCATGCCGACCGACACCGCCGGCGGCCCGTCGGCCCGGTTCGATGCCCTGTTCGCGGCCGCCCTGGCCGCCTACCGGAACGCCTACGCCCCCTATTCGAAGTTCAGCGTCGGGGCGGCGGTGCTGACCGACGACGGGCGCGTGTTCTCCGGCTGCAACGTCGAGAACGCGGCGTATCCGCAAGGCCAGTGTGCCGAGGCGACGGCGCTGGGCCGGATGGCGAGCGAAGGCGGCCGGCGGATCGTCGAAGCGGTGGTGATCGGCGGCACGCCTGGCGACGGCCTGCTGTGCACGCCCTGTGGCGGCTGCCGCCAACGGCTGCGGGAGTTCGGCGCCCCGGACCTGCCGATCCATGTATGCGGCCCGGAAGGCCTGCGCCGGACGGCAACGCTGGAGGCACTGCTCCCGCTGTCCTTCGGCCCGGACAATCTGGCCGGCCGCTGACGGCCCTCATCCGCCGGTCCCTCCGGCGTCGCCCGTTCGATCTGGAACCCATGTCATGAGCAGCGCTACCGACGCAGCCGAGGCCGCGTTGTCGATCCAAAGGCAGGCGCCGGGCTTCGTGCCGCGGATGGCGCTGGTACTGGGGTCCGGTCTCGGCCCGTTGGCCGACACGGTCGAGGACGCGACCATCCTCTCCTACGACGACCTGCCGGGCTTTCCGGAGGCCGGGGTGGAGGGCCATGCGGGCCGGCTGGTGCTGGGCGTGCTGGCGGGCGTCCCGGTTGCGTGCCTGCAGGGCCGCGCCCATGCCTACGAAGCCGGGTTGGCCGCGATGCGGGTCCCGGTACGGGCGATGAAGCTGCTCGGTGCCGAACTGCTGTACCTTACCTGCGCGGCCGGATCGTTGCGGCGGGAGGTCGAGCCGACGCGGCTCATGACCATCACCGATCATATCAATCTGATGGGCAGCAATCCGTTGGTGGGTCCCAACGATGCCGATTTCGGCCCGCGGTTCCCGCCGCTGCTCGATGCCTATGACCCGGAACTGGTCCGGATCCAGCGGGCCGCCGCCCTTGATTTGGGGATCGATCTGGCGGCCGGGGTCTATTGCGGCTGGCTGGGGCCGTCCTTCGAAACCCCGGCCGAGATCCGCATGATCAAGATGATCGGCGCCGACGCGGTGGGCATGTCGACGGTGCCGGAGTGCATCCTGGCCCGCCATTGCGGGCTCAAGGTCAGTGCAACGGCGGTCATCACCAACTACGCCGTGGGTATCAGCGCCGACCCGGTCAACCATGCCCAGACCCTGGCCGGCGCGAAGGCGGCCGAGCGGGATTTTCAGCGCTTCATTCTTCGGTTCGTGCAGCGGTATGGCCAACGGGCCGCGGCGACTGCCGCTCCGTGAACGCCGGTTCGGGCCTGCCCAGACGCAAGGTCCCGGCGATCGTCGCCATCAGTTCGTGCCGGTCGATCGGCTTGGGCACATAGCCGTCCATGCCGACATCCAGGCAGCGCAGACGGTCTTCGGGATGGCTGTTGGCGGTGATCGCGATGATCGGCGTCGCGGCGCTGTCCACCGGCAGGGCGCGGATGCTCTCCGTCGCGGCAAAGCCGTCCATCACCGGCATCATGATGTCCATCAGGATGAGATCGTATCGGTTCTTCCGCACCCGCTCGACGGCGATCGCCCCGTTTTCGGCCGCATCGCTGCCGATCCCGATGCGGCGGAGCATCGCTTGCGCGTAGGCCCGGTTGGCCGCGCTGTCATCGACCACCAGGACCCGGCGCGTGCCCGTCCGTGTCCAATGCGCCAAGGCCATGGCCAGGGTTTCCTTTCCCGGTGGTCGGCGTTCTGAATGGCGGAGCGCCATTTCTTGCCCATCCGATTGCAGGTTGCGATGCATAACGCGGTTTGGAGTGTCCTTAACCGGTTTGGCGTCGCCTACTCGCCTGAACCAAGCAATTACCGCGCCAGTACTGACCTCCTATCCGCGTGAATGGCGGTTGGGCATGAAATCGTTAACCCGATACGTCTCGCCCGCATAGTTGACGAGCCTTCCGTTCGCCACCAGCGGCCCTACCGCTAGTGACGGTAATGGATCTGATGACTGATGAATACTACGATAATAAGCAACTTTATCCATTTTTTTAGACTGATTGACTCCATCACAGTCGAGCCTACGGACCCGAGAATCCCTCCGAACACGGGGCCGGTGCGGATTGCCGTCACCGTGCCGCCGCCGCGGCGGCGGCCTATCCTTCAAAGGACCGTGCCGTAGCTCTGCACCAGGCTGCCGGCGACCAGATACCAGCCATCGACCAGGACGAAGAAGATCAGCTTGAATGGCAGGCTGATCATGATCGGCGGCAACATCATCATGCCCATCGACATCAGGATCGACGCAACCACCATGTCGATCACCAGAAACGGCATGAACAACAGGAACCCGATCTCGAACGCCCGGCGCAACTCCGAGATCATGAACGCCGGCGTCAACGCCTGTAGCGGCACCTCCTCCGGCCCCGCCACCGGGCCGGTGCCGGACAGGTCCAGGAACAGCCGCAGATCCTCTTCCCGGACATGGGCCAGCATGAAGTCCCGGAACGGGGCGACGGTCTCGGTGAACGCGGCCGCTTCGTCGACCTCACCGGCGATCAGCGGACTGAGACCGTTGGCCCACGCCACTTCGAACGCCGGCGCCATGATGAACGCGGTCAGGAACAGAGCGAGGCTGATCAGGACCGAATTCGGCGGGGTCTGCTGGATCCCCAAGGCCGAGCGCAGGAAGGACAACACCACCACGATCCGGGTGAAGGACGTCACCATCACCAGGATCGACGGCGCCAGGGACAGCACCGTCAGCAGGGCGACGAGTTGGATGATCGTTTGCGTCGTCGATCCCTCTCCGCCTCCCAGGTCCAGAGTGAAACTCTGTGCCGGCGCGGCTGCCGGCCACAGGCCGATGGCGAGCACGATCGCCACAAGCACCGCCGCGCCACGCACCAGGCGTCGGGTTCCCGCGCCATCGGCGACCGCCATCATCGCACCCCGCCCTCCTGCGATACGGCCGCGTATGGCTCCGCAGGGGCCCGAACCCCGATCTCGATCACCAGGTCCCGCTCGGCTCCCAGCATGACGAGGTGTTCGATCCCGTCCCGGCGCACAAGCAGCAACCGGCGCTTGGTGTCGATCGGAAGCACCTCCACCACCGCCAGACGACGGTCTCCGGATCGGCGCGCCACGGCCGCCGCCCCGACCAAGCCGAAGCGTCGCACCCCCCAGGCGAGGCCGACGATCAGGGCGACCACGAACGCCAAGGCCGCCACGAACCTCAGATAGTCCGTCACCTCCATTGCCGGTCACCCCGCCCGGTCGTATGCGTCATGCGTCATCGGAACCGCCGGCCTTGCCGTAGCGGGACGCCGCCGCGGCGATGTCCGCCGCACGGCGCCGGTTGAGGGTCGCCGCCAGATCGCTCAGATCGGCGATCAGCGAGGCCAGCATCGGCTCGAAAGCACGGCCTTCTTCCGGCGGGAGGGCTTCGATCGCCCGACACAGCGGCTCGACGATCCGATCCATCCCGGTCAGATCGATCGACGCCCCGGCGTCGGCCGCGGACTTTGCGGCGACGACACTCTGCGCGACCTCATCCAGAACCTCCCGTATGGTCTCGGACGCGTTCGGTGCGATCTCTGTCACGAAGCCACGATCCTTTCAGAGTTCGGGCGGCTTGGGCACGGTCGGCAGCAGGCAGCGCAGCGGCGAGCCGACCTCAGGCGACGCGTCACCGGGCAAATCTTGCCGACCGGGCTTAAGGCGAAGTTAACCAAGGCCTGGAAAATCGACTGGACTTTTCATGATCTATTGAATTATTGGATGATGATGCGCCCGATCGCCCCCACCACCCTGACCGACGGCGCCGCCATGTTCGGCGCCCTTGCCCATCCTGCGCGCCTGGCGGCGTTCCGCCATCTGGTCCAGGCGGGCCAGCGAGGGGCCGTGGCCGGTGCCATTGCCGGAGCCAGCCAGCTTTCCCCCTCGGCACTGTCGTTTCACCTCAAGGAGTTGGCGGCGGCCGGCCTGGTGCGGTCCTGGCGGGAGGGCCGGTATGTCCGCTACGCCCTGGAGGTCGCCCGCCTACAAGGGTTGATCGCCTTCCTGGTGGAGGAGTGCTGCCAAGGCCGGCCCGAGCTGTGCGGCCTCCCCGTTGAGGACCGACCCGCCACGGACGGTGTCCCGGCCGCGCCGGCATCGGCCAGAAGCTGAGAAGCGCGCGATGGCCGCCTACGACACCCCCCGCCGGCTCGCCGCCGAAGCCCTGGGCACGGGCTTCCTCCTCGCAACGGTGGTGGGCTCCGGCATCATGGCGGAGAGGCTGGCAGGCGGAAACGCTGCGCTGGCCCTGCTGGGGAACACGATCCCGACCGGGGCGATCCTGATCGTCCTGATCACCATGCTGGGGCCGATTTCCGGCGCGCATTTCAATCCGGCGGTGACGCTGGCGTTCGCCCTGCGCGGCCGGATCACCGCGGCGATGGCGGCAGCCTATGGCGCGGCCCAGTTGGTCGGCGGCATCTGCGGCACCGGGATTGCGCATGCGATGTTCGACCTGCCGGTCCTGCAGGTCGGCACGACGGACCGGACCGGACCGGCCCTGTGGGGTGCGGAGTTCGTCGCCACCTTCGGCCTGGTGCTGGTGATCTTCGCCACGGCGCACGCGCGGGCGTCCGCCGTACCGATGGCCGTCGGGCTCTACATCACCGCAGCCTACTGGTTCACCGCATCGACCAGCTTCGCCAATCCGGCCGTCACGGTCGCCCGCAGCCTGACCGACACGATCTCGGGCATCCTCCCCGCCCATGGACCCGGCTTCGTCGGCGCCCAGTTGGCCGGCGCCATCGTCGCCGCGGCCACGGCCGGCTGGCTGTGCCGACCCTCCGCCGATGCGCCGGCAGACACCGGCCGACCCGTCGAAGACGCCTAGATCATCCTGCGTTCAGATGGACTCATCTGAACGCAGATAAGTTGATCTATTTCAAAGATTTAGAGCATCTTATCTGCGTCCGTTAGGACGCAGGATGCTTGTCTTATGAGGATCGTGGTCGATTGGTGGAAGATGGACCTCCAGCGGTGAGAGGCCTCTCACCGCTGGAGG
>JANQKE010000070.1 GCA_028281265.1 Alphaproteobacteria bacterium | reverse complement strand
TCGTCGACTATGCCCGGGCATGTCCTTCCTCCTCGCTCCTGGCATCAGGGCCCATCCGCCTCGGCAGATCCACCCGGTATTCCCTGAAAACGCTCTAGGTCTATGGCCGCGAGCCTCCCCGACCTATTCGGCCGCCACCATTCCCTTGGGCACCAGCCGCTGCCCCTGGGCCATGACCAGGCCGCGCAGCATCGCCTCCCCGCGGCATGGCGGGACGGCATCGGCCGCCTCTCCGAGCAGACCGGTCAGTCGGGCCAGCGCCCCCGCCAGGCCGAGACGGGCGACCGCGTTGGGCCGGTCATGCAGGGCATCGCAGCCGACCGGCTTGCCGATCTCCGCCGGATCGGCGGCGGCATCGCGGATATCGTCGGCGACCTGATAGGCCTCACCCAGCTTCTCGCCCATGGCACGCCACGGACCGGGATCGGCCCCGGCGGCCACCGCGCCGGCCATCGTCGCCGCCACGAAGAGGGAGCCCGTCTTGGCTTGCTGATAGGCGGAGAGATCGGCGACGCGCTCGCTTTCCCACGCCTGCCCGGCAACCAGGCCGTAAGGGCTGCCGACGGCACGCCCCACGATCGCCACCAGTTCCGGCAGCCGCAACGGCTTGACCCCTGCCGCGGCGGCCAGCGTCTCGAACGCGGCGACGATCAACCCGTCGCCGACCAGCACGGCCAGCGGCTCCCCATAGAGGCGATGCACCGTCGGCTGGCCCCGCCGGATGTCGGCATCGTCGAAGCACGGCAGATCGTCGTGCACCAGGGAGGCGCAATGTATCAACTCGATCGCCGCCGCCGCCGCATCCGACAAGGCCGGGGCATCGTCACCGCAGGCCCCGGCAACCGCCAGGCACAGGCTCGGCCGGACCCGCGCCCCGCCGGGGAACACCGCGTGGTACAGGGCCTTCTTCAGCTTCGGCGGCGCCGGATCGGCCGCTGCCCGCCCCATAGCGGTCTCCAGCGCCGTCTCGATCCGATGGGCAAGGTCCATGGGGTCCTCCTGCGGCGGTCTCGGCGGGGCCGATCCCAGCACCAACGGGGATCGTCGCGGCAGGCCCGCCGATCGTACATCGTCGTGATCGCGCACCGGGCCGAGCGGCCAGATCCGCCTCGAAGGGAAAGGCGATCCGGGCGGAGCGTCATCCCCTCTTGTCATTCATACATGTCAATCAGGCTGGACATCTTCCCCGGATCTGTCAATCGCGGCGCCGTCTAGTCCTGACCGAAGTGACCCGGATCAAGTCCGGGCCGGGAAAAACGCGGCAAGCCGGAGACGCCCGATCGCCGATCGCATCCCCGACATCGCCCGTTCGCTCCGAGGATCCATCGATGCCCGACCCGACCCCGCCGATGCCGTCTCCCGCGGCTGTAGCGCCGGGCGGATTGGAAGCCGGCACCCGATCGCGGTTCGACGCGACGGTGCCGCCCCAAGGCTATCGCTGGTGGTATCTCGACGGGATCAGCGATTGCGGCCGCTTCGGCCTTACCGTCATCGCGTTCATCGGCAGCGTGTTCTCACCCTACTACGCCTGGAGCGGGCGGTGGCGCCCGCTCGAACACTGCGCCATCAACGTGGCGCTCTACGGCGCTTCGGGCCATCGCTGGGCGATGACCGAACGGCCGTCGCGGGCCGTGACCCAATCGGCCGACCGGTTCGCGGTCGGTCCCAGCGCCATCGGCTGGGACGGCGACGATCTCGTCGTGACGATCGACGAATGGACGGTGCCGATCCCGACCCGGCTACGAGGGACGATCCGGCTCACGCCGCTGACGGCCACCGGCACGGTATTCGCACTCGACGATCGCAACCGCCATGGCTGGTGGCCCATGGCCCCGCGCGCCCGGGTCATGGTGGCGATGACCGATCCGGAGGTGTCATGGACCGGCCGCGGCTATCACGACGTCAATGCCGGCACCGAACCACTCGAAGCGGGCTTCCGCATCTGGGACTGGTCCCAGGCCGATCTGCCCGACGGCTCCGGGACGGTGGTGCTGTACAATGCCGAGCGGCGGATCGGCGGGCCGATGGCGCTGGCGCTCAACATCCGGGCGGACGGCCGCATCGAGCGGTTCGAGGCGCCGGGCACGGTAGCGCTGCCGAGGAGCTTGTGGCGGGTGGAGCGGGAAACCCGCTCGGACGACCCGGCGGCCACATCGATCCTGGCGACGTGGGAAGACAGCCCGTTCTACGCCCGCTCGCGGGTTCGGCAGACACTGCTCGGCCAGCCGGTGGTTGCGATGCACGAAAGCCTGATGCTGGACCGGTTCGCCCACCCGATCGTGCGGCTGATGCTGCCGTTTCGGATGCCCCGGCTGGGCTAGAACATCCCGCGTCCGAACGGATGCGGATAAGATGCTCTCATTCTTTGCAGTCGATCGACCTTGCGTTCAGATGAGGCCATCCGAACGCAAGGTCGATCTGGAGCGAGTCGGTACGCTTCGGCTCCGCGGCGGCGTAGGACCGGGACGGCGCTGTCCGCACAATGCCAGGTCGCGACCGCACGCCCGAGCTTGTGCGAGGCAAGCCTCGGGGGGCGCTTGAGCGCAAAGACGATTTGGGATGACGTCACCTCGGCGCAAACCGGTACACGGCAGGCCGAGAGCGTGCTGGAAGAGGAGAGACGACATGGATCCGTTCACCGGCGGATGCCTGTGCGGCGCCGTCCGCCTGGTGGCGTCAGGACTGCCGTACCGGGTGGGCCTGTGCCACTGTCTCGATTGCCGCAAGCATCACGGTGCCCTGTTTCACGCATCCGCCGTGTTCCCAGAAGACGCGGTGACGGTCACCGGCGAGACGCGGGACTATCGGGGCCGGTTCTTCTGTCCGCGCTGCGGCTCGTCGGTTTTCTCCCGCAGCGGAGACGAAGTCGAAGTGAACCTCGGATCCCTGGATGCGCCTGACCGGTTGCGGCCGACCTACGAGTTGTGGACCGACCGCCGCGAATCCTGGTTGCCGCCGTTTCCCCTGGCGAGGGAGTACAGGCGTGATCGCGAGTCGACGGGTCGCCGGGAAGATTAGGGTGTCCGGAACGAAGCCTGGCCGGGTCCACCATCGTAGAGCAAGGGTCAGAGCCAGATCCCGCTCTGGAGCGTTTTCAGGGACTACCGGGCCGATCTGCCGAGGGGGATGGGCTCTGATGCCAGGAGCGAGGAGGAAGGACATGCCGGGGCCTATTCGACGACGAGCGACGCCGCAGCAGGGCCCATCCGCCCGGCCCTTCGGG
This sequence comes from Alphaproteobacteria bacterium, assembly GCA_028281265.1. Taxonomy (GTDB): domain Bacteria; phylum Pseudomonadota; class Alphaproteobacteria; order DSM-16000; family Inquilinaceae; genus JANQKE01. Next base: position 9 of record JANQKE010000070.1, on the reverse strand, counting down.
TTGGCGTGT
>JANQKE010000225.1 GCA_028281265.1 Alphaproteobacteria bacterium | reverse complement strand
CCTGCTCGCGCAGCACGAATTTCTGGATCTTGCCGGTGGAGGTCTTCGGCAGGTCCCCGAACACCACCGTTCGCGGGCATTTGTAATGCGCCAGCACGTCCCGGCAGAAGGCGATGATGTCCGCTTCGGTGGCCTGGGCGCCGGGCTTGAGCGTCACGAAGGCGCACGGAGTCTCCCCCCAACGGTCGTCGGGGCGTGCCACCACCGCCGCTTCGAGCACGGCCGGATGGCGGTAGAGCGCGCCTTCCACCTCGATCGTGGAGATGTTCTCCCCGCCGGAGATGATGATGTCCTTGGACCGGTCCTTGAGCTCAATGTAGCCGTCCTCGTGGATCACGCCGAGATCGCCGGTGTGGAACCAGCCGCCCTCGAACGCCGCCGCCGTGGCGTGGGGGTTCTTGAGATACCCCTTCATGGTGATGTTGCCGCGCATGAACACCTCCCCCATCGTTTCGCCATCGCACGGCATCGGGGCGAGCGTCTTGGGGTCGGCGACCATGATCGCTTCCTGCACCGGATAGGTGACGCCCTGCCGGGCCTTGCGGGCGGCCCGGTCGGCCGGCGGCAGGTCATCCCAGTCGTCATGCCAGGCACAGACAACGGCCGGCCCGTAGACCTCGGTCAGGCTGTAGACATGGGTGATGTGGAAGCCCATCGCCTCCATCCCTTCGATGACGGCTGCCGGCGGGGCGGCACCGGCGGTCATCATCTTCACCGCCTGGGGGACGTCCCGCCGCTCGGCCCCGGCGGCGTTGAGCATCAGGTTCATGACGATCGGCGCCCCGCACAGATGGGTCACGCCATGATCCGCCAGGGCATCGTAGATCGGCTTGGCCCGGACGGTCCTGAGACAGACATGGGTGCCAGCCATCGCCGTGATGGTCCAGGGGAAGCACCAGCCGTTGCAGTGGAACATCGGCAACGTCCACAGATACACCGGATGGTGCGGCAGCGCCCAGGTGAGGACGTTGCCCACGGCGTTCATGTACGCCCCCCGGTGATGGTAAACGACACCCTTGGGATTGCCGGTCGTCCCCGACGTGTAGTTCAGCGCGATCGCGTCCCACTCGTCGCCCGGCACGGCGGAGGTGAACCCGGGATCGCCCTCCGCCAGCAGGTCTTCGTAGGTCAGCGTGCCGATCCGCTCGCCGTCGGGGCCTTCCGGGTCGGCGATGTCGACCACCAGCGGCCGGTCGCTCATCCGGGCCAAGGCGGCTTTCACCGTCGCGGCGCATTCCGCATCGACCAGGACGGCCTTGGCCTCGCCATGCTCCAGGATGAACGCGATCGCCGCCGGGTCGAGCCGGATGTTGAGCGCGTTCAGGACGGCACCGGCCATCGGCACGCCGTAATGGGCCTCCAGCGCCGCCGGGATGTTGGGTGCCATGACGGCGACCGTATCGTCCTTGCCGATCCCGCGCCGGATGAGGGCGGAGGCCAGGCGCCGGCAGCGCGCGTAGGTCTCCGCGTACGTCCTGCGGATCCGGCCATGGATGACGGCCGTATGGGCGGGGTAGACCGCGGCCGTCCGCACAAGGAAGCTCACGGGCGACAACGAAACATGGTTGGCGGGGTTCTTGTCGAGACCCATGGCATAGGGCGAGACGGCGGTCATGGCCTGCGCTGATCCTCCCGATGACGGCGGTTGTCGGCCCCGACCCTAGAGCAAGACGACATGAGGGTGAATCACCCTCATGTCGTCTTGCTCCCAAAGATGCGTGTCAGAGCGGGATTCGGACATCACGCGCGATCGCAAACGCGATCGCACCTCATGCCATCCCGCTCCAGCGCAGCGCGCGACCGAGGTAATCGGTTTGATCCGTGCCGGGGTGTCCGGACGGTGGGACGAGGCTGGCCAAGACCCGCCGGATGGGGCAGGTGACGGGGGTCGATCCGTCATCGCGCCTACCGGACATGCCCGCGCTCCTGCCCGCCCTGGTTCTCGGCCTGGGGCTGATCAGCGTCAGCCACGCAGCGATCTTCATCCGCCTTGCGGAGGCCGATCCGATCGTGATCGCCGCCTATCGCGTGACGATCGCCGCCGGCGTGGTCATCCCGTATGCCATCGCCCGCCACGGTGCCGAGTTCCGCGGGCTGGGTCGACGGCGGATCGGCTTCCTGACCTTGGGCGGCGTGCTGCTGGCCGCGCATTTCGCCACCTGGATCGCCAGCCTGGACCTGACCAGCATCACCCATTCCGCCGTGCTGGTCACCTTGAGCCCGATCTGGATCCTGCTGCTGGGGCTCCTCCTGCGCCGGGCCCGGCCCACGGTCCTGGCCGTCGCCAGTGCGGCGATGGCGGCAGGCGGCGGCGGCGTCATGGCGTTCGCCGGCGGCGGGGATGGCCAGACCAGCCTGGCGGGGGACGGTCTGGCACTGCTCGGCGGGCTGTGCATGGCCGGCTACCTGATGGTCAGCGCCGATATCCGGCGGGGGATGGGCTTGCTGCCGTTTCTCGCCATCGTCTACGGGGTGGCGGCGGTGGCCTTGTGGGCGTGCGTTCTGGCCCTGGGACTGCCGTTCACCGGTTTCGGACCCGTGACCGTCGCCGCCCTGCTGGCCTTGGGGCTGATCAGCCAGATCCTGGGACACGGGGCGTTCAACTGGGCGTTGGCCCGGTTCAGCCCGGCCTTCGTGGCGATCCTGCTGCTGGGGGAGCCGATGTTGAGCGCCCTGTTCGGCATGCTGTATTTCGCGGAGATCCCCGGGCCGGTCACCCTGGTCGGGGCGGCGGTGATCCTGGCCGGTCTCGCCTTGGGTGTCCGGGCAGAAACCAAGGCCAGATCGACCTTGCGTTCAGATGGACCGTCTGAACGCAGATGATTTGATCTGCTTCAAAGATTTAGAGCCATCTTATCTGCGTCCGTTCGGACGCAGGGTGCTCCAGGATCCCGCCGGTCGGGCCTGCATGAAGGGTCCGGGATCATGCGATGCATGGCCGGGACTGGCATGGCCGGCAGAAAGCGGTACTGTGCCCCGGATGACGGTGCCACCGTCGCCCGGACTGCCCAGTCGAGGCCGTGCCCCATGACCCCCGATACGATCTTCCCCGCCAGCCGCAAGCGCCCCGTCGCGACCGCCGACGCCGTGCCGCCGGGCGAAGATGTAGCGGCCATGGTCCGTGATCTGGGACGCAAGGCCCGGACGGCGGCGGCAACGCTCGCCACGCTCCCCGCCGAGACCAGGCGTGCCGGCCTGCGCGCCGCCGCGGCGACCGTGCGGGACCGCGCCGGCCCGATCGCCGACGCCAATACCCAGGACATGGCAGCCGCCCGGACCAAGGGCCTGACGGCGGCGATGCTCGACCGGCTGGAACTGACGCCCAAGCGGATCGAAGCGATGGCCCGGGGCCTGGAGGATATCGCTGCCCTGCCCGACCCGGTCGGCCGGATCCTGGCCCGCTGGGAACAGCCCAACGGTCTGCGGTTCGAACGGGTGAGCGTGCCGCTCGGCGTCATCGGGGTGATCTACGAGAGCCGACCGAACGTCACCGCCGATGCCGGCGGGCTGTGCGTGAAGGCCGGCAACGCCGCGATCCTGCGCGGCGGGTCGGAGAGCTTCCATTCCTCGGCCGCGATCGTCGACGCGCTGCGGGACGGGTTCGCCGGGGCCGGGGTGCCGGCAGACGCCGTCCAGCGCATCCCCACCACCGACCGCGCCGCGGTCGGGGCCCTGCTGCGTCTGCACGACCATGTCGACGTGATCGTACCGCGCGGTGGCCGGTCGCTGATCGAACGGGTGATGGAGGAGGCCAGGGTCCCGGTCTTCGCCCATCTCGACGGGCTGTGCCATGTCTACCTGCACGCCAGCGCCGATCCGGACATGGCCCGGGCGATCGCGCTGAACGCCAAGATGCGCCGGACCGGCATCTGCGGGGCGGCGGAGACGCTGCTCGTGGACCGGGCCATAGCCGAGCGGCTGCTGCCGCCGGTGCTCGACGATCTGATCGCCGCCGGCTGCGCGATCCGCGGCGATACGACCGTATGCGCGCTGGAGCCCCGCGCCACCCCGGCCACCGAGGACGACTGGTCGACCGAGTATCTCGATGCCATCCTGTCGGTCAGGGTGGTCGACGGGCTCGACGCCGCGATCGACCACATCAACCGCTACGGCAGCCACCACACCGACAGCATCGTGGCGGCGGACCGGGACGCCGCCGAGCGGTTCCTGCGGGACGTCGACAGCGCGATCGTGCTGCACAACGCCTCCACCCAGTTCGCCGATGGGGGCGAGTTCGGCTTCGGGGCGGAGATCGGGATTTCCACGGGCAAGATGCACGCGCGGGGTCCGGTCGGGGTCGAGCAATTGACCGGTTTCAACTACCGGGTCCGCGGCACGGGTCAGGTGCGGCCGGCGTGATCGCGGTGCCCAAGCCGCGCAGGGCGTAATCCGGCCGTGATCCCCGCGTTGGGCGGACGCGCCGCCGTGGCCCGGCTTCGATGACCGCAGCATCGGTGTATCCCGAGCCCCATCCCGGGGCCCCTGGGCTATGGCGCGGCCTCAGGGTCGGGCTGCTCGGCGGCTCGTTCAACCCGGCCCATGCCGGCCACCGGCATATCGCCGAGGAGGCGTTGCGCCGGCTCGGCCTGGACGTGGTGTGGTGGCTGGTCAGCCCGCAGAACCCCCTCAAATCCGTCGCCGAAATGGCTCCGGCCCCGGTCCGGGTCGCCCGGGCGCGGGCGGTGGCCGACCACCCCCGCATGGTGGTGACGGCGCTGGAGGAGCGGCTGGGTACGTGCTTCACCCGGGACACCTTGGCCGAACTTCGCCGGCGGTTCCCCGGTGTCCGCTTCGTCTGGCTGATGGGCGGGGACAATCTGCTGCAGATGCCGCATTGGCAGGGCTGGACCCAGATCTTCGCCACGGTGCCGGTTGCGGTGCTCGACCGGTCACCCTATTCTGTCCGTATGGTCGGGGGCAAAGCCTTCCAGCGCTATCGACGGCGGACCAGCCGGTCCGGCTCGACGGCTCGTTTGGCCGATCGACGGCCGCCGGCGCTGGCGATCTTGCGGATTCGACGCCACCCGGCCAGCGCAACCGCGATTCGCCGCAACGGGGGTCTGCCGATGGCGGACCGACCCCACCGGTGATGGCGGACCCTCCCTCCACGCCTGCCGAACCCGACCGCGATCCGACGGCCGCGGATGATCCAGGTGGCGCGACCGGGCCCGAAACGGCCCAGAAACCGATGGTGACACCGATAGAAACGCCCGCCCGTCCGGTGCCGCAGATGCGCACCGCCCCGATGCCCCCCGGGCATGATCCGATCCCATGCGACGTTGCCGACATCGTCCTGACCCAGCTCGACGAGGATCAGGCGGCCGATCCGATCCTGATCGACCTGGCCGGCAAATCCACCATCGCCGATTTCATGATCGTCGCCTCGGGCCGGTCGGCCCGCCATGTGATGGCGATCGCCGATCATGTCGATGAGAGGCTGCGCGCCGCCGGTGCCCGGCCGCTGTCGATCGAAGGCAAGGCGCAGGGCGACTGGGTGCTGATCGATGCCGGCGATCTGATCGTCCACATCTTCCGCCCGGAAGTCCGGGCGTTCTACAATATCGAGCGGATGTGGGGCGTAGACGGGCCGGTCGGTCTGACCACCGGCACGCCGCAATAACCGCCGCCCGCACCGCCGGCCTCACCGTGTCCGACCGGCTGCGGGCACGGCTGAACACTCGTCGAAGCGAGACCCCACCCCTATGGATCTCGTGATCGTCGCCGTCGGCCGGGATCGGGCCGGGCCGACGCGGGCCCTGTACGACCACTATGCCGGCCGTTTGGCGTCAACGGTGTTCGGTCGGCCCCGGCTGGTCGAGGTCGAGGCGAAGCGCGCCCGCACCGGATCGCCCCGGCGGGAGGAGGAAGCGGCGGCTCTGCTCGCCGCCATACCCGCCGGAGCGGCTGTCGTGGCGCTGGACGAGCGGGGCGAGCCCTTGACCAGCACCGCCTTCGCCGACCGGCTGGAAAGCTGGCGGGATACGGGACGGCGCTGCCTGACTTGCGTGATCGGCGGGGCGGATGGTCTGACCGACGCCGTGCGGGCGCGGGCCGATCTTCTACTCGGTTTCGGGGCCATGACCTGGCCGCACATGCTGGTGCGGGCGATGCTGGCCGAACAGCTCTACAGAGCCGCCACCATCCTGTCGGGCCACCCCTACCACCGGGAAGGAGGATGGCGGCCGGAGCCCGGTCCCGCACCACCGGCAGATCCGCACACCGTCAGGCTACCGGCCCGGCGGTGTGAGAACCGATAGAACCCACTTGCAGAACAAGGGGTTCTGTCAGCGGCGCGACCCCGGTTTCGATCGGCCGCCGCCGGTGGGAGCGCTTAGATCGACCTTGCGTCCAGATAGGCTCGTCTGAACGCAAATAAGTTGATCTATTTCAAAGATTTAGAGCATCTTATCTGCGTCCGTTAGGACGCAGGATGCTCTAGCCGGCCCGCCTTATTTCAGCTCGGCCTTGGTTCGGATGATGTGGGTGGCGAGGCCGAAATCGACGGCTTCCTGGGCGCTCATCCAGAAGTCCCGGTCGGTGCGGGCCTCGATCTCCGACACCGGTTGCCCGGTCGCATCGGCGAAGATCCTGTTCAGCCGGTCGCGCATGCGGGTGATCTCCCGCATCTGGATCTCGACGTCGGAGGCCGAACCGGTCACGCCGCCGGACGGCTGATGCAGCAAGAACCGGGTGTTCGGCAGGCAGTAGCGGTTTTCCTTGTCGGCCGCGGCGTAGATCAGAGCCCCGGCCGACGCCACCCAGCCCGTCCCCAGCATGCGGATGCGCGGACCGATGAATCTCAGCGTATCGTGGATCATGTCCCCCGATTCGACATGGCCGCCGGGCGACGAGACGATCACGGTGATCGGGTCGTCGCTGATATAGGCCATCGCGTGCAGCCGGGCACAGACATCCTTGGCCATGTCCATGCCCACCGGGCCGGTGATCATCACCGTCCGGGCGCTGAAGAGATGCTTTTCGATCAGGTGCGACGGTTCCTTGCGGTCCGCCTTGTTGTCATCGTCGTCGTCAGTGTCGGCAAGCAGGCCGGGATAAGCGGGCTGGGACGTCATCTCAAACGGTCTTTCGCGGGGTAACGGAGAGCGGGCGCGCGGCCCGCGCCTGTCGGCACTGAAACGGCGGCCGATCGCGAGATCAACCGCCGTTGTCGCGGGGAACGAGCAGAATCCGAGCGGTCACCCGGATCGGGTCACTCGACCAGGGCCGGTTCCTTCGGCGGCGCGCCGGAGGCCGGCGGGCCGCCGCTGGCAGGGAAGAATTCGAATGTCAGCGCGTCTTCCTCGGCCCCGACCCGCACGGTACCGCCCTTGGCGAGCTTGCCGAACAGGAGTTCGGAGGCCAGCGGCTTCTTGATATGCTCCTGGATCACCCGGGCCAGCGGCCGGGCGCCGTAGAGCTTGTCGTAGCCCTTCTGGGCCAGCCAGGCCCGCGCCGCATCGGTCAGCTCGATCACCACGTTGCGGTCCTGGAGCTGCTGTTCGAGCTGGATGATGAACTTGTCGACGACCTGGTTGATGATCTCCACCGACAGATGGCCGAACGGGATGATCGAATCGAGGCGGTTGCGGAATTCCGGGGTGAACAGCTTGTTGATCGCCTCGGAGTCCGAATCGTCCTTCAGACCGGCCCCGAAGCCGATCGCCTGCTTGGTCAGGTCCGAAGCCCCCGCATTGGTCGTCATGATCAGGATGACGTTGCGGAAGTCCACCGACTTGCCGTTGTGGTCGGTCAGCTTGCCGTAATCCATGATCTGCAACAGGATGTTGTAGATGTCCGGATGAGCCTTCTCGATCTCGTCGAGCAGGATCACGCAATGCGGATGCTGGTCGACGGCATCGGTCAGAAGGCCGCCCTGGTCGAACCCGACATAGCCGGGCGGAGCGCCGATCAACCGGCTGACGGTGTGCCGCTCCATGTATTCGGACATGTCGAAACGCACCAGCTCGATGCCGAGCAGGGTGGCGAGTTGCCGAGCGACCTCGGTCTTGCCGACGCCGGTGGGCCCGGAGAACAGATAGCTGCCGATCGGCTTCTCCGGTTCGCGCAGACCGGCGCGGGCCAGCGTGATCGATCCCGCCAAGGCGCCGATCGCCGTATCCTGACCGAACACCAGCGTCTTGAGATCGCGGTCCAGCGTCTCCAGCACCTTGCGGTCGTCCCGGCTGACCGTCTTGGGCGGGATCCGGGCGATCTTGGCGATCACCGACTCGATCTCCTTGACCCCGATGGTCTTCCGCCGCTTGGAGACCGGCACCAGCATCTGCGCCGCGCCGGTCTCGTCGATCACGTCGATCGCCTTGTCCGGCAGCTTGCGGTCGCCGATATAGCGGGCCGACAGCTCCACCGCCGCCTTGATGGCGTCATTGGTGTAGCGCACCCGGTGGTGGTCCTCGTAATAGGGCTTGAGGCCCCTGAGGATCTTGATCGCGTCCTCGACCGACGGCTCGTTGACGTCGATCTTCTGGAACCGGCGGACCAGAGCCCGGTCCTTCTCGAAATAGTTCCGGTACTCCTTGTAGGTGGTCGAGCCGATGCAGCGCAGACTGCCCGAGGCCAGGGCGGGCTTGAGCAGGTTGGAGGCATCCATCGCCCCGCCGCTGGTCGCACCCGCGCCGATCACCGTGTGGATCTCGTCGATGAACAGGACCGCCCCGTCGGTGTTCTCGAGTTCCGAGACCACCGCCTTGAGCCGTTCCTCGAAATCGCCGCGGTAGCGCGTACCGGCCAGAAGCGCGCCCATGTCGAGCGCGAAGATCACCGCGTTCTCGAGCACCGCCGGGACGTCACCGTCGACGATCCGCTTGGCCAGGCCTTCGGCGATGGCGGTCTTGCCCACGCCCGGGTCACCGACGTACAGCGGGTTGTTCTTCGACCGGCGGCACAGGATCTGGATCGTCCGCTCGATCTCCAGGTCGCGGCCGATCAAGGGATCGATGCGGCCGTCGCGCGCCTTGTCGTTGAGGTTGACGCAATAGGTGTCGAGCGCTTCGGAGCCCTTCTTGACGACCTTCTCGCCCTGGGCGTCGTCGTCGGTCCCGGACACGGTGCGCTGGCCTTCCGGGGCGCCGCCCGGCGCCCCGGCCGCGGACTGGCCGCCGCGCTTCTGGATGCCGTGGCTGATGAAGTTGACCGCGTCGAACCGGGTCATCTCCTGCTCCTGCAGGAAATAGACCGCATGGCTCTCCCGCTCCGAGAACAGGGCGACCAGCACATTGGCCCCTGTCACCTCATCCCGGCCGGACGACTGCACGTGGATCGCCGCGCGCTGCAGGACGCGCTGGAACGCCGCGGTGGGCTTGGCGTCGTCGCCTTCGGTGGTGGCAAGTCCGGTCAGCTCGGTATCGACATAGCCCGCCAGATCCTTGCGCAGCTTGTCGACCTGAACGGAACAGGCCTTCAGAACGGCCAACGCATCGGCGTCTTCGGTAAGCGCCAGCAGGAGGTGCTCAAGCGTGGCGTGCTCGTGCCGGCGCTCATTGGCCAGGGCCAGAGCGCGATGCAGGGTCTGTTCGAGGTTGCGTGACAGCATGGAGAGGCCTTTCGCTCCTCAACGGTGGGCACCCGCGCGTCGGACGACGCGGGCGGGTGCCCCCTCATACGGTCCGGACCAGCCGGACCTCGACATACGTACCGGCGCGTTCACGCCTTTTCGACCGTGCACTGCAGCGGGTGCTGGTGCCGACGGGCGAAGTCCATCACTTGCGTGACCTTCGTCTCCGCCACCTCGTAGGTGAACACGCCGCACACACCGACACCCCGCCTGTGCACATGCAGCATGATCGCCGTCGCTTCCTCCCGATTCTTCGAGAAGATCCTTTCCAGCACGTGAACGACAAACTCCATCGGCGTGTAGTCGTCGTTCAGCATCAGGACCTTGTACATGGAGGGCTTCTTGGTCTTTGGCTTCTCCTGCAGGACGACGCCCGTCGATCCCCGGTCGCTGCCATTGCCTTTCTTGTCCTCGCTCATCGGCGGCCTCTCACGCTGCCAAGGTCCCTTTTCCCGCGTCGTTTCGGTTCAAAACGCTGAACTCGTCCTGGTACTGGGTGAGGTGACCGCCCGCCCCCGGCGGCACGGCCAGACCCGGTGCGGCCCGTCCCCGCTGGGCCCGGTCCACCATCGTCCACGGATGATATGAGACGCACACGCGTCCGGGAAACCCCTTGAACGACACCACGACGATCCTAGCGCTTTTTCCGGGACGACCGGGTCGATCCGTCGGCGTGTGCCGGATCGATCCGCCCGGCGTGTCGCGCCGCGCGCGCCGGACCCTACTGGGCGGCTTCCGGCGCCATCCGCACCCGCACCCGGTCGGCCAGCCGGTGCAGGTAAGGATCCGGCAGCCCCAGCTCGTCCAGGTGCTTGACCGTGTTGAACAGATAGTCCGAGCAGCCGCCCAGCGGGCCCCTGGCGGTCGCGACCCGTTCGACGATCTCGTCCTCGGTCAATCCGCCGGCATAACGCTCGAAACCGTGATCGATCACGAAAGCGATGGCCGGGATGTGCCGGCCGTCGCAGCAGGTGATCGTGACCCAGGTCGGCACATAGGCGCCGGCCACCATCTCCCGCCGCCAGATGATCTCCAGCTCCTCTTCCGCGGCGTCCTTGTCGATCCGAAAAGCCACCCCGGTACACTCGCCGCCGGTTTCCAGACCCAAGGTCAGGCCCGGATTGTCGATCGTCCCCCGGCCTAGCCGGGTCCACAAGCAGTATTCCCGGTGGTAGCCCGGCAGCCGGCCCTTGCAGGTTTCCACATAGTGGAAGGCGGGGTTCCAGATCAGGCTGCCATAGCCGAACACCCAGATCGCGTCGCGCTCCGGCCCGTCGGCCATGGTGGCAGCGAGCGAGGCGCGGATCCGGTCGTCCGACCAGATCTCGATCGTGGGATCGGCCTGGCGGATCATCTCGCGCAAAATACCGGATTTGAGGTTTTCGCGGGTCAGCATGGGCTCAAGGGTCTGCGCCGGCGGAGGGCTGGGGTCAAGGTCGGCAGTAGCGGTCGGGGCCGATGTCGAGATGCAGATGATCCTGATGGAAGCGGTCCGAGCCGGGGCCGAGAACCACGGAGAACACACCGCACGCACCCGTGGCGACATCGCGGATGAAGCGTCCGGCCGGACCGGGATCACGCCAGTGCCGCGCCACCGTGATCCGCCGGCCGTCCTGCAGCCGGAAGCCGGCGATATCGATCGCCCGCCCGAACGCATGCTCGGAGAGCCGCGCGCGATCGCCCGACCGGCCGCGGCAGGCATAGGTGCCGACATGCTCGATGCGGTCGATGCCGGTGCCGAGATGGAACCGCGCCGCCGGGATCAGGATCCGCGTCTCGAACGCCGCCAGGGTCTCGGCCAGCGCGCAGTCCATGACCGCCGGACGGCTCAGCGGCAGGAAACGGGCCCGCGTCACCTCGACCGGATCGGCGACGCCGCAGCCTTGGTCGGTGCGAAACGGGGTCCGCTGCGCGAACGCCGCTCCGGTCCGATCCAGCCGGACCGGACAGCTCACCGCCTCGTCGCGGGCCGCCGGAACCGCCCCGTGTCCATCGTCGCCGGCCCGTCCTGCGCCGCAGGCCGTCAGGCCGATCGCCGCACAGGCCAAGAGCGCCCAAAGCACCACCGGGCGCCGCCTGGGATGAGCGGTGCGACTCACCGGCCGCTTCCACCGGAAAGGTGGTCGGCGAAGGCTTCGAACACCTGCCGGTACACCCTCCGCTTGAAGCCGACGATGCGCCGCTCCAGCTCGGCCGCCGGCATCCAGCGCCACGCGTCGAACTCCGGCGCATGGGTCTCGATGTCGATCTCCCGGTCGTCCCCGGTGAAGCGGAACAGATACCAGCGCTGCTCCTGGCCGCGATACCGGCCCTTCCAGATCCGCCGGGAGATATCGGCCGGCAGATCGTAGCGCACAGTGCCCGGCAACTCGGCGGCCAAGGTGGCGGAGGTCACGCCAGTTTCCTCCCGCAACTCCCGCTTGGCCGCAGCGAGGGGATCCTCGCCGGTATCGATCCCGCCCTGTGGCATCTGCCACGCATCGGGGGTGTCCCGGCGCCGGGCGGCGAAGACGCGACCATCGGCATCGACCAGCACGATGCCGACGCCGGACCGATAGGGTCGCGGGTCGTCCGGGGCGGTGTATCGGTCGGCGGGTCCGGTCATCGCTGCGGTCATCGGCCGATCGTGGCGGACAGAGGGACGAGGGCGACGCCCCGCTCCGGCAGGGCGGCCGCCCAGCGTTCGACCCGGGCGAGGCTCAACGGGTAGGGATTGATCACGCCGACGGCCACCCCGGTCAGCAGCGCCGCCTCCTCCAGCCGGGCGAGGCGCAGGTCGATCGACGCTGCGGTCGGCACCGCATCGACCCACTGGTCGATCACCGCCAGCGGCGCACCGGCGACCGACGCCGCCTGGGCCAGGCTTTCGTCGGCGATGTCGGTGGGGCTCACCATAACCAGCCCACGGTCGGCGAGTTCCTCCAACAGCGGGACCCGCGCCGCCGGCGAGGTCAGGAAACGCTCTGCGTTCCGCGGCAGAAGGCCGACATACCCGGCTCCCCGCGCCAGCACCCGGTAGAGCCGGGCACGGTTGTCCGACGGGTCGAGCCCGGTCAGCAGCGCCCATGGGCCGGGATCGGTGAACGCCGTGTCCGCGGGTTCCATCGGTGCTTCGAGAAGGGTCTCGTGCCCGTCATCCCGGGCGATCTCCAGCCAGCCGGCCGCGGTCGGGCTATAGGGATCGAAGGCCAGCGTGACGGTGCCGGGCATCCGTTCGATGGTCCGCCGGGTCAGCGCCGCGGACTGGGCCAGCCCCGCGACGACCAGCGCAACCCGGGGCCGCGGATCGGCGGCCGGGTACGGCCGGGCATAGGCCTGCCAGGGCGCCAGCCCATCGGCCCCGCGCACCGGCAATGGTCCGTCCGGCCCGGGTTCCGTGAGGCCCGCGAACGGTGCCGCGGCCAGTTGGATGGGCGGATCGGCGGGCCGCACCGGTGCGGACGGCGCCGGTTCCACCGGCCCGGAGGGTTCGGGGAGCACCGGCTCCACCGGTCCGGACGGCGCCGGCGCGGTTTCCGGTTCCGCGGGCGGACCGGCCGGTGTCTCCCCCTCCGGCGCCGGGCCGGGGGGCGGGTCGGCAGCCGGCGGTGCGGACGGGTCGGTGGCCGGCGGTGCGGACGGCATCGGTGCCTCGGCCGGCACCGGTGGGGTTTCGGCCGCTGCGACCACCGGCCGATCCGGCCCGGGGGGGATGTCCGCCCCGGGACCGGCGCCCGTTTCCGGATCGGCGACCATCAGACGGGTGGCCTGTTCGGCCTCCCGGACCAGGCGGTCGGCGGTTTCGTCGGCCCCCAGGGCGAGCCAGATCAGCGTGCCGGCGATCGCCAGCGCCTGGACGCTGCCCAGTCCGATCAGACCGAGCAGCAGGATCGATGGCCGGGGGGCACGCTGCGTGACGCCACCGGGCGCACCTCCTTTCGCGCCTTCGTCCCCTCGAGCACTGGCCCTCGCCGGTCTCGCCACGCCGTCCTCGCCCATCGGTGCCGTATCCGCCAGCCCGCGACCGCATCCGGGGGCCGCCTCCGACGGGATTGGTTACGGATGGTCTAGTTGACGACCCGTTGATTGAACAGCGCCATGCCCCGCAACAGGTCGATCGCACGGACCAGTTGATAGTCGAAGGGGCGGGCATCCTCCGTCGCCGAGACACCGGGTTCGGTCGGCTCGGCGTCGGCTTGGCCGTCGTCACCATTGCCGCCGGTGTTCTCGAGCGCCCCGCGCAAATCGGCCTCCCGCCGGCCGTTGAAATCGAACTCCTCCAGCCGGGCCGGGCGGACGACGATGTCCGGGTCGATGCCCATCGCCTGGATCGACCGCCCGCTGGGGGTGTAGTAGCGCGCCGTGGTCAGCCGCATCGCACCGTTGCCGGGCAGCGGCATGATGGTCTGCACGGATCCCTTGCCGAAACTCGACTCGCCCAGCACGACCGCCCGGCGATGGTCCTGCAGCGCTCCGGCCACGATCTCCGACGCCGAGGCCGAACCGCCATTGATCAGCACGACGACCGGCAGCCCATCGGCCAGGTCACCCGGATCGGCATTGAAACGCTGGGCCCGGCCCTCGATCCGGCTGCGGGTGGAAACGATCTCCCCGCGCTCCAGGAAGGTGTCGGAGACCGAAACCGCCTCGTCCAGCAGCCCGCCGGGATTGTTGCGCAGATCGATCACGAAACCGGCGAGATCCTCGCCGATCTCCTCCTCCAGCGCCTCGATCGCGCGTTCGAGGCCCGGGGTGGTCTGTTCGTTGAAGCTGGCGATCCGGACGTAGCCGACATCGCCCTCGGCCCGCCAGCGCACGCTTTCCAGCCGGACCACATCGCGCACGACGACGACCTCGAACGGTTCCTGCTCCCCGCGCAGGATGGTCAGCACGATCTCGCTGCCGATGGGGCCGCGCATGCGCTCGACCGCCTCGGACAGGTCCAGGCCCAACACCGGTTCGCCGTCGAGATGGGTGATGTAGTCGCCGGCCTCCACGCCGGCGCGGAAGGCCGGGGTATTGTCGAGCGGCGACACCACCAGGACGAGGCCCTCCTCCATGGTGACCTCGATCCCCAGCCCGCCGAAGGAGCCGCGGGTCTGCACCTGCATCGCCTCGAAGGCCTCCGGCGGCAGATAGCCCGAATGCGGATCGAGGGAGGTCAGCATCCCGTCGATGGCCGCTTCGATCAGTTGGCGATCGGTCACCTCCTCGACATATTCGGCACGGATCCGCTCATAGACCTCCCCGAACAGATCGAGCATCCGATAGGTGTCGGTGGTGTTGGTCTGGGTCGACGCCGGGGCGGTGACCAGCGCCATCAGGGCGACGGTCAGCACGGCCAGGCCGGCCAGGCGGGTGGTACGGCTCATCCTCGGTCTCTTCCTTGGGTGATCGAGAGCCCCTCGAACGGATCGATCGGGTCGCCCTGACGGCGCATCTCAAAATAGATGGCCGCCGTGGCGGCATCTGTCGACCCGTCGGATACGGGTCGGACGGCCGCGCCGATCGGCTCCCCGGCCAGGACATGCTGTCCCATCGCCACATCGGCCCGGCCGAGCCGGCCCAATACCGAGTGAAAGCCGTCGGCATGCTCGAGGATCAGGCTCAGGCCGTAGCCGCGCAGATCCCCGACATAGGCCACCCGCCCCTCCAGCGGCGCGATCACCGGAGCGCCCTCGAACGCCTCGATCACAACCCCTTGAGCCCCCGCGCCGGTGGCCGGATCTGTGTCCCCGAAGCCAAGCCGGATCGCTCCCGCCGCCGGCAGCATCACGCCGTCGGTCAGCGGCACTTCGGCCAGAACGCGGATGCCGATACCGGTGAGCCGGGCCCGTTCGGGCGGGATACCGATGCCCAGAGGATCGGTCGCCTGCGCTACGAACGCCGTCCGGTCGCGGGACAGCGTCGCGAGATCGTCCCGCCGGCGCGCTTCCAGTTCGGCGAGTTCGAGCGCGGCGAGATTGTCGATCAGGGCACCGGCGCTGCGTGCGGCCTCCCCCAGCGCCTGGCGCTGCGCGATACGCTCCTGGGGCAGCGGCGGCGGCAAGGCCGCGATCTGTCGGCGGCGCGCCTGGGTCACCCGGTCGAGTTCGGCGATCCGCGCCCGCAGCGCGGTCTCCCGGGCGGCCAGCGCGGCCAGCATGTCGCGCGTCTCGGCCTCGACCGCGACCAGCCGCTCCCGATCGGCGGCGATGGACGCCTGCTGCTGGGCCAGCGTGTCGACCAGCCCGCGCGCCAGCACCGCCCGGCGCACTGCGGTGTCGAGATCGCCGGGTGCCGTGAGCCAGGCGGCCGACGGGGTACGGGCGATCCGGGCCAGCCCGGCGGCCACCCGCTGCTCCCGCGCCTGGGCCTGCTGCAGGGCGGCGTCGAGCGCGAGCGCTTCGGCCTCCAGCCCGGCCAGCCGTCCCTCGGCCTCCACCCGCCCCGCGTCGATACGGCGGATATCGATGGTCAGCGCCAGCTGGAGCGCCTGAAGGTCGCGCAGGATCTCCGCGTTGCTCGGCAGGGGCGCCGAGGCCCTGTCCTGAGCCGAACCCGCGGGTGCGGCTGCGGCCAGGATCAGCGCCGCCAGTACCGGGACCACCCGACGACGACGGCGGACCGGGCGACGGCCATGGCCGCGGCTGACGGGACCCGCCATGCCCGGTGTCCGTTCTCTCGGCTATTCGGCGGCCCGCACTGCGGTCCGACGGTCCAGGAGCGACCGGCCGGTCATCTCCGCCGGCTGCGGCAGACTCATCAGCTCCAGCAGCGTCGGGGCGACATCGGCCAGCTTGCCGTCATGCAGCGCGCGGACGTCCGACGGACCGTTGACCAACACGACCGGCACCGGTGACAGGGTGTGGGCCGTGTGCGGCTGGCCGGTCTCGGGGTCGCGCATGATCTCGCAGTTGCCATGATCGGCGGTGACCAACAGCGACCCGCCATTGCGCTCGATCGCCGCGACCGCCCGGCCCAGGCAGGCATCGACCGTCTCCACCGCCGTGACGGCGGCCCGCAGGATGCCGGTGTGGCCGACCATGTCGGGGTTGGCGAAGTTGACGATGATCAGGTCGAACCGGCCGCCGTCGATCGCCTCGACCAGATGGTCGCCGACCTCCGGTGCCGACATCTCCGGCTGCAGGTCGTAGGTCGCCACCTTGGGGGACGGCACCAGGATCCGCTCCTCCCCATCGAACCGGGTCTCCTCCCCGCCGTTGAAGAAGAAGGTGACGTGCGGGTACTTCTCCGTCTCGGCTAGGCGAAGCTGGGTCTTGCCGGCCCGGGCGACGATCTCCCCCAACACATGGGTCAGCGATTTCGGCGGGAAGATCGCCGACATCCACCCGTTCAGGGTGTCGGAGTACTCTACCATCCCGCAGGCGTCGGCGATGTCGACCCGCGTCCGGGCGAACCCGTCGAACCCGGGATCCAGGAGGGCGGTCAGGATCTGCCGGGCGCGGTCGGCCCGGAAATTGGCGAACAGCACACCGTCGCCGTCGGCCATTCCCCGATAGCCGTCGATCACCGTCGGCACGATGAACTCGTCGCCGGTACCGGCCGCGTAGGCGGCATCGATCGCCGCGAGCGGATCGGCGGCCGACGGCCCCCGGCCCAGGACGACGGCATCGTAGGCCCGTTCGACCCGCTCCCAGCGCCTGTCCCGGTCCATGGCGTAGTAGCGGCCATCGACGGTGCCGACCGACACCCCGTCGGTCCCGGCGAGAGCGTCCAGGAAGCGGGCGAGATAGGATCGCGCCTCTCGCGGCGGGGTGTCGCGGCCGTCGGTGAAGGCATGGATCACCACCGGCACACCCGCCTGCGCCACCGTCTTGGCCAGGCTCGCCATATGGTCCTGATGGGCGTGCACGCCGCCGGGGCTCAGCAGCCCCATCAGATGGCAGGTTCCCCCACTGGCCTCGAGAGCCCGGATATGGGCCTGCAACGCGTCGTTGCGGTCCAGGTCGCCGTCGGCGATCGCCCCGGTGATCTTGAGCAGGTCCTGCAGCACCACCCGGCCGGCGCCCAGGTTCATGTGGCCGACTTCGGAGTTGCCGATCTGCCCGTGGGGCAGGCCGACATCCTCCTCGGACGCGCGCAGGAAACCGCGCGGCAGGCGCGCCCACAGCCGATCGAACACCGGCGTGTCGGCTTGGGCGACGGCGTTGTCGGCCGGGTCTTCCCGGTAGCCCCAGCCGTCCAGCACGCAGAACACGGTGGTCTTGCGGCGTTCGGCGAAAGCGGCAGCGGTGACGGTCATCGGTCGATACCCCCGGAATGCGCGGTGGTCGGTCAAGCGCCCGCGTGATGCCGGGCCATCGCGGCCAGCATAGGGCAGGCCTCGACGGGCGTCAGCCCGCCCCGCAACGGTCTGCGGCGCGCGGGAGGCTCTCACTGCTTTAAGTCGATCACCTTACCGGCGTTCGGATGAGTCAATCCGAACGCCGGCTGAACGCCGGTCGGGCTAGCCCGTGTCCGGGGCCAGGTCGGCCAGGTCGAACGGGGTGCCCTGGTAGATGTCGTTCAGCCAATTGCCGAACAGCAGATGGGCGTGCGACCGCCAGCGGTTGCGGGGCGGCCGGGCCGGATCGTCGCCGGGAAAATAGTTCGCCGGCAGGGTGATCGGCCGGTTCCCCTCGATGTCCCGGTAATACTCGTCGGCCAAGGTCACGTCATCGTATTCGACATGGTTGAACATGTAGTGATGGCGGACCTTGCGGTCCTTGAGCAGACAGACCCCGGCCTCATCCGACCAGGCCAGCATCTCCAGCCCCGGCCGGGCGGCGACGTCCTCGGCCCGCACCTCGGTATGGCGCGACACCGGGATGTAGAACGCATCGTCGAAGCCGCGCAGCAGGCTATCCTCCGGGACCAGGACGGTGTGGCTGAACACGCCGAACCGCTTGGCCGGCAACGTGTATTTCGGCAGTCCGTGGAAATGGTAGGCCGCTGCCTGCGCCCCCCAGCAGATGTTCAGGGTGCGATACACGTTGGTCTTGGTCCACTCGAAGATGTCGATCAGTTCGCGCCAGTACAGCACGTCCTCGAACGGCAGCGTTTCGACCGGGGCGCCGGTGACGATCAGCCCGTCGAAGCGCTGGTCGGCGATCGCCTCCCAGGTCCGGTAGAAGGCGATCAGATGTTCGCGAGGGGTCGTCTTGGGACGGTAGGTGCCGGTCATCACCAGGGTCAGCTCGACCTGCAACGGAGAATGCGCCAGCAGGCGGGCGAGCTGGGTCTCGGTCTTGATCTTCTCCGGCATCAGATTGAGCACCGCGATGCGCAGCGGCCGGATGTCCTGGCGGATGGCCGCACTCTCGGGGATCAGCGACACACCCTCGGTTTCGAGGATGCGGGCGGCCGGCAGCGTGTCGGGGATCTTGATCGGCATCGGCGGTCGTCGGGAGCGGGGATCGGCGACGGGCAGCACGCCGTCGCATCGGGAGATGGGGATGAACGGAGAGCAGGAGGACCTGAAGATGACGCACCCTCAGGTCCGGCTCTTGCTCTCACAGGGGAGAGTCGGAGCGGGGTTCAGACAACGCACACGATCGTAGACGCGATCGCACCGAACGCCCATCCCGCTCCAGCAGTCTGTGTCTCGCCGGACCGTCGCAATCGTGTCGGGGTCGGGTTG
This sequence comes from Alphaproteobacteria bacterium, assembly GCA_028281265.1. Classification (GTDB taxonomy): domain Bacteria; phylum Pseudomonadota; class Alphaproteobacteria; order DSM-16000; family Inquilinaceae; genus JANQKE01. The sequence continues at coordinate 2,392 of JANQKE010000225.1, read as the reverse complement.
CCTATCCGCCGCAACAAAGCGCACCTCCCATCCCGGTAGGCCGCCCGCCCGATCCGACGCGGCGAAAACACGCCATCGGCGCAGCCGCCGCCTTCGGCCCCCAAGGTCAGATGTGCAGGGGGCGGCCGTCGACGGCGAGGGCCGCTTCCTTGACCGCCTCGTTGAGGGTCGGATGGGCGTGGCAGGTGCGGGCGATGTCTTCGGCACTCGCCCCGAACTCCATCGCCATCGCGCATTCAGCGATCATCGTGCCGGCCTCGGCCCCCAGGATGTGCACACCCAGGACCCGGTCGGTCCTGGCATCGGCCAGCACCTTGACGAACCCGTCGGTCGCGTTCATCGCGCGGGCCCGGCCGTTGGCGGTGAAGGGGAACTTGCCGGTCCTGTAGGCGACCCCCTCGTCCTTCAGCTGCTCCTCGGTCTTGCCGACGGTCGCCACCTCCGGGAAGGTGTAGACCACGCCGGGGATGGCATCGTAGTTCACATGGCCCGACTGGCCGGCCAGAAGCTCGGCCACCGCGACGCCCTCTTCCTCGGCCTTGTGGGCCAGCATGGGCCCGGCGATCACGTCGCCGATCGCATAGATACCGGGGACCGTGGTGCGCCAATGCCCGTCGGTCCGGATCCGCTTGCGGTCGTCCAGGGCGACGCCGACCGCCTCCAGCCCCAGACCCTCGGTGTGCGGCCGCCGGCCGATCGACACCAGCACCGTGTCGGCCTCCAGGGTCTCGGCCGCGCCGCCTTGGGCCGGCTCGACGGTCAGGGTGACGCCAGCCTCGGTCGTCGCCGCGCCGGTCACCTTGGTGCCCAGGCGGAACGCCAGCCCCTGCTTGGCGAGGATCCGCTGCATCTGCTTGCCGACCTCCCGGTCCATGCCGGGCAGGATGAAATCGAGGAACTCGACCACCGTGACCTTGGCGCCCAGGCGAGCCCAGACCGACCCCATCTCCAGGCCGATATAGCCACCGCCGATCACCACCATGTGCTCGGGCACGGCCGGCAGCGACAGCGCCCCGGTCGACGAGACGATCCGCTGCTCGTCGATCGCCACACCCGGCAGCGGCATCACGTCCGAGCCGGTGGCGACGACGATGGCCTTGGTCCGGTGGGCGGTGCCGGCGACCTCCACCGTATCCGGAGCGGTGATGGTGCCCAGGCCCTTGAGCCAGTCCACCTTGTTCTTCTTGAACAGGTACTCGATGCCCGTGGTGTTGGACTTGACCACCGAGTCCTTGTGCGCCATCAGCGCCGGCAGGTCGAGGCTGACGCCGTCGACCTTGACCCCCATGGCCGCCAGGCCGTGCCGTGCTTCCTCGTATTTCTCGGAGGCCTGCAGCATCGCCTTGGAGGGGATGCAGCCGATATTCAGGCAGGTGCCGCCCAGGGTCTCCCGTTTCTCCACGCATGCCGTCTTCAGACCCAGTTGGGCGCAGCGGATGGCACAGACATAGCCACCGGGGCCGGAACCGATGACGATCACATCGTAAGGGGAAGCATCAGCCATTGCGGGCGAATCCTGAACGGAAGGGGCCGGCGCCAAGGGCGCGTGCGATCGGCCGGACATTGGCCGAACCACGCCGGGGAGACAAGGCGAGGCCGCCCTGCCCTTTGGCGAAACGGGCGTGACGCCGGGGCGGATCTCCCCCGGCCTCGTCCGGGCCTACCGGGCGGCCGTCTACCGGGTCGACGGCCCCGGCGGCCCGGTCACCGTGCGGATCGGCACACGGTCGCCCGACCTCGATCGCCGGCTCGCCCGGGTCGGGGCGGCGCGTGCGGCCATCGTCACCGCGGCGAACCCGCGCAGCCGGCGGCGATCCGACACGGTCAACCGGATCGCCGGCCTGGCCCTCTTGGCGGCAGCGCACCGTCTCGGCGTCCGGACATGGCCGGCGACGGCCCTCGACCCCGATGCGCGATGGCCGGCGGAACGGGGCCTGTGCCTGCTCGGCCCGTCGGACCGGGCGGTCGACCGCCTGCTGCACCGGTTCGGCCAGAACGCGGCCGTGACGATCGCCCGCGGCCGGCCGGCCCGGCTGCACTGGCGCGGTCACGCCGGCCGGTCGAGCCCGGCCTTGAGCCCTTCGCGATAGGTCGGGTAGCGCGGGCCGAGGCCCAGCTCCCGCTTGGCCTTGGCGTTGTCGATCCGCTTGAGCTCGGCATAGAAGCTGCGGGCCATCGGCGACAGCGCGTCGGGATCGTACGGTAGTGCGGGCGGCGGCGGCCGGCCCAGCAGATCGGCCGCGTAGGCCAGCACCGCAGCGCTTTCCGCCGGCTCGTCGTCGGCGAGGTTGAAGGCCCCGCCGATCCGGCCACGGGCGGCCGCCGCCACCGCGTCGGCGATATCCTCGACATGGATGCGGTTGAACACATGCCCGGGCTTGACGATCCGGCG
>JANQKE010000203.1 GCA_028281265.1 Alphaproteobacteria bacterium | reverse complement strand
CGCTGGCCGCTCGTCCCGGACCCCGAAGGCGATCCGGTCGGTATACGCCCGGCCCCAGCGATCGACGGCCGTAACCGTGGCGACATGGGTGCCGACCGGCAGCCCTTCCGGCAGGGTAAGCTGCCACAGATGGGTGGAGCTGTCGGCGATGTGACCGCTGCTCATCCCTTGCGGCGGCACCGGACCGAACTGCCGGCCCTGCCAGATTTCGAAGCCCTGCGCGCGGGGGTCGCCCGAGGTGCTCTCATACGCGTAGCGGCCGATCGTCATCTGACGGGGGGCGGCGAACGGGTCGGCGTACTCGGCACCGAACCGGATATCCTCGCCATCGCCCTCTTGCGTCCGGGTCAGCTCCATCCGCGGACCGTCGTTGATGGCGGCGAACACTTGCGTATGGCGATCGCCTTGCCAGAAGTTGGCGCTCAGCATCACGCCCTCGGCCAGGTCTTCCGGGGTGAACAGCTTGAGGTCTTCGAGATCGTTGATCGTGACCGGCGGGATGCCGTCGAAGCCGCGGCCATTGTCGTCCATCCAGGTCCACAGCGTGTCGAACCATGCCCGGAAGCCCGGGGTGTTGAACGACAGCGCCATCTTCCGGTCGGCCGGCTGGTTGGAGGCGAAGAACTCGGTCCGATACTGGTTGCCGGAGAAGTCGACGACCAGATGGCCCGGCGGGGTGCCGCCGCGGGCGAACGCCATCGGGATACCGTCGAAGCTGAAATCGCCCTGCCACCAGTTGCCCGACGGGGCGCCGGCGACGATGTGGTCGAAGGGCAGCCGGGTGATGCCGACCATGTCTTCCCAGCCCTGGTACCATTCGCCGGCGGCCAGATGCTCATAGGTGTGGGTGTGACCCGACAGGGACAGCACCGGCCGGCCGTGCACCAGCTCGATCAGCTCGACGAGGTTGTCGGTCTGGTGGCGGCCGGTGTTGCTGTCGATGAACGACACCAGCGGGATGTGGTTCATCAGGACGATCAGCTTGTCCTCGGGCACATGCGCCAGGGTGTTCTCGATCCACGCCATCTGGGTGTCGGTGATCCGGCCGTTATAGGTGATCCGGTCCGGGTCGACGCAAACGTTCCGGCCGCCGGGGCCGTCGTCCGCTTCCCCGCAGGGAAACACCACGTTGTCGATGACGAAGAAGAACACCTCGCCGATCTCGAACGAGAAATAGGCCGGGCCGTACAGGTTCCGCCAGCTATCGGCCGAATCCGCGTCCGAGGTCGCGTCGAAATCGTAGTCGTGGTTGCCGTGAATATAGTATTGCGGCAGCCCCAGGACCGAGAAGATGTCCATGAACCGGGGCAGCAGGGTGAGATCGTCACCCATCACGTCGCCGAGCATGACGATGCATTCGGCGTCCGAGAGGTCCCGGTCGAGCAGATCGGCGACGATGCTGTCGCGAACGTAACCGACTTCCGTGTTCGAATAGGGCTGGGTGTCGCCCATCATCACGCAGGAGAAGTCTTCCGCGTAGTGCCCCCGCACCATGGGGAAGTTGATCGCCGCGGGCAGCGGGCCGGTCGGCGCCAGGCCGCCGTAGCGCAGCGCGATCGGCGTGCCGGCCGGCTTGTGATGATAGAAGAACTGCGGGACCATGTCGTCGTTGACCGGCACGTCGTAGGCGGCCGGCTCGGTCACGAACACGGTCATGTCGTCGTAGACCGGCAGGGCGTAGCCGCCGTCGGCATCGGTCAGCACCACGTCCCGGCCGTTGGAGACCAGCACGCCCGGGATGCCGGGTTCGTTGTCCTGATGGACGCCGTCACGGCTGAGATCGTCGAACACGACGCCGGTCACGGTCTCCGCCGCCGCGCCCTGGGTGCCGGGAACGACATGGATGTCGGCGATGTAGTCGGTGCGGGCCAGCGCGGGGCTCGCCGCGGCCAGGGTGAAGGCGCAGGCCCCGGCCAGAAGGCGCGGCTTGAGGCGGGCAACGGTCATGATCGGATATCTCCCGAAGCGCATCGTCGAGCGGGTCCGGAACGGTCGGACCCGTTGGGGACTCCCGGAGCCCGGAACGGCGCGGGTGCTCTTTGCCCCAGCGCGGATCGGGACCGAGAGGCAGCGGAAGGGCTTCGGGCCGGTGCTTGGCCGGCTGGCCGCTTCCGGATGCTGCTTTAGCCGGGGACGATGACGCGGCCGTGTGACGGGGGTGATCCTTCGATGACGACGGCATTATGACTGTATGACCGTCGGCGCCGGTTTTCGGGGAAGGCGCGGTTTTCTGGATCGTTTTCGGGGATCATCGGGTGGATCCGTCGGCGTGTGCCGGATCGATCCGCACGCCGCGCCGCGCCGCGCGATGCGGCGCCATCGGGCCAGCGGCGCAACGAAGCGGGCGGTCGGTACACGCCAACCCGAAGGGCCGGGCAGATCGGCCCTGCTGCGACGTCGCTCGTCGTCGAATAGGCCCCGGCATGTCCTTCCTCCTCGCTCCTAGCATCAGGGCCCATCCACCTCGGCAGATCCGCCCGATACTCCCTGAAAACGCTCTAGATCAACCTGCGTTCAGATGGACTCATCTGAACGCAGGTAAGTTGATCTATTTCAAAGATTTAGAGCATCTTATCTGCGTCCGTTAGGACGCAGATAAGATGCTCTAGGTGGGAGCCTGCATGTCCGCCTTGCGTCGGACGATGCCGTCCCACAGCAGGGCCAGGAAGTCCTCCTCGCTGGCGACGGCCTGAGCCCGCTCCATCGGCACCATGATCCCGTTGGGCAGCGCCGCCATGGCGCGGTAGAGCCGCCGGCGATGCGCGATCAGCCGGTCGAACACCCAAGCGAAGAACGCGCGCGGGATCACCGCCGGCTCCCGATGCCCCTGCTCGGCGCAATAATCCGCGTAGGCCGCTTCGAAGAAGGCCGGATCATAGTACATCGGCTTGGGGTCGGTTTCGGCGCGGGCCCGCAGCGTCCCGACCAGGCTGTCGGGCTCGGCGATGTACAGGATGATCCCCGCAGCGGGCCCGTTGATCGCTGGGGCGACCGCAGCCTCGGCATAGATTTCGCACAGGCTGCCGCCGGCATCGTTGATGAAGTTGGGATAGCCGTACAGGGTCGACGCCCGTTTCACGAAACGCGGCACGTCGGCCATGGCGGCGATCTCGGCGGCTCGGAACTTGGCCTGGCGCTTGCGGAACTCGTCGGTCGGCAGCCCGCCTTCGACCTCGCAGCCGACCAGTCCCATATAGGCGGACAGCGCATTGAGATTGGCGAACGTGATGTTGTGGTTGACGTAGATGCTGTCCGAGGCGAGCAGCGCCCGCAGGGTGGGGTCGCGGATCGCCAGCGCCTTGAGGTAGTCGCCGATCTCGTCGGCCAGATACCGGGTACCGATGCGGTAGTCCCCGGAATAGTGGAACCAGCGACCCCGCGGCAGGTGGCGCGCAAGATGCGTCTTGCCGACCCCGGACATGGCGAGCAGGCAGACCCGGACCGGACCGGCTTCGAGGTCGGCGGGGGAGGATGGCAGCGCCGATGCGTTTGGGTGTGGCGTGTCCATATCCGAGCGGCTACGATATAACGAGTTTGAGAAAAACTTGTTGCCTGCTGCGGACGGTCACTGGCAACCCGATGTTTACGACCTTCCCCTACCTCTTACCACCGCTTTGTCCTACAACAGGAGTCGGTCGCGGGCATGAGGGTTTCCCGCACATCCAGCGTCAAGCCTGCCGCGCGGACCCATTCCGTCGCGACGGTGGAGGCGTCTGCGTCTGTGGAGGAGACCGGACCTGTCCGCTCCGTCCAGGAAGTGGCGGCGTTCCTCGGCATCCCCGAGGTGGAGCTGTCCGCCAATGTCAGACGCGGGCTCGACAAGCTGATCTCCGAAGTGGATCGGTTACGCCGGGTGGGTGAGGCGAAGGACCGCCGCATCCAGCACCTCGAGCAGTTGGCCGACGAAGACCCGCTGATGCCGATCCTCAACCGGCGGGCTTTCGTGCGCGAACTGAACAGGATGATGGCCTATGCCGAGCGCTATCACGTACCGTCGAGCGTCTTGTACTTCGACGTCAACGGCATGAAGGCGATCAACGATCGCTATGGCCATGCCGCCGGCGACGCTGCGCTGGGCCACATCGCCGACCTGCTGCTGGACAATGTCCGGAGCTCCGACGTGGTCGGCCGGCTGGGCGGGGACGAGTTCGGGGTCCTGCTGGCCCAGGCCGACGAGACGGCGGCCACGCTGAAAGGCCAGCAACTGGCCAGACTGGTCGCCAAAACGTCGTTTTCGTTCCGGGGACAGACGCTGTCCGTCGATGCCGCGGTGGGAGCGTTCTCCTTTGACGGCACCGGGGAGGCCACGGACATCCTCGATCGCGCCGACCGTGCGATGTACGAACGCAAACGAGCGGAACGCAAGGCCAGCTAGAGCCTCTCATCCTTTGAAGCTGCTCTAACTCTTTAAATTAGATCAACTTATCTGCGTTCAGATGAATCCATCTGAACGCAGGTTGATCCAGCTGTGGTCTTTCACCACGGTGTCGCCCGACGTGACGGCCGGGGCGGGTCGGTGTGAGGTTCCGTCTCCCAAGACCCTACAGGCAGGGGGGAGCGTGAGCGACACCCTGTACGGGCCCCCACCTACACCACCGCCGTGGTTTCGATCTCGACCAGGGCGGCGTCTTCCATCAAGGCGGTGACCTGGACCACCGCCATGGCGGGATAGGCCGTGCCCATCAGGTCCCGCCAGGCCGCGCCGACATCCTTGAGACCGGCGAGATAGGCCTGCTTGTCGGTGACGTACCAGGTCATGCGCACGACATGGTCCGGCCCCGCTCCGGCTTCGGCGAGGACGGCCAGGGTGTTCACCAGGGTCTGGCGGAACTGTGTGGCGAAGCCGTCGGCAAAGACGCCGTCAGGGGTCCAGCCGACCTGGCCGGCGACGAACACCAGCTCCCCTTTGGCGGCGATGCCGTTGGCGTAGCCCTTGGGCCGGGGCCATCCCGGCGGTTGCAGCGTGCGCATGGTCGTCGGTCCTGAGGGTCGGGGTGCATGGCCTGCCTACTGCCGCGGGCGGGTGAACACCAGCCCCATACTGTCCCGCAAGGTGATCGGGCCGCCCAAGTAGTCGCCGCCGATCGGCGGCGTGCGCAAGGCGACCGACCAGCCGCCGCCGGCCGAGGCCGTGGGATCGAGGGTCAGCGGGTCGATCTCGTCGGTCGGCCCGCCTTCCATATGGACGATGGTGTAGACCTGCTCCCCGTCCGGACCGTGCCGCAGGGAGGTGAACAGGACCGTGCCGTCCACAGGCTTGACGTAGGCGAACCGGTCCTGGGGTCCGAAACTGTGCCGCAGCCAGGCCCGGTCGATCCGGAACAGCCGCAAGGACAGGTTGAAGCCGGTCTGGGCATCGGACAGGAGGTCAAGATAGCCCGACACGTTGCAGTAGTCGTGCATATCGTCCATCCAGGCCCGGGCGATCCGCCGCAGGATGTCCGGATCGTAGCGCTCGGGCCCGGCGAGCGGCGGATCGACGTTGTTCAGCAGCGTCGCCATCCCCTCGAGGTCGTAGCCGGTCACGTCGACCAGGGCCGGCAGCACCCGCAACAGCCGCGCCAGATCCTCCCGGGTCTCGAAGCCGAACTCCTTGAGCCGGCGGAACGATGCCGGGACCGAATAGGCGTAGTCATCGACCTGCCAGTCGAGGCTGATCGCCTCCTCGGCCATGATCTTGACGCCGTAGCGATGATCCTGGTTGCGGATGAAGCCCCAGGACGCCCGCGCCGAGGCGTTGAGGAAATCCATCGGCACACCCGGCAACGCGGCATAGGTCAGGGTCTGCGCACCGGGGTTGTCGTAGGCCCGGTCGAGAATATCCATCTGCGTGTCGCCCAGGCGGGTGTTGATGTTCAGCTTCGGGCTGATCTGGGTGCCGCGGCGCAAGGTGTCGTGGTTGGCGCAGCCGGAGATCCAGTTCGACCCGTGCTCGATGATCTCCTGGATCCGCCACCATTTGGACAGCCAGAACGTGTACAGGAACGGCGTGTTGTGGGCGAAGGTCAGCGGCCCCCACTGGAAGACGTCGTCGTCGCGCTGGGTTTCGATCACCGCCCGGTAGGTCGAGGACAGCTCCCAGTCCTCCTGCGGCCAGGGACGGCCGTCCTCGAAGATGAACCACGGGCGGTAGCGGCGGCCGGCGACCTCCTGCACCACGTCGGCCATCTCCTGCAGATAGTCGTCGTCGTGCCGCACCTCCTCGGTATCGATGTCCCACCACTTGAAGTCCTGGGCACCGTCGACCCGGACCGCGTCGGCGCCGTAGTCGACCTTGCGGCGCTGCATTTCCTGCAGGATCGCGCGCACCGTCCAGTTCCGGTAGTTGATGTTCTGCCCGTACATGTTGGGCCCGGCGAAGAAATGGGCGTTGAGAACCTCCAGCCCCTGGTTGTCGGCATGGCCGAACACGACGTCCAGAATCAGTTTCTTGGGCCGGAACGGGAAAGTGTGCAGGGCTGCGGCGAGATCGACCAGTTCATCCGGCCGGCCGGTTTCCAGCAACGCCGGATTGACCGCCGCCGAGCCGGCGATGACCACGTCATAGCCCCAGTTGGTGGTGTCGACCTGGCGCAGATCGACGGTGACGCTCCGCTCGTCGTCACCCTCCTCGGTCCAGAAATCGGGACCGGCCTCGTGCACCGTGGTCGGCTCGACCGGCATCAGCTGCACCGCGTCGTACCCCAGCACCAGCCGGTCGGCCCGCTCGATCTCCGCCCCCCGCCGAACCCGTTCGCCGACATACTCGAAATGCCGGGCGAGGCTCGCCAGCGTGCGGCCCGGCGTCGCCGTCGGTACGTGGATCTGCAGGATATTGACCGCCGGCCCAAGCTTGACCGGATCGCCGTCCGGCAGGGCCTGCCAGTACTCGGCATCCGTGCGCCGAGCCAGCATACCGGCGACATCGTAGTATTCCGCCGGAGCGAAGGCGCCGAACGGCAGGGACGCCGCCAGCGGATCGAGCACGCGCCGCCACACCCCGTCGGCATCCCGCCAGGACAGGGCGTAGAAGTCGCCGATCACCTCCCGGCAGCCGGGCCGCATGCCGGCGACGGCGGCAAAACAGAAGCTGTCCACCCGCTCGACCGGCACGCGCGTGCGCGCGAAACAGACATGCTGACGGGCCCGGACCAGCTCGAAACCCTCCGGCGGTTGCAGAACCTCGACAAAGATGTCGCCGTCGGCCACCCGGTGCTCCAGCAGCTCGGGCGCCCAGAAGCCCACCGCGCAGAGATCCCCCTGCCGATGTGCGCCCAGCAGGCGCGCGATCTGCCGGGACGCCTCGAACGCGGTCGCGGAGTCGGCGAGCAGGTGCCGGCACCGGTCGGCCAACTGACGGGTGGCTGCGCGATCGAGGCGGATCATCGAGGATCATTCCGTTGCGGACGGGTGCACCCTTCCCAGGCGCAGGCGGTGACCCAACCCGAAACGGCAGCGGTCACGCAAGGGGCAACCCCTCCGGAGGCTGCCTTCCATGGGAGGCGAACCGGCCAAAAGGGTTGCCGCCGTGCCAATCCTTGCGCGCCGGCCGCATGGCGTCGGCCGACCTTATGGGGAATTGCCAGCGGCTTCGGGTCGGTTAGGGTAGCGTCCCCGGTGCCCCCGGGGATCCCACCGCCCCCTCTCCCGGCTGGCCCCGCATTGCAAGGGACGCATCGCGATGGATTTCCCCCCCGCCCCCACCGCCAGCTCCGTGCACGGCGTCAAGCGTGGCCTCGACGCCGAGGCGATGCGGCAGACCATCCTGGAATGGCTGGTCTATTCCGTCGGCAAGGACCCCGCCCACGCCACCGAGCAGGACTGGTTCACCGCCCTGGCCTTGGCCGTGCGCGATCGGCTGGTCGACCAGTGGATGGCGACCAGCCGGGACGCCTACGCGCAAGACAGGAAGCGGGTCTACTACCTGTCCTTGGAGTTCCTGATCGGCCGGTCGCTGACCAATTCGATGGCCAATCTCGGTATCCGGGACGCCTGCCGCGCGGCGATGGCCGAGCTCGGGGTGGATATCGACACGATCCTGTCGGTCGAGCCCGACGCCGCGCTTGGCAATGGCGGCCTGGGGCGCCTGGCTGCCTGCTTCCTGGACAGCATGGCCACCCTCGGCATCGCCGGGATGGGCTATGGGATCCGCTACGATTTCGGGATGTTCCGGCAGCGCTTCGACCGCGGAGTCCAGGTCGAGGAGCCGGAGGACTGGCTGCGCCATGGCAACCCGTGGGAATTCGAGCGGGCCGAAGCGAGCTATCCGATCCATTTCTACGGCCATGTCGAGGAGGTGCGGGACGATGACGGCCATCGCCGCTACGTCTGGTTCAACACCCAAGACGTGCTGGCGGTCGCCTATGACACGCCGGTGGTCGGCTGGGCCGGCAAGACCATCAACACCCTGCGGCTGTGGCGGGCCGAGCCGACCCAGGAGCTCAACCTGGTCGAGTTCAACAAGGGCGACTATTTCGCCGCCGTCGAAGACCGGGTGATGTCGGAGAAGCTGTCGGCCGTCCTGTACCCCGCCGACAGCCATATCGAGGGCCAGGAGCTGCGGCTGCGGCAGGAGTACTTCTTCACCTCGGCCTCGCTGCAGGACATCCTGCGCCGGTTCAAGCAGGACCACGCCCGCTGGGATCTGCTGCCCGACAAGGTGGCGATCCAGCTCAACGACACCCATCCGGCGATCGCGGTGCCGGAGCTGATGCGGCTCCTGATGGACGGAGAAGGCCTCGCCTTCGACGTGGCGTGGGAGATCGCCCGCAACACCATCAACTACACCAACCACACGCTCTTGCCCGAAGCGCTGGAGGCGTGGCCGGTATCGCTGATCCAGCGGGTGCTGCCCCGGCACCTGCAGATCATCTACGACATCAATGCGCGGTTCCTGCGCCAGGCCGCACGGACGCCGGATACCGACGACGCCCGGCTGGCGCGGCTGTCGCTGATCGACGAGAACGGGGAGCGGCGGGTGCGCATGGGCAATCTCGCCTTCGTCGGCAGTCGCCGGGTCAACGGCGTGTCGGCGCTGCACACCGAGTTGATGAAGAAGACCGTGTTCGCCGATCTGCACCGGGAGTTCCCGGGCCGGATCGTCAACAAGACCAACGGCATCACCCCGCGCCGCTGGCTCGCCCAATGCAACCGGCCGCTGTCGGACCTGATCACCGAGGCGATCGGCGCCGGCTGGGAGGCCGATCTCGAGCGGCTGGAGCGGCTCGCGCCGCTGGCCGAGGATGCCGGCTTCCGGGACCGCTTCATCGCCGCCAAACGGGCGAACAAGGACCGTCTCGTCGGCTATCTCGACCAGGTTGTCGGGGTCGAGGCCGACCCGCAGGCCCTGTTCGACATCCAGATCAAGCGGATCCACGAATACAAGCGCCAGCACCTGAACATCCTGCACACGATCGCGCTGTACAACGAAATCCGCGACCGGCCGACGGCGAACTGGACGCCACGGGTCAAGGTGTTCGGCGGCAAGGCCGCGGCCAACTACGTCATGGCCAAGCTGATCATCAAGCTCGGCAACGATGTCGCCCGGGTGATCAACCACGACCCGGCGGTGCGCGATCTGCTCAAGGTCGCCTTCATCCCGAACTACAACGTGTCCGCCGCCGAGATCCTGATCCCCGCCGCCGACCTGTCCGAACAGATCTCCACCGCCGGCTACGAGGCCTCGGGCACCGGCAACATGAAGTTCGCCCTCAACGGCGCCCTGACCATCGGCACGCTCGACGGGGCCAATGTCGAGATCCGGGAGCAGGTCGGGCCGGACACCATCTACATCTTCGGCAAGACGGCGGACGACGTCCGGGCCCTGAAGGCCGAGGGCTATGACGGGACCGGCTTCATAGACCGGGACCCCCGGCTCAAACGCGCCTTGGACATGGTGGCAACCGGCGTGTTCTCGCCCGACGATCGGGATCGCTACCGCTGGTTCGTGGACACGCTGCGGGGTCCCGATCCGTTCCTGGTGACGGCCGATTTCACCAGCTATCACGACCTGCAGACCGAGGTGTCCGAGACCTATCTCGATCAGGCCGAGTGGATGCGTCGGGCGGTGCTGAACACGGCCAAGATGGGCTGGTTCTCGTCGGACCGGACCATCGCCGAATACGCGCGGGAGATCTGGAACGCCCCGGGGCTGGGTGATCTGGCCGCCCCCGAGGCGGCCGAGTAGCGGACCGGACGGGACCGACCGCTACTCTCCGGGCCCGCTCAGGAAGCCGAAGAAGATGTAGCCGCCGACCAGCCCCGCCGAGGCGAGCGCGGCGGGGATGTCGCGCCGCTGGATCTCGGTCGGCCCGCGTTCATCCAGCGGGACCCAAAGCCCCCGCTCCGCATTGAGCGCCTCCAGGAACTGGCTCAGCGCCGTGGCGTAGCCGAGTTGGACCGGATTGGCGTCGGCGATGCCTTCCTGCTCGGCCAGATAGGTCTTGAGCGACTGGTTAATGGCGCGCTGGGTCGCCAGTTCCGCCGTTTCGTAGAGGAGCAGCCGGTCGGCGACGAAACCGGCGGCGTCCGCCTCCTGCCTATCGCCCAGATGACGTGCGATCCGCGCCAGCTCGGACCACGCATCACCGTTGCCCGGCCAGGTCAGCGCGGCCTCCCGATACAAGGTCGCGGCTGCCGTCAGCTCGTTGGCGCGCTGCCGTGCCGCCGCCTGCTCCGTCAGCGACAGGGATCGGGGCAGATCGAACGACCCGATCGACGGCCCCGTCGCAGCGGCCCCCTCCGCCGTATCCGCAGCGGCGGACAGGACGGTCTGTTCGGTCGGCGCCGGGGCGATCGGCCCATCGCCCGAGCAGCCGGTCAGCGCGGCCGCGATCAGGACGGTGCCGCAGACGGCAAGGGGACGAAGGCGGGACATCATGGCGGCGGTCATTCGGCCGGACCTGCGGCTGCGCGGCGATCGGCGGCACCGGTCGCCCCGGCCGGGGCGGCGGATCGATCGGGCCGATAGCTGGGCACCAGTTGGCGGAGCGCCTGCAGAGACGCCGCGGAATCCTTCGACATCACCGACTGGGCCAGTTGATCGAGCAGGCGGCCCAGACGAACCGGGTTCGGCGGCGGTGCGACGATGGCGCGGACCAACGGTGTCTCGAGGGGGCGCAACGTCTCGTCCTCATCGATCAGCGCTTCATGCAGCTTCTCCCCCGGGCGCCGGCCGATGAAGCGGATCGGGACATCGACCTCCGGCACCAGTCCCGCCAGACCGATCATGTCGGTGGCGATATCGAGGATGCGGCGCGGCTCCCCCATATCCAGGACGAGCACCGTGCCCAAGGGAAGATCGCCGGCCGGACACAGCCCGGACCCGGTCAGCATCAGCGACACCGCCTCGTCCGTCGTCATCAGGTACCGGGTCATCTCGGGATCCGTCACGGTGACGGGGCCGCCGGCCAGGATCTGCTCCCGGAACAGCGGGACCACCGACCCGGTGGAGCCCAGGACATTGCCGAACCGGACCGAGAGATACCGGGATCCGGCGGCGCCGTGGTGCAGGTCCATCGCCCGGACCAGCGCTTCGGCCGCCCGCTTGCTGGCGCCCATCACGCTGGAGGGGGCGACCGCCTTGTCGGTGGAGATGTTGATCATCACCGACACTCCGTGCCGCCGGCACGCCTCGGCCACCACCCTTGTCCCCAGCAGATTGGTGTGGATGCCCTGAACGGGGTTGGCTTCCACCAGCGGCACATGCTTGAGGGCGGCGGCGTGGAACACCACGTCCGGAGCGAAATCCGCGAACAGCCGGTCGACCGCGGCCCCGTCGGTCACATCGGCCAGCACGGTGGTCACCGCGAAGTCCGGGGCGGTACCGCGCATATGCCGGTCGATCGTGTACAGCGCGTACTCGCCATGATCGACCAGCCCCAACTCGGCCGGCCCGAGATCGGCGATCTGCCGGGCGAGCTCGGAACCGATCGTACCGCCCGCCCCGGTGATCAGGACGCGCCGGCCGGTGATCAGGCGGCCCGCCTCGGTCTTGGCGAGCCTGACGCCGGGCCGACGCAGCAGATCCTCGTAGTCCAGCCGGGCCAGCCGGTCGCCGAGACCGGTCTGATCCTCACCGGGTGCCGTCGTCCTGGCAGGGGCGAGCTTCTTGACCTGGATGGTTCGGCGGCGCGCCTCCCGAAACAGCTCACTCACCCGTTCCCAGGTGGATGTCGCCGGATCGTCCGCGATCACCAACGCATCGAAGCGGCCGGCATAGCGCTCCAAGACGTCGAACAGCCCCGCCGCCGTCGAGGCCGCCGGCACCGCGATCACCGGCACCCCATGGATACGCGCACCGCCCCAGCGGGCGGCGAGATCGACGACCGCGACGACCTCCAGGCCCAGGGACAGATCGGCATTGGCTGCGCGGACGAACGCTTCGGCCCGGTTGCCGTATCCCAGGACGGCGACGCGCTGGGCGTCGATCCCGATGCCGCGCAGCAGATGCCGCTTGGAGCGGCTTCGGGCATAGCGATAGAGATAGCGCGGCCCTGCCAATGCCGCGACCTGCACCAGGAACGCGATGATCAGGCTGCGCCATCCCATGGCGACGGGCAGGCCGGCGACCGTCTGGATCAGGGCGAACAGCGCCATGCCGCTTCCCACGGCGAACAGGATCGCGCGCAGGTCCTTCAGCGAGGCATACCGCCAGACCCCGCGATACATGTCGAAGGCCGAAAACGCGATGGACATGATGACGACATACACCATCGCCGTCGGCACAAGGCTGGCCCACAGCGGCGCGGGCCATGCGGTGCCTGCGGTACCGGCCGTCAGCACCAGCGTGATCGGCAGGCACAGGCTGGCCATCAGCACGTCATGGGCGAACACCACGGCGGGCCGCTGCCACCGGGTCAGAAATCGCATCCGGAGGGCACGCTCGTGATGCGGGTCATGCGGCGGTTCCGAAACTGCGGTCACAGGGCGCATCCGGGATCGATGATCATGCTGGCCGGCGGGGTTGGCGGCTTCGCCACGCGGCTCACCTACCCTTGCGGGTCGGGCGGATGCGCCGTCAAGTACCGCGATGCGGCGGATCCCCGTCCGCTCCGCCGCCCCGGGCGGTGGAGACGAAGGTCCTCAGATGCAGGATCAGCAGACCGGCCACACCCCAGGCGGCACCGGCGGCGATCAGCGCGGCCTCGACCGTGGCGGTGACGGCGGCCCAGCGGGCCAGGCCGATCGAGACCGCCCCGGCCAGCGCCACATGGATCAGCAGACGCGGCGGCGACAGGCCGCGGTCGATCCCGCGCTGATAGGCGTGCTCCCGATGCGCCTGCCATACCTTCTTGCCGGTCAGGAACCGGGCCACGACGGTGCTGGTCGCATCCAGCCAGTAATAGGCCGGCAGGATCAGCCCGATCGCCCAGACCGGCGGTACCGGCTGGGTCAGCAGCAGAACCGCCAGGAGATAACCGATCGGGACCGACCCGACATCGCCCAGGAACACGCGCGCCACCGGCCGGTTCCAGACGAGCAAACCCAGCGCACCGCCGGTCAGAGCGGCCGCCAGCAGGCCGGCCGCGCCACCATGTGTTTCCGGCACGACCGTCAGCACCGCGAGGACCCCGCCGGCGATCACCAGGATCTCGACCGCGGACAGCCCGTCGGCCCCGTCCATGAAGTTGAACAGGTTGAGGAACCAGACCCCGGAAACCACGCAGCCGGCGAACAGCACCCAGCCGGGCCAGGGCAGGCCGAGGCCTTCCAGCAGACCGGGATTGACCGCCAACGGCACGGCGACGGCGCCCGCCTGGATCGCCAGGCGCACCAGCGGCGGGACATGCCCCCGGGAATCGTCGACGAAGGACACCATCGCCAGCGCCGCGGCACCCATCAGGAACGGCCACAGCGTGCCGACATCGCCGCTGGCGACCGCCCAGGCGACCAGGACGGCCGGCACGACGACCAGCCCGGCCCCCCGCGGGGTCGGGACGGCGTGGCCGCTGCGCTCGGTGACCCGGTCGAGCAGGCGGCGGCGCAGCACCGGGATCGATATCCATAGGCCAAGCACGGAGCCCGCCAGCGCAAGCCCGAACGCGACCAGAAGCGGCGGCAGGTCGGGCATCGGCCGGCGTCAGGCGGTACGGGGGGGGCAGGCGGCCGGCGGGGTCAGCCCGCAGCCCCGCAGCACGAACGCCACCAGATGGTCGGTCGCCCGGGCCAGATCCGCCTTGGTCAGATGGCGGCGGTCGAGCACCGCGCACACCTGGACATCGAAATCGGCATAGGTCTGGGTGGCGGCCCACAGGGTGAAGAACAGGTGCCGCGCGTCGACCGGGGCGATCTTGCCGGCCGCCGCCCAGCCGTCGATCACGGCCACCTTCTCGTCCACCTTCTGCCGCAGCTTGGTGGAGAGGTAGCCGCCGATCTCCACGGCACCGTGGATCACCTCGTTGGCGAAGACCTTGGAGGCGAGCGGCCGCTCCCACGATGCCCGCATCTTGTCGCGCACATAGGCCGCCAGCGCGTCGGCGGGATCCCGCTCCGGCACGATGTGGTCGAAGGCGTCGAGCCAGAGGTCGAGATTGCGCGCGAGCAGCGCCCGGTACAGCGCCTGCTTGGTGCCGAAATAGTAGTGGAGGTTGGCCTTGGGCAGACCGGCCCGCTCGGCGATCGCCTGCATGCTCGCGCCGCCGAACCCGGCCTCGGCGAAGACCGGCTCGGCGGCTTCGAGGATCCGCTGCTCCTTCAGCCGGCGGGCCCGGCTGGGGAACGCCGCCGGCCGGGGAGCCGGACGGGCACGCTTGGCGCGAACGGACGGGAGCGGCGCGGTCATGGGCGCAGTGATCCGGCGTCGGTCGGCGGCTTGTCAAGCCGGCCGCGGCGGCGGCGCGAAAAAACACCGCCGGGATGCAGAAATGTTTTGACCAATCGGTCAGGTCTCGGTTCTGATACGCTTCAATACCAAGAGGTTCGAGGCAAGGATCGGTCAACCGGCCGGCCATCGGACCCGATGACAGCCTGCTGTTCACGACCAGGGATCGATGAAACGATGACCGCCGATCTGTCCGCCGGCCCGGACATCGCGCCCGGCCGCCTGTCGCCGCAAGCGCTGGCCGAGGCGTTCGACGACGCCCACCCGCCGCTGGACAGGCGCCAGGCGCTGATCGAAGCCAGCCGCTGCTATTTCTGCTACGATGCGCCCTGCATCGAGGCCTGCCCGACCGGCATCGACATCCCGGCCTTCATCAAGTCGATCGCCACCGGCAACACCAGGGGGGCGGCCACGACCATCCTCGACGCCAACATCATGGGCGGGATGTGCGCCCGGGTCTGCCCGGTCGAGGAGCTGTGCGAGGAGGCCTGCGTCCGCAACACCGCCGAGGAGAAGCCGGTCACCATCGGTGCCCTGCAGCGCTTCGCCACCGACGATCTGTTCGACCGCGGCCTGCAGCCCTATGAGCGGGCGGCACCGACCGGCAAGACCGTGGCGGTGGTCGGCGGCGGACCGGCCGGTCTCGCCTGCGCCCACCGCCTCGCCCTGCTCGGCCACGCGGTGACGGTGTTCGAGGCCAGGGACAAGCTCGGCGGGCTGAACGAATACGGCATCGCCGCCTACAAGGTGCCGCACCACTTCGCCCGGCGGGAGGTCGACTTCATCCTGTCGCTGGGCGGCATCACGGTGCAGACCGGCCGGGCGCTGGGCCGCGACATCACCCTCGCCCAGCTCCGCTGCGACTTCGACGCGGTGTTCCTGGGCATGGGCCATACCGGGGTGCGGGCACTCCAGGCCGAGGGCGAGGACATGGACGGGGTGATGAACGCCGTCGACTACATCGCCCGGCTGCGCCAGGCCGAGGACAAGGGCACGTTGCCGGTCGGCCGCCGGGTCGTGGTGATCGGCGGCGGCAACACCGCGATCGACATCGCCACCCAAATCAAGCGCCTCGGCGCCGAAGACGTCACCCTGGTCTACCGCCGGGGGGAAGAGCACATGTCGGCCACCTGGAAGGAGGTCGACTGGACCCAGACCAACGGGGTCAAGGTCAAGCTCTGGGCCCAGCCGCGGCGGCTGATCGGCTGGACCGGCGCGGACGGCACGACGGCCGTCAAGGAGGTCGCGTTCGAGTACACCCAGCTCGACGAGACCGGCCGGCTGATGGGCACCGGCGATACCTTCACTCTGTTCGCCGACCAGGTGTTCAAGGCGATCGGCCAGACCTTCATCCCCTCGGCCCTGGACGTGGCCGAGCCGCTGGAGATGACCGGCGACCGGATCGCGGTCGACGCCGACCGTCGGACCAGCCTGGCGGACGTGTTCGCCGGCGGCGACTGCGTTCCCGGTACCGACCTGACGGTCGCCGCCGTCGAGGACGGCAAGGTCGCCGCCCACGCCATCGACCGGATGCTCAAGGGGTGATCCGGGGCACGCGGTCCGGTCCGGTTTCGGGTAGACTGGCCGGATCGCATCCGCGGGGGCAGTACAGGAGGAACGGCACCATGGACGGGCCGGCACCGCTCTACGACCGGGACTTCGTCGCCTGGACCGCGGATCAGGCCACCCGCCTGCGCGTCGAAGCCCAAAGGCGGCCCCACTCCGGGCTCGACTACGCCCATCTCGCCGAAGAGGTCGAAGCGATGGGCGAAAGCGAACGCCGGGCGGTGGTGAGCCTGCTCGCCCTCGTCATCGAGCACGCCCTCAAGCTCGAACACGCCCCGGAGCGGGGGCCGCGCCGGCACTGGACCCTGTCGGTCCGCAAGTGCCAGCGCCAGGTCAACCGCCGGCTCGCCCGCAGCCCGAGCCTGCGCGCTCCGCTCGATACGCTGGTGGGAGAGGCCTATGCCACCGGCCGCTTCGCCGCCGCCGCCGGCCTGGCCCTCTCCGAGGACGACCTGCCGCCGGTATGTGTCTACGCGACCGCCGACCTGCTGGACGAGACCTGGCTGCCGGCCAGCCGCTGGGATGGGGAGGACGGCGATGCCTGAAGGGTGCGGTCGACGATGAGGCTGCTGCTGCACGCGCTCCAGGCTTCCGGGGCCTCCCTCACCGCCGCGTGGCTGGCGCAGGCGCCGGGCTGTCTGGCGCTGGTCGACGTGCCGTTCAGCCATGTCACGCCGTTCGTGCCGGGGGACCGGCCGGTGGTGGCCAAGGCGGTGATCACCACCGCCTACAGCCTGGCCGAGCACCGCGAGCGGTTCCGGGCCGACAGGACCGTGCTGGTCACCCGCCACCCGGTCGCCAACTGGCTGAGCCTGAGCCGCAAGGCTTATCGGGACGACAACGGGCTGATCGAGGAGAAGGTCGCCCTGGCCGATCGGGCCGCCGGGGCGGTCGGCACCGACTATGACCTCCTGATCCGCTACGAGGATCTCGAACACCGGCGGGACGGGGTCCGGGCCGACCTCATAGCGCTGGGCTGGCCCCTGCCCGCCGAGGCCGACCGGTTCCCACGCGACCAGGGTGCGATCCTCCGTGATCTCTACGCCCATGCGCCGACGGTCGCCGCCCGCTTCCCGCACGGGTTCGGGGACTGGCGGCCGGGCGGCTTCCGTTTCGATCCGCTGCCGCCCACCCCGGCGGAGACGGTCGAGCGGATCGCCACCCTGTGCCCGCGCTTGATGGCGCTCTACGCCGATCATCCCCTTTCGCTGGAGGCCCCCGATGCCGCGTAGCCGCATTCCCTGCGCCGTCCCGATCCTCGCCCTGGCCCTGACCGGCCTCGCCGCGACCGCCCAGGCCGGGGAGGCCGATGTGCTCGCCGCCACCCTCGAAGCCGCCGGGGACGGCACCTGGCGGGTCACCGCGACCGTGCGCCATGCCGACACGGGCTGGGACCACTATGCCGACGCCTTCGAGGTGCTGGCACCCGACGGTACGGTGCTGGGGACCCGCATCCTCGTCCACCCGCATGTGGAGGAGCAGCCCTTCACCCGCAGCCTGTCCGGCCTGGTCCTGCCCGACGGCATCGCCACCATCACCGTCCGGGCGCGGGACAGCGTCCACGGCACCGGCGGTGCTGCGGTGACGCTGACCGTCCCGCGATGACCCTCCGCCGCCACACCCGACACCAACGCGGTCGACAGACGCCGCGGCTCACTTGACCAGAGATCCTGACCGAGGAGACCCGATCGATGGCCGATCTCAGCAACGACTTCGCGGGCATCAGGAGCCCGAACCCGTTCTGGCTCGCCTCCGCCCCGCCGACCGACAAGCAATACAATGTCGAGCGCGCGTTCAAGGCCGGCTGGGGCGGGGTGGTGTGGAAGACGCTCGGTGAGGACCCGCCGATCGTCAACGCCACCTCCCGCTACGGCGCGGTCACCTATAACGGCGTCCGGGTCGCCGGCCTCAACAATATCGAGCTGATCACCGACCGGCCGCTGGAGGTCAACCTGCAGGAGATCAAGGCGGTCAAGCGGGCCTGGCCGGACCGGGCGATGATCGTCTCCCTGATGGTGCCGTGCGAGGAGCACTACTGGATCGACATCCTCAAGCGGGTCGAGGAGACCGAGGCCGACGGGGTCGAGCTCAATTTCGGCTGCCCGCACGGCATGTCCGAGCGCGGTATGGGCTCGGCCGTCGGCCAGGTGCCCGACTATGTCGAGATGGTCACCCGCTGGGTGAAGCAGCACAGCCGCATGCCCTGCATCGTCAAGCTGACCCCGAACATCACCAACATCCTCGGCCCCGCCCGGGCGGCCAAGCGCGGCGGGGCGGATGCCGTCAGCCTGATCAACACCATCCAGTCGATGGTGGGGGTCGATCTCGACCTGATGGCGCCGATGCCAACGGTCGACGGCTACGGCACCCATGGCGGCTATTGCGGCCCGGCGGTCAAGCCGATCGCGCTGAGGATGGTGGGGGAGATCGCCCGCGACCCCGACTGCGCGGGCCTCGCCATCTCCGGCATCGGCGGGGTGTCCTCGTGGCGGGAGGCGGCGGAGTTCATCGCCATGGGGGCGGGCAACGTCCAGGTCTGCACCGCGGCGATGACCCATGGCTTCAAGATCGTCGAGGACATGAAATCGGGCCTGGCCAACTGGATGGACGACAAGGGCCATCGGACGACGGCCGATTTCCGGCGGGCCGCGGTGCCGCGCTTCGTCAACTGGGAGGATCTGAACCTCAACCACGCGATCGTGGCCACTATCGACCAGGATCTCTGCATCCAGTGCGGCAAGTGCTACATCGCCTGCGAGGACACCAGCCACCAGTCGATCGCGGCTTCACGCACCCCCGACGGGCGACGGCGCTACGAGATCATCGAGGAGGAATGCGTGGGCTGCAACCTGTGCATGCATGTCTGCCCGGTCGACGACTGCATCACCATGCACCCGCTGGCGACCGGCCAGGACAAGCTGACCTGGAAGCACCACCCCAACAACCCGATGCGGGCGGTGAAGGAGGCGGCGGAGTAGGGGAGCAGTGCGGGGTGCGGTTCGGCTGCACGAGCCCTTGGCGAAGTCGCTGTCGGAAGGGCGAGGAAAGCGGGAGTGAGACAAGGGCGGCTTCCCGCCGTCCACCCTCGACCCGGCCCTCGCCGGATCCTCCGGGGAACGGCATGTCGTCGTCGGGGGCTCCGCCCTCGCAAGGCTTGGAGCCTCCCGCCAATCAGAAGCGGTTCACGGGCAAGCAGCGGAGTGGCCGGAGACCTGAAGGCTTTGCACCAAGATCGTCAGCCATCCTTGATCGAAAAACCGCACCAGATGCGAGGACCGGTCGCATGGTAGCGAAGGACGGTATCATTGGACAGATACTGGCCGGCGTCGTGACCGCGGCGATAGTCGGCCCTGGCGGTTACGTTGCGGCGTTGATGCCCGCTCCCGATATCCCACCCTCCGCTGCGATGCCTGCCATCGCTTTCGGCGAATGGAAAGATGATTTGCCAACCTCACTCAATATCCTGATTGGGTTTTGAGCCCAGCGGTCTCGCCCGCAAAGGCAAGACCATCGGTTTCGGACGGCGGCATGCCGATCTATGTCGTCATATAGAACATACGTTCTTCTGTTGATTGCATCATATAGAACATACGTTTTTCTGTTGATTGCATCCCGTGCAGGACAACCCGAACCGAGTTGCTTGCCGCGCAATCTCCCATGGTTGCTTCATTAATTAGAATATCTGAAGATAAATTCGTCATCTGGTAAGCGGTATCCCCTCCCGGTGATGCTCGCAGCATGCTACCGTACTCCAGAACACTATCCATGCGAGATGTTCCGACTCACGTTCTGGGAATGGGTGATCGATCCGAGACGCAATACGACCGCGGGCGGGGTCGTCGTCTCGAAGAGGCGCTCCGTGTTCGAAAGATCAACAAGATGTACGTTCTTGCGATCGAGGTCGGAGTCAACGAGAGCACGATAAGCCGCTGGAGAAAAGGCGCGCCGATAACGACGGACAACGCGGTCAAGCTCTGTCGGATCCTGGACATCTCCGCGGATTGGCTGCTGTTGGAGAGGGGCACTATAGATCATCATCTTTCCTTCTCCATTAGTCCAAAAGAGAAAAGGCTGCTTGAGAAGCTCCGCGAAACACCAAGGGACTTTATCGTTCATTTTGCAAGGGCGATCGAGGCAATCTCCTCCGAATAGCATCTTATAACTCGTCTCCCGCCAAGACACCCGTCGCCCGAAAGCTGTCCCGAGATCGAAGGGTCCGGCGGACAACCGGGGCGCGAGATCCGCCGATCCGGCCGGATCGGCCAAGGGCCGCGGGCGCTACGCCATGATCGATACCGCTGGCGGGGCGCCGGTCATCCGCGTCCACGACACCGGCGCCCGGGACCAGACGGTACGGCTGCACCGCCGGAGGGCTTCGGGACGCCGCTTCCTCGTCATCGTCCACCTCCTCGCCAACGGCGCCTGAGGGGCGGGCGGCGCGCGCGGAGGGGGCGCCGATCACCATCGGGGTCGTCTGGAGGAGCGTCGGCCAGAGCGTTTTCGGGGAGTGCCGTGTGGATCTGTTGGCGTGCGCCGGATCGATCCGCACGCCGCGCCGCGTCCGCACGGAAGCGGACGCGCCGGCCGCCAAGGACCTGCACCACCTGATGCGGGACCCGCGCCATCGGCGGGACAGGGACCCCGGCGTGATCGCCCCGGTCACGGCCGGCTTCCGACGTCTGAATCCCGCTCTGGTTCTCACCTTGTAGAGCAACCTGGGTCCGAACGGACGCAGGATGCTTTCACTCTTTGAAGTCGATCAACTTATCGGCTTCCCAGGTTTCGTCACAGCATTGCATGGCCGAGCGATCTCATCGCTTGAATTCCTAATAATATTAGGACGATAAAGTGCCATACGAGTATGCTTGCGCAGCGTGCAATATAAATAAAACCAGTTCCTCCGCATGCAATATCCTGAAATTGCTTTGTAGATTGGAGTGTATCATGATGTGTTCATAGGCGAATAAACGGCACTCATCTTCTGGCGAGGCCCGAGACATGCCCCACGATCCCGAATGCTGTCCCTGTCGGATGGGCCGATCGATGTCCCTGGAACGCGAAGTCGATCCCCGGTGCGTGAAGCATGGGAGCCCGGTGGGCGGGCGTCCTGGGATGCCGGCGCAGCCGGAATGCCGGCGCGGCCGGTGCCACAAGCCCGGGAAAGAGGGCCTCTCATGACCACCGTTGTCGACATGCCGGGCCTCGAAGACCTCATCGAGATGTCCGGAGGCGGAACGCCGGAGGTACGGGTCGCGATCATCGACGGGCCGGTCGACCGGAGTCACCCGGCGTTTCGGGACGCGCGCCTCGACGTCCTGTCGAGCCACATCGATCCCTCCCGGTCGACGCACGGCACCCATATCGCCAGCGTCGTCGCCGGCCAGCCCGGAACGTCGGTCGCCGGCATTGCGCCAAACTGCGCCGTCCTGTGCATTCCCGTGTACCGGGAAGATCCCGACGGCAACCTGATCAGTTGTGCCCAGACGACCCT
The DNA here is from genome assembly GCA_028281265.1 of Alphaproteobacteria bacterium. Lineage (GTDB taxonomy): Bacteria > Pseudomonadota > Alphaproteobacteria > DSM-16000 > Inquilinaceae > JANQKE01. The sequence goes on along the minus strand of JANQKE010000203.1, from coordinate 21,715 downwards.
TGCGCGGGCGATCCACCTTGCCCTCGACAGCGGCGCCGTCCTGATCAACATCAGCGGCGGCCAGTTCACGCCGACCGGGCAGGGCGACCGCTTCCTGGAGGCGGCCGTCGACAGATGCGCCCGGGGCAACGCGTTGATCGTCGCGGCAGCCGGGAACGACGGATGCCGGTGCCTCCACGTGCCGGCCGCCCTGCCCACGGTCCTGGCCGTCGGTGCCTGTGATCGCGACGGCCGGCCCCTGCCCTTCAGCAATTACGGCGATGCCTACCGCGACAACGGCCTGCTGGCGCCCGGGGAGGCCGTCCCTGGCGCCGGCGCCGGCGGAAGCGTGGACAGACGATCCGGCACCAGTTTCGCGACCCCCATCGTCACCGCGGTCGCCGCGCTCCTGCTCAGCCAGCGATACCGACGCGGCCACGACATGGACGCCCAGGCCATCCGCCAGCTTCTCCTCGACACCGCGGCCCCCCTCGATCCGCAACGAGCGCCGGAGGACGGCCGGGGCCCTCCCGGCGTCCTCGACGTCCAGGCAGCGATGACGGCCTTACGGCTCCCCGCGCCAAGCAGCGGGCCCGACCCGCGCCCCTCCGCGACGCCGCCGATCATCGCCGCGACCCCGAGCGAGGCAGGCAATGCGTCGTTCGACTCTCCCCGTTCCGACACCCAACCCACAGGAGAAGCAGGTTCCATGTCCGCGAACAACCAGGCATCCGGCCCCACCCCGTCCACCCTTCTCGGCCCTGACGGCATGCCGTTGTCCGGGGTGGGTCCCTCGACCCGCGTGCCGACGGCACCCGATCAGTCCCAGGTGACACCGTCCGACGCGAGCGCCGCGGTGGTGCCGGCCACGGCCCCGGCGCCGATGGAGGCCGCGGCACCGATGCCTGCGGCAGCGCCCAGCCTGCCGCCGCAGGCGTTCCAGGGCGGTACCCCGCAGATGGCGGTGCCGCTACCGTCGACCCTGCAGTCGGTCGGCCCGCAGGCCGTTCCGGGCGGTTCGGCCACCGCTCCGGTCGCCGCCGTCGCGCCGAGCCAGTCTTGCGGCTGTGCGGGGGTCCGGCCGTCGCAGGCGATCCATGAGACGCCCGTCTTCGTGATCGGCCGGCTGTTCTACGACTTCGAGAGCGAAGCGCGGTTCGACTACTTCGTCCAGGCCATCGCCGAGTGGCGGAGGCGGGTGACCCCCGGCACCTATGATCCGAGTGGAGACTACGCTGCGCCCTGGAATCCGGAGATCATGATCAGATTTCTTCTGTACAAGGAACAAGGTGACGATGTGAATCTGCCAAATGCCAACGCGATTATTTGGACGATCAACATCGACACCACTCCGATCTATGCCATTCAGCCGCAGAGTGCCTTTGGATTTCCAACATACTTGGAACTGCTGTCGTTGCTGTGGCAGCAGGAAATCGCCGAACCCTTCGGCAATGCCCGCGATCACACGACGATGGGGGATAGATCGAGGGCGACGGGTGAGAAGAAGGAACCGTCAGTCGAGCGGGTCTCTCAGGCCGGTCTCGTGAACGGTGAGGTCCGGCTGCTGAACGGGACGGTCATACCGCAACTCGTACCGATCTGGCGCGGCATGTTCGGCTGGAACATCGACGACATCGCGGGCGAAGACCCGCCGGAGAACTTCCGGGCGTTCCTGGAGAGGATCTACAATCAGTTCCGCAATGTCGGCGTGTCGCCGCAGGACCGGGCCATGAACTACTCGGCCTTCAACGCTTTCAACACGAAGAAGATCTTCCGGGACGTGGCGCATAGTAAGCCCAACCCGATGTTCCTCGATACCGTGTCGGTGGACCGAAGCACGATCTGCCGGCCGGATTCGGATTGCTGGGATGTGACCTGGACGTTCTTCGATCCGGCCGCGACCCTGACGACCGCGCGCAAGGTGTTCCAGTACACCGTCGATGTCAGCGACGTGGTGCCCGTGACGGTCGGACCGCTGCGCGACTGGATGATCTTCTAGGCAGGAATCCGCGCGGCTGCTGCCGCGAGGAACCGGCACCGGTCGGTGCCGGCATTGAGCGGGCGCGACCTTCCGGCGCATCCGGACAGGCGCGCCCTTCTTACCCTCTCGACTCACAAGGAGACTCGTCATGCGTAAGCCAATGCAGTGTGAAGGTGTGGAGCGCGGCCCGGCCAAGACCGCCCAGATCGCGGCGGCCGGCAGTGTCAACCCGGCGTTCCTGGGCGGGCTGCTGAGCAGCGCCCTGCCGGTCCTCAAGAACGCCGCTCTCGGCGCCCTGCAAGGTGCGCTCGGCGGCGATTCGTAACCACCGGCGCCGATGGGCGGTGCCGCCATACCCAGTCGCGGCACCGCCTGCTCTGCGCACGAACGATCAGGAAGTGAACCATGCGCAAGCCAATTCAGTCCCCCGGCGTCGAGCGAGGGCCGGCCAAGACGGCCCAGATCGGCGCTGCGGGTGGGGTCGGACCGGCGTTCCTGGGCGTCCTGGCCAGCTTGGCCCTACCGGCCATCGTCGGCGCGGTCAGGGGCGCCATCAATAGCTGACCGGCCATGTCCGGCATCGACCGGTCGCCGCCTACCGCCACGGTTGAAGGTCGGCCATCCACCGAGACAGGAGACGGATCATGCACGAGCAAGGGGAGAGGGGACGCGTGTCCGCCTCATCGACCGCGGAAGTCGCTACGCCCGGTGCCATCGGGAGCGAACCGCTTCTCAGCAACCCCGTAGGGTTCAGGGTCGTGATCAACGAGATCGCGGCGCGCAACCCGATCGTCCGGCAGGCGATCGCACGTCGTGCCGAGGGCTGGACGAGATAGAGTATCCTGTGTCCGAACGGACGCAGATAAGATGCTCTAACTCTTTGAAGTCGATCACCTTATCTGCGTTCAGATGAGTCCCTCTGAACGCAGGTTGATCTCGCCGCCCGGCGAGCCCCACCTTCACCATCGACACAGCCAGGAAAGGCCCAATCATGACTAGGGAACGGGAAAGGTCGCAGACCGACATAACCGCCTCGGCGCAGAACCCCGAGGCCGCCGCGGGAGCGCTGACGCGCCGGCCGCCGCAGAGCGCCGGTGTCGATCCCAGGCTCTTTACGCTCGGTGCTTCGCCACGCCATGTCAGATACGGCATCGCCACCCGAATCCTGGCGGATCCGGCGGCTCGGACGCGCTTCTCCCAGCCCTATTCGGGTCAGCGGCGTCTCTGGCAGGAGTGAAACGGGCGAGCGGCGCGGCGGTCACGTGGCGGCGAGCCCGGGAGGGCGAGGAACTCTCGGCGGCCCGCCATATCGGCAAGAGTACCAATGCGAAGACCGGCCGGCTCGCCGTACCGCGTCGGCCGCCCGTGAAGACGGCACGGTGTCCGCATGGCGGAACCCGCATTTGTCCCGGGGCGCCCGACCCCCTATATGGAGCCGTCGTCGGGTGCCATCGACGATCCCGTGGCCCCACCCTCTTCCCGGCCCCTTCACGGCGTTTCGCGAGGCTGCCCGCCATGGGTATCGACAGCCATTCCTCGGTCTTCGGCCCGGTGCCGCCGCGCGCCGACGGCAAGATCAACCTGATCGGCCTGTCCCGGCAGGACCTCGCGGCCGCGGTGGCCGATCTGGGTGAGAAGCCGTTCCGGGCCAAGCAGCTCTGGGGCTGGATCTACGGGCGCGGGGTGACCGACTTCCAGGCCATGACCAACATCGCCAAACCCTTGCGCGTGGGCTTGGCGGAGCGGTTTGCGATCGAACGGCCCGAGACCTCCCGGCACGTGACCAGCGTCGACGGCACCCGCAAATGGCTGCTGAAACTGCGGGACGGCCAGGAGATCGAGGCCGTCCACATCCCGGAGGAGGACCGCGGGGCCCTGTGCGTGTCGAGCCAGGTGGGCTGCACCCTGACCTGCTCGTTCTGCCACACCGGCACGCAACGGCTGGTCCGCAATCTGGAACCGGCGGAGATCCTCGGCCAGGTCATGCTGTGCCGGGATGCCCTGGGCGAGTGGGGCACCCCGCACGAGGCCAGACGCTTCACCAACATCGTCATGATGGGGATGGGGGAGCCGCTCTACAACTACGACGCCGTCGCCAAGGCGCTGACCATCGTCATGGATGCCGAGGGTATCGCGATCTCCAAGCGGCGGATCACCCTGTCGACCTCCGGCGTGGTGCCGATGATGCGCCGCTGCGGCGAGGAGTTGGGGGTCAATCTGGCGGTGTCGCTGCACGCGGTGCGGGACGATCTGCGCGATGTCCTGGTGCCGCTGAACAGGAAGTACCCGATCGCCGAGCTGCTGGACGCCTGCCGGAGCTATCCCGGCATCAACAACGCGCGGCGCATCACCTTCGAATATGTGATGCTGAAAGGCGTCAACGACTCGGTCGCCGATGCCAAGGAGCTGGTGCGCCTGCTCCGGGGCATTCCGGCCAAGGTCAATCTGATCCCCTGGAACCCCTGGCCGGGTGCCGGTTACGAGACCTCGACCAAGGCGCAGATCGACCGCTTCGCCCAGGTGCTGATGGACGCCCATCTGGCCAGTCCGGTGCGGGCGACGCGCGGCCAGGACATCATGGCCGCCTGCGGCCAGCTCAAGTCCGACAGCGTGCGGCAGCGCAAGTTCCGCACGCCGGCACCCCCGGCGATATCGGCCACCGGTTGAGGATCGGACGGCGGGGGCTTGCGAGGCCGCCTCCGCCGTCGCCGGGAGCCGAGGGAGGTGAGACCGGCTGTCGTGCGCCCCGTTGCGCCCCGGAACGAGCATGGTAAGGGTACCGGCCCGTCCTCCCCGCGGCGACGCCCGGACCTCCGCCATGACCGAGTCGTTCCCGACCGCCGGCCCTGCCGCCCTGTTGCCCAACGGGTTCGTCGACACGTTGCCGCCGGCCGCCGCCCATGAGCAGGCGGTGATCGACGGGCTGGTCCGGGCCCTGACCCTGAACGGCTACGACCGGGTCAAGCCGCCGCTGGTGGAGTTCGAGGACAGCCTTCTGAGCGGCCCGGGTGCGGCCTTGGCCCAGTCGACGTTCCGGCTGATGGACCCGATCAGCCAGCGGATGATGGGCATCCGCGCGGACATGACGGTCCAGGTCGCCCGCATCGCGCTCAATCGGCTGGCCCGCGCCCAGCGGCCGCTGCGGCTGTGCTATGCCGGGCAGGTGTTGCGGGTGCGCGGCTCCCAGCTCCGGCCGGAGCGGCAGTTCGCCCAGGTCGGAGCGGAGCTGATCGGCCCCCGCAGCGCCACGGCCGACGCCGAGGTGATCGGCCTGGCGATCGAGGCGTTGCAGGCGATCGGCGTGCCCAACCTGTCGCTGGATCTGACGCTGCCGACCCTGGTGCCGATGCTGCTGTCCACGGTCCGATACGAAGCCGAGGCGCTGGAACGGCTTCGGCATGCGATCGACCGCAAGGACACCGCCGGCGTCGCCGCCACCGCGGGACCGTTGGGCGACAGCCTGGTCCCGCTGCTCACCGCGGCCGGGCCGTGGCAGGCCGCTTTCGAGGCGATCGCCGATCTCGCGTTTGCGGAAGCGCCGGCCCGGGCGATCGAGCGGCTGCGGGAGGTGGTCGAGCGGGTCCGGACGACCTGGCCGGAGGTGGCGCTCACCCTCGACTTCACCGAGAACCGTGGCTTCGAGTACCAGACCGGCGTCGCCTTCACCGCCTTCGCCCGGGGCGTGCGGGGCGAGTTGGGGCGCGGCGGGCGCTACATCGCCCAGCGCAGCGTCGGCGCCAATGACGATGGCGAGCCGGCAACCGGCTTCTCCCTGTTCCTCGACTCCATCCTCCGCGCGGTGCCGGAGCCGCGGACGGTCGCCAAGCTCTACCTGCCGGCCGGGATCCCGGCTGCGCGCGCCCGTGCCTTGCGCGCCGAAGGCCATGTGACGGTGGCCGGGCTGGAGCCGGTCGACGACCCGCTGATCGAGGCGGATCGGCTGGGCTGCGGCCATGTGCTGATCGACGATGTGATCCGGCCGGTGCCGGGCTAAGCTGATGCGCCCGCAACCGGCCGGGCGCGACCCGCGGGGTCGCCGCCGCTTTCCTTTCATCACCCAGGTGTATGCAACATGGCCAATGTGACCGTCATCGGCTCCCAATGGGGGGATGAGGGCAATGGCAAGATCGTCGATTGGCTGTCGGCCCGGGCCGATGTGATCGTCCGTTTCCAAGGCGGCCACAATGCCGGGCACACCCTGGTGATCGGCGATACGGTGTTCAAGCTCAGCCTGTTGCCGTCGGGCGTGGTGCGGCCGGGCAAGCTGTCGGTGATCGGCAACGGCGTGGTCGTCGACCCCTGGGCCCTGCTGGAGGAGATCGAGACCGTCCGTGGGCAAGGGGTCGAGGTCAGCCCCGAAACCCTGATGATCGCCGAGAACGCCACCCTGATCCTGCCGATCCACCAGGCGATCGACCGGGCCCGGGAGATCGCGCGCGGCTCGGCGAAGATCGGCACCACCGGACGCGGCATCGGCCCGGCCTATGAGGACAAGGTGGCGCGCCGGGCGATCCGGCTGTGCGATCTGGCCGAGCCGGAGATCCTGACGGCCAAGCTCGACCAGTTGCTGGCCCACCACAACGCCTATCTGCGCGGCGTCGGCGAGCCCGAGATCGCCACCGAAGCCGTGCTGAAGAAGCTCGAACCGGTACGGGCGCGGATCCTCCCCTATGCCGGGGTCGCCTGGCAGCGGCTGGAGCAGTTGCGGCGGGCGGGCCGGCGCATCCTGTTCGAAGGCGCACAAGGCATCATGCTGGACGTCGATCACGGTACCTATCCGTATGTGACATCCTCCAACACCATCGCCGGACAGGCCGCCAACGGCAGCGGGCTGGGACCCGGCGCCACGGGCTTCGTCCTGGGCATCACCAAGGCCTACACCACCCGGGTCGGCAGCGGGCCGTTCCCGACCGAACTGCACGACACGATCGGCCAGCGTCTGGGTGAGCGCGGGCGGGAGTTCGGCACCGTCACCGGCCGGGCCCGGCGCTGCGGCTGGTTCGATGCGGTGATGGTGCGCCAGGCCGCCAAGCTCGGCGGTATCAACGGCATCGCCCTGACCAAGCTCGACGTGCTCGACGGGCTGTCCGAACTGAAGATCTGCACCGCGTACCGGCTGGGCGGCAGCCTGGTCCATCACCTGCCGGCCGGCGAACGGGCCCAGGCCGCGGTCGAGCCGATCTACGAGACCCTGGACGGCTGGACCGACAGCACCCAGGGGGCGCGTAGCTGGGCCGATCTGCCGGCCAACGCGATCAAGTACATCCGCCGGTTGGAGGAGTTGATCGAGACCCCCGTCGCCTTGCTGTCCACCAGCCCGGAGCGCGAGGATACGATCCTGGTCCGCGACCCGTTTCAGGACTGATGCCGGTTCGCACTGAGGTGACCTCAGCTCAAACCGTCGTTTCGTTCGAGCGACATGCGAGGCTTTCCCCGCAATCGCCTGGGCGTGCGGTCGTGCTTGCCAAGTTGCGATGCCTCTTGCTCATCACACCTTGGCATGAGGTGTCTGACGCCGTTAACGAACGTCGCCCCCCCGTCCACCTCATCCATTAGGTGCAATCACCGGGGGGCTTAACCGAATCTTTGCCATCGCACGCGATCGTGCGTTTGGACCGGGTGGCCGGGGGCCGCCCTTTCTCGGACACCGCCGCCGCGCATGCCGCCCAGCGATCTCACCACCTTTCTGTCCGGTTCGGACAGCCCGCCCCCGGACGCCGGCCGTTCCGACGGGGCCACACCCCCGCCGTTCGAGCCGGCGGCCCGGGTCGGCCGGGGGACGGCACCGGCAACCGACCCGCCGGCGGCGACGAGCGGGTCGGCGTACCGGGGCGGTGGCGGGACAGTGGTGGCGTCCGGGGCGGTTACGGTCGGTTCCCGCTACGAGGTGATCGCCCACCTGCCGATGCCGGAGTATGACCGGCCCTACGCCAACGCCTTCGAGGCCCGCGACCTGAAGAAGCCCAAGCGTATGGCGATCGGCTATGTCTGCACGACCGGCCGGCCGCTTCGCTTGGATCTGCTCCCGTCGCTGCTGCGGCTGGACAACGAAGCGTTGCTGAAGGTCCGCAGCTTCGGGGTCAGCCGCTGGATCGAGGATGGCCGCGAGACGCCGATCCTGGTCTACGCGCGACCGCCGGGACGACGTATCCTCCGCACCGCCGACGACAGGATCGATCCGTACCGGGACGACATCCTGGTGCGCTGCATCATCAAGCCGATGTCCCAGGTGTTGCGCGATCTGCGGGCGCGGCGGGTGTTTCACGGCTGCATCAACCCCACCAACCTGTACCGCGCCGGCGGCGAGACGCCGGCCGTGCTGGGCGACTGCGTTGCCGCACCCGCGGGGCTCGGCCAGCCGGCCCTCTATCAGACCGTCGAGCGGATGCAATGCACCCCGGCGGGGCGCGGGGCAGGCACCAACGCCGACGATCTGTACGCCCTCGGGGTCACGCTGGTCGCCTTGCTCAAGGGACGGGCACCGCTTGACGGCATGTCCGATGCCGAGATTCTGGAGAGCAAGCTGGCCAATGGCAGCTTCGGGGCCGTCGTGGGCGATCACCGGCTGCCGCTCGACCTGGTGGAGCCGATCAAGGGGCTGCTGCTCGACGAGCCGGACGACCGGTGGACGGTCGACGATCTCGACCAATGGCTCAGCGGCCGCCGCCTGACGCCGAAGCAGGCCCGCTCACCGGTGCAGGCGGTCCGGCCCCTGCATCACGCCGGCGCCGATCACTGGCAGCCGCGCCGCCTGGCCATCGCCTTGGCCGAAGAGCCGGAACTGCGGCCCAACACGATCAGCCTGCCCGACCTCGACGCCTGGCTGCGTCGCGGACTGAGCGACGACGCCATAGCGGACCGGGTGCAGGAGGCCGTGCGCGGGGGCCAGGCGGGGAGCAACCCCACCCTGGGCCATCGGCGGCTGGCACGGCTGTGCATCGCCCTCGATCCGACCGGGCCGATCCGGTACCGCGGCGTGGCGACGACGATCGATGGCATCGCCGCTCTACTGTCCGAGGAGTACATCTCCGGCAAGGGCCCGCAGATCCCGGCGGAGATCATCGCCGGCAACCTGCCGCTGTTCTGGGTTTCCGTTCAGGCCCGGCATACCAGCGATCACGCCACCTGGGCCCGGCAGTTCGAGGCGATGCGAACGCTCCTGGATCAGGAGATCCCGGGCTTCGGCATCGAGCGGGTCCTGTACGAGCTCAACCCCTCGATGCCCTGCCGCAGCCCGTTCCTGGACGGGTTCTACATCCTGCAATGCGATCAACTGCTCCGGGCCCTGGAAACCATCGCCGACCGGCGCGACGCCCCGCGCGACCCCATCGACCGCCATATCGCCGGCTTCATCCTGTCGCGCTACCCCAATCTGAGCCCGCGGCAGATGCGGGCGATCGGCCGAGCCGACGACCCGGTCGCACGGGCCCTGGGGGCTCTCGACGTGCTCACCACCCTGCAGGCCGACGCCCGGGTGCATCCGCTGCCCGGGTTGTGTCGCTGGATCGTGCGCTTGCTGAAGCCGGGACTGCAAACCCTGCACAGCAGGAAACGGCGGGAGCGTCTGCTTCGGGATATCGACAAGCAGGCCGCAACCGGGCTGCTCCGCAACATCCAGATGCTGATGCAGGAGGACGCCAGTCCGGCCAAGGATTCCGGTGAGTTCGCCGCCGCCCGGGCGGAGTACCGCACCCATGCGCGGGAGATCCGGCAACTGACCCGAAAGCTCGAGACCCGCCACGCCGTGTCCCGCGATACCGGTCAGCAGATGGCGGCGCTGGCTTCCAGCATCGCCGCCGCCGGCCTGCTGGCGATCATCGTCGTCTGGCAGGCCGCCTGACGGCCGCCGCAGCACGTCAAGCCCCCATGGCCCCGCAGCAGCGCCCTGCCCCGCTTCGCCGTCCCGCGGCGCCCGGCAAACCGGTACGCCCGGCGGCACGCCCGCGCCCGGCGGCCAAACGGGGCGGCAGCCTGGTTCGCAACATCCTGACCGGCCTGCTGATCCTCGGCCCGTTGGCGGCGGTGGCGCTGCCGACGGCGGTTCTGTTCGCGGTGGGGTTGGTGCCGACATTGGTGGCCTTGATCGTCGACAAGAACCGGGAGAAATACGCGGCGATCTCGGTCGGCAGCCTGAATTTCTGCGGGGTGATGCCGGCGGCGTTCGAGCTGTGGACGGGCGGCCACAGCATGGAGCTGACGATCGGCCTGTTGTCCCAGCCGATGCACTGGCTGGGGATGTTCGGGGCCGCCGCGCTGGGCTGGGCGATCCACCTTGCGGTCCCGCCGCTGGTCGCCGCCAGCATCGCGGTGAAGACCCGCACCGCCATCGCCGAGCACAAGAAGGCGCAAGACAAGCTGCGGGACGAGTGGGGCGACGACGTCGCCGACGGGGCTTGAGCGGCACGTCCGACCAGCCGCCATCGGCCCACGCCCCGGCCGGGTTGGAATACCTTGTCCGTGCCGTTTCCGGCACAGAAGAGTGAGAGGCCTCTTATCTGCGTCCGAACGGACGCAGATAAGAGGCTCTCTAGCCGGCTTCGCGGCGCCAGGTCGCCATCAGGGCGGCCAGCGCCAGGGCCAGGGCGATCCAGGCCGGCAGCAGGGGGACCTGGCGCACCCCGGTGACCGCATAGTCGCCATTGGCCCGCAGGCCGATGAAGCCGGAGCCGGCCAGCGCCCGGTCGGGGTCGACATGACGGATGTCGGGCAGGCCACCCCGGCTGAGATAGCGGACGCTGCCGCCGGTCGCCTCGGCCACCGGGCGCAGCGGATCGGCCTCCGACCGCAGGTCCCGCAATTCGGGCGGGTTCTCGGCCCCGACCACGGCCAGGGCCGCCCGCACGCCGTCCTCCACCCGGTAGACCCCCGGCGCGGTGACCGACAGCTCGCCGGTCCGCATGCCGGGGGCACCGGCCAGGTCGTCGAGTGCCAGCGGCAGCACCTGGCCGGTCGGCGTGGTCACCGTCACCGCCTGCGGCGCGTCGTCCAGGCTGCGGCGTTCCACGAACAGCCGGTCGCCCTCGGCCCGGGCGCGCAGATCCTCTTCCTCCAGCGCCGGCTCGCGCATCAGCCAGTGCACCATCCGGCGCAACAACTCGGCATGCGGCCCACCACCGTCATAGCCCCGGCTCCACAACCAGATCTGGTCGGTGGCGAGCTGGGCCACACGGCCCTCCCCGAACCGGTCGAGGATCAGGAGCGGCCGCTCCTCGGTACCGCTGAGCAGCGTCTCCCCGGCGCGGACATCGACGGGGACGTGCCGGAACCAGCGGCCCCAGCCGGGCCGGCCGGCCGCGTCCGGATCGGCTTCGGCGAGCACGGACGTGACCGGATGGCGACGGCCCAGCTCGGTCAGCCGCGGCAGGAACGGTTCTTCCACCACGTCGCCGGTCGGGGATCCGGGCAGGAAGTCCGACAAGGCGGTCCGGTAGATGCTGGTGATCCCGGCGAATGCGGGGCCGCTGGCTTCCAGGAACGCCCCGCCCCGTTCTACATAGTCGCGGATATTGTAGAAATACAGCGGTGGCAGCACCCCGCGCCGGCGGTACCGGTCGAAGATGATCAGGTCGAACTCGTCCAGCCGCAGCTCGAACAGCTCCCGAATCGGAAACGCGATCAGCGACAGCTCCTCAATCGGGGTGCCGTCCTGCTTTTCGGCCGGGCGCAGGATGGTGAAGTGCACGAGGTCCACCGACGGGTCGGACTTCAGGATGTTGCGCCAGGTCCGCTCCCCCGGATGCGGCAGGCCGGAGACCAGCAGTACCCGCAACCGGTCGCGCACCCCGTTGATGGTCATCGCGACCCGGTTGTTCGCCGCCGACAGCTCGCCCTCCCAAGGCTCCGCGGCGATCTCCACCACCGTCGGACCGCCGCGGTCGATCGGCACCGGGACGGCGACCGGCCGGCCGGTGATCACCAGCGGCTCCGCCAGTACGAGGCCGTCCCGGGCGACCGTCAGCCGGACCGGCCGGCCGGTACCGGAATCGGTCGGCAGATCCTCGATGCGGAGCTGGATCGTCACCGCCTCGCCGACCACCCCGAAGGCCGGCGCCTGTTCGATCACCAGCCGCCGGTCCCGCTCCCCCGGCGCCCCGGTCAACAGCGCGTGCACGGGGCCGAGCGGCACCAGGTCGGCCGGTGTGTCCGGCAGGTCGTGCACCTGGCCGTCGGTGATCAGCACCGTCCCGGCCACCCGGCTGCGGGGAACGTCGGCCAGCACCTGTTCGGCCGCGGTCATCAGGTTGGTGGCGTCGACCACCCCGCTGCCGTCGCCCTGGCCGCCGGCCCGGACCAGGCGGACCTCGAGCCCCGGCCGATCGGCCAGGGCCGCGGTCAGTTCGGCCACCGCCCGATCGGTCCGGCCCGGCCGGTCCCCGATCGCCTGGCTCGGGCTCTCATCGACGACGACGGCGACGATGTCGGTCAGCGGCTCCCGCTCCTCCTCCGTCCAGGCCGGATCGAGCAGCAGGCCGGCGAGGATCAGCACCCCCAATAGCCGCAGCCACGCCCCCCGCGCCCGCATCGCCAGGCCCCACAGGACGGCCGCGCCGGCCATGGCGAACAGCGGGGCCAGCACCGCCCAGGGCAGCACCGGATCGAAGGTGACGCCGCCGACCGCGATCATTGCCCCAACCGCTCCAGGATGCTCGGCACATGGACTTGATCGGCCTTGTAGTTGCCGGTCAGCGTATACATCACGAGGTTGATCCCGAACCGGAACGCCATCTCCCGCTGGCGGTCGCCGCCCGGCACCACCGGCCGCAGCGGCCGGCCCGCCGCATCCATCGCCCAGGCCGAGGCCCAGTCATGGGCGCCGATCACCACCATCGAGACCCCGTCGTTCACCGCCACGTCGGCGGTCTGCACCCAGACATCGCCGCCCTCGAAGCGCCCGGGGAACTCCTGCATCAGGTAGAACGACTTGGTCAGGACGTGATCGGGCGGCACCGGCACCAATGGCGGGACGGCGAGGCTGCCGGCGACGTCGATCAGCCGCTCGGCCGCCGGTCCGCGCGGTCCGCCCCGGCCGCCGAAGCCGCCCTGCGGCTGGTCGCGGGTGTCGAACACGATGGTCCCGCCACCGCGCATATAGGCGTTCAGCCGCGCGACCGCGGCCGCACTCAGATCCGGCTGGCGGGGCAGGATCGGCCAATAGAGCAAGGGGTAGAAGGCGAGCTCGTCGGTCGCCGGGTCGACCGCGAAGGCGCCCTGCGCCTCCACCGACGAGCGGGCCGTCAACACCCGGGCGAGCCCGTCGAGACCCGCCTGGCTCATCGCGTCGACATCCGGGTTGCCGGTGCGGACATAGGCGAGATAGGTACCGGTCGCGGCCAGAAGATCGCGTTCCTCGGCCCGGATCTGCGGCACGGACTGCGCGGTCGCGGGCTCGATCGCCCCGGCCGCCCCCAGCATGACGATCAACGCGGCCATGCCGGCAACCGGCTTGCGCTTTCCGAAGGCCGGTACCAGCCGGCCGCGCAGACCCAGGGCGATCAGCGTGTCCAGCGCGATCAAGGCCAGCGCGACGGCCAGGAGCCATGGACCCAGGGCGACGGTCTCGGCGACCGCGTAGCCGCGCACCGGCACCCCGGCCGGCGGATCGAAAGCGGCGGCCGGCATCTCCACCATGTCGCCGAGATTGAAGGCCTGCCGGTAATCCGCCGTGCCGTAGAGCCCCGGCGGCGTGCGCGGCCCTAGAACCGCGTCGCCGGCCTCCGCGGGCAGCGCGCGCACCGTCCCGCCCGGCTCCTGAAGCCGTCCGAAGCCGTCGAGGGTGACGATCGGCGGCAGGGCGACGCCGCCGGCCGGGCTGTCGACGCCTTCTGCCAAGGCGACGGTTCGGCGCAGCATGTCCACGAACAGCCCGGACAGCGGCAGGTCGGACCAGTCGGGCGACGCGGTCACATGGAACAGCACCAGCCAGCCCCGGCCGAGCGCGCGGGCCGTGACCACCGGGGTGCCGTCGATCAGCCGCGCCCAGGTCCGCCCCGCCAGTTCCGCCGACGGTTCGGCCAGCACCTGCTGGGATACCCGGACCTCCGGCGGCGGTGTCAGGTCCGAGAACGGCCCGGCCGGGTCGAACCGGTCGAACGGCATCGGCTCGGCCCAGGACAGGGCCCCGGTCAGCGACCGGCCGCCGCGGCGCAAGGCGACCGGCATCAGCGGGTCGGGATCGGCCGCGGTCAACGGACCGGCAAAGCGGATCAGCACGCCGCCGGCCTCGATCCATCCGGTCAGGCGTTGCCGTGCCGGCTCCGACAGGCCGGGGCCGTCGGTCAGTGCGATCGCCGCCTGGTCACCGCCGTCGAGCAGATCCGCCAGCGGGGCGGTGGTGACGGCCCCGAACGGCGCCAACGCCTGCTCGAGATAGAAGCTCGGTGCCAACAGCGGCTGGACCTGGTCGCCGGTCTCCGGCACGACCACGCCGACCGGCCGCAGCCGGTAGCGCTCATCCATGAGGGCCGTGGCGGCGGCCCCGGTGATCCCTTCGATCCGGACGGCGGCGGCTTGGTTGCGCGCCTCCAACGGCAGATCGAAGCGGGTGCGGGCGGACCGGGCGCCGGCGTCGAACAAGGCGTCCTGCCGGTCGAGCACGCGGCCGTCCTCGGCCAGCAGGCGGAGGGTGACGGCAGCTTCGGTCTGCGTGTCGGCGGGCCCGCGGACCACCGTGGCGACCAGGGCCCGCCCGTCGCCTTCGGGCGACCGCAGCAGCAAAGGCCCGGTATCCGGGTTGACGAGGGTCAGCCCGCCGGCGCGCTGGAGAAGGGTGGTCAGCGCCTGGGCCGCTTCGCCGGCCAGGCCGTCGCTCAGCCAGATCGCGGTGATCGGGCCGGCGGCGGCGGTGGCCCGCGCGGCCGCCAACGCCGCCGGTCGATCGGTCGACCAGGGCTTGGGGTCCAGCGCTTCGAGGCGCGCGCGGGCTTCACCGGCGGTCAGCACGTCGGACGCCGCCACGGGGGTGCCGGCCGCCGGGGGTGCTGTGGTCAACAGGATCACCGGCCGGCCCTCGCGTCCCGCCCGGTCGACGATGTCGGTGGCCGCGCGCACCCGTTCCGGCCAAGCGGCGGCCGACGCCCAGCCATCGTCGACGACGAGCAGCACCGGGCCGGTCCCGCCCAGACGTTCGCCGGGATTGAGGATCGGGCCGGCCAGGCCGAGGATGACCAGGGCCGTGACCAGCAACCGCAGGAGCAGGAGCCACCAGGGCGTGCGGTCCGGCGTCTCCTCGGTGTTCTCCAGGCCCAGGAGCAGGCGGATCGGCGGGAACGCCAGCCGACGGGGGGCAGGGGGAGTCACCCGCAACAGCCAGTAGATCGCCGGCAACAGCACCAGAGCGGTCAGCAGCCACGGGGCGGTGAACGCCAGGGGAGCCAGCCAACCGGTCACGGCCCGACCCTTTGCAGGCGAACACCCCTCATCGTGCCGCGAGTCCCTGGGCCAAGCCCATCAGGGCGCTTTCCACCGGCTGGTCGGTCGTGTGCCGGGCCAGCCGGAAGCCCAGCCCGCGACACAGCGCGGCAAGCCCGGCGCAATGGGCCTCGAACCGCTCCTGATAGAGGGGCCGGACGCTGTCGACGCGGGGGATCAGCGTGTCCGTCCCGGCCATCCGACCCAGCCCGTGAAAGCGGATGCGACCGCGGAACGGCAACGCCAGCTCCGCCGGATCGAGCAGGTGGATCACGTGCACCCGCTGTCGTCGGGCCGCAAGACCGGCCAGCGCCGCCTCGATCTCCGGCAGCGGGGCGAGGAAGTCGCCTGCCAGCACGACCGCGCCATGCGCCGGCAACCGGGGCCGGACGGTCGGCAGGTCGTGTGGCCGATCCGCGATCGGGGCAGCCAGGCCCGCGGCCAGGCGCATCAGGTTGGACCGGCCGGTCGCCGGCGGGTTCTCGCCGTCCAGCAGGGCCACCCGCTCCCCCGCCCGGTCGAGGAGGATCGCCAGCGCCATGAGCAGCAGGTCGGCCCGCGCCCGCTTGCTGCCCGCGGCTCGGGCGGAGGCGTAGCCCATGCCCGGCCCGTCCGCCCGCCATAGATGGACGGTCTGAGAGGCTTCCCATTCCAGTTCGCGCACGAACGGGGTGTCGCGCTTGGCGGTCTGGCGCCAGTCGATCCGGCCGATCGTGTCGCCGGGCATGTAGGCGCGGAACTGCCAGAACGTTTCCCCCACCCCGACCCGGCGACGGCCGTGGATACCGAGGGCGACCGTGTTGGCGACCCGCTCCGCGGCGACCAGGAGCGGCGGCAACGGCTCGGTCAGTCGGTGCGCGGCAGCCGCCAGTCGGCCGGCCGGTGCCGGATCGACGTCCATGTCCGGCTACCCCAATGCCGCGACCAGCGGGTCGAGGACCGCCTCGACCGTGATGCCTTCCGCCCGCGCGGCATAGCTCAAGCCCATCCGATGGCGCAGCACCGGCAGAGCCAAGGCCTGGACGTCGTCGACAGACGGGGCGAGGCGGCCCTGCAAGACGGCCCGGGCACGCACCGCCAGCATCAGCGCCTGGCTGGCCCGGGGGCCCGGCCCCCACAGCACATGGGCGCGCACCGCCTCATGGGCGGAGCTGGCGGGCCGGGCCGCCCGGACCAGCTCCAGGATGCCGTCGAGCACCTGATCGCCCACCGGCACCCGGCGGATCAGCGTCTGGGCGGCCCGCAGCCGCTCGGCATCGAACAGGGTCGGGGCTGCCGCCTGCTCGGCCCCGGTCGTGGCCAACAGCATCGTCCGTTCGGCCTCCCGGTCCGGATAGCCGACATCGATCTGCAGCAAGAAGCGGTCGAGCTGCGCCTCGGGCAGCGGGTAGGTGCCCTCCTGCTCGATGGGGTTCTGGGTCGCCAGCACGTGGAACGGCCGGGGCAGGTCGTGATAGTGCCCGGCCACCGAGACCCGCTGCTCCTGCATCGCCTGCAGCAGGGCGGACTGGGTGCGCGGGCTCGCCCGGTTGACCTCGTCGGCCATCAGAAGCTGGGTGAAGATCGGGCCCGGGACGAAGCGGAACGCCCGCTTGCCCGCGTCGGTCTCCTCCAGGATCTCCGAGCCGAGGATGTCGGCCGGCATCAGGTCCGGGGTGCACTGGACACGCCGCTCGGTCAGGCCGAGAACGGTGCCCAGCGTTTCCACCAGCCGGGTCTTGGCGAGCCCCGGCACCCCGATCAGCAGCGCGTGGCCGCCGGCCATCACGGTGACCAGCGTTTGATCCACCACCGCTTCCTGCCCGAAGATCATCCGGCCGATGGCCGCGCGGATCTGTCCCAGTTCGGCGGTCAGCCGCTCGACCGCGGCGACGATCTCGTGCGGACCGGGGGCATGGGCGACGGGGGCGAGGGTCGCGGTCGGATCGGACATGGGAGCCTTTCGGTCGGCCCCGGTCGGCGCGTGCCGGGGCGAGACGGTTTTCTTACGATCCAGTCTATGGCGAAATTCCGTTCAGGCGAGAGGGATCGCCTGCCACTGGGAGCGGGAGAGCATCGTGACGCAGGACGCCAAGCCTGACCTGTCGGCGCATCTGGCCCGGATCGCGGCCGGACCGTCGGCCGAGGACGAGGCCTACGACATCCGGATCGCCGCCGACGGCACCTGGTTCTACCAGGGCACGCCGATCGGCCGGATCGCGTTATGCAAGCTGTTCGCCACCGTTCTGCGGCGGGACGATGACGGGGCGTTCTGGCTGATCACCCCGGCCGAGCGGGGCCGGATCACGGTCGAGGATGCCCCGTTCATCGCCATCGCCGTCGACGCCCCGGACGATCCGGCGCATCCGGACGGGGCGATGGTGTTCCGCACCAACCTCGATCACGAAGTCGTGGCCGGTCCGGGGCATCCGATTTCCGTCCGCTACGACGGTGACGACGATACGCCGCGCCCCTATATCCTGATCGACCGCACCAAGGGGCTGGAGGCGCTGATCGCCCGCCCGGTGTTCTACGAACTGGTGGACCGGGCGGTCCCCCACGAGGATCGGATCGGGGTATGGAGCGAGGGACGGTTCTTTCCGCTGGATCGCGATCCGCCGCCGACGGCGGGGTGAAGGAGCTGTCGGCCGACTGGTTGCCCCGGCTGAGCGACCGGCTGGCCGCCGGGCGTGCGGATGCCGGACAGCGGCGCGGCGACGCGGACCTCAACCCCGGCATGGTCACGCCGGAACCGTTGAAGGAGGCCGCCGTCCTGGTGCCGATCGTGCTGCGGGACGACGGACCCAAGGTGCTGTTGACGCAGCGCACCGATCATCTGGCCAACCATCCGGGCCAGATCAGCTTTCCCGGCGGCCGGCGGGAGCCGCAGGACCCCGACGGCCTGTCGACCGCCTTGCGCGAGACCCAGGAGGAAACCGGGCTCGACCCCGCGCTGGTGGCGCCGATCGGCCGGCTCGACGTCTACATCACCCGCACCAGCTATCGGGTGGAACCGCATGTGGCGGTGGTCCGGCCGCCGCGCGCCTATAGCCCCGACCCCTATGAGGTCGCCGAGGTGTTCGAGGTGCCGCTGGCCTTCTTCCTGGCCCCCGGGCTGCCGGAGGTCCGGTCCCGTCCGTTCCGCGGTCGCACCGGGCAGTTCTACGCCTTTCCGTTCGAGCACCGGTTCATCTGGGGGGCGACGGCGGGGATGCTGGTCAACCTGCGCCAGGTGCTGCTCGACCTGCATTGAGGCGCGCCGGGCAGGGGGTGGCGGCGTCCCGTTGCGGACGTGGACCGGCTGCCTACATCGACCATATAGACCAGGCGACCATAGACCAGGCGTCCACACCCCTCTCATCGACGGCACGGCGGCGCTGCTGCAGAAACTCATCCCGATCCTTCTGGTCCTGTTGCCGGCGGCGGCTTACGTCCTGTGGATGGCCGCCACCGCGCGCCGCGGCCGCCCGGTACCGGCGGGGCCGGATGCCGACGCGGAGCAGCCGGCGGCGGCATCCCAGAGCCTGTTCGCCGATGCGCCGTGGCCCTGGCTGATCGGCGGCGGCCTGGTGCTGGCGATGGCCGGGTTCGCCTGGCTCGCCTTCCAGGACGGCGCACCGCCCGGCAGCGTCTATGTGCCGGCCCGGGTGGTCGACGGCGAGGTCCAGCCCGGCTTCTTCATCACTCCCGAAGATCAGGCCCAGGCCCAGGCCGAGGCGAGGGCCGCCAAGGAGGCGGCGGCCGAAGCCGCGGCACAGGACGACGATGCCGAGACCGCTCCAGCCGCAGGCGACGCCGCGCCGCAATAGCGCGCGGGTGGTCGACGCGCTCGGCGGGTTGCCGCACGGTGTCCGTGCTCCTTCCCCATCGGGCCCGGACCGATGCCCCGACCGATCGACCTGGTGGACCCTGCCGCTCCGGACGCCGATACCGGACGGACCCGGCCGGTCACCGCGACCCTCCCTCCCCCCGACTGGATGGGCGACCCGGCGGTCGCCAAGGTCGTCGAGGCCCTGTCGGACGATCCGGCACGCCCGCCGCGCTTCGTCGGCGGCTGCGTCCGCAACTGGCTGCTCGGTATGCCGGCGGCCGATATCGACATCGCGACGGCTCTGCCCCCGGCTGCGGTAACCGAGCGGGCGCGGGCGGCCGGGCTGAAGCCGGTTCCGACCGGGATCGATCACGGCACGATCACCATCGTGGCCGATCATCGGGGGTTCGAGGTCACCACCCTGCGCCGGGACGTCAGCACCGACGGCCGCCGGGCGACCGTGGCCTTCACCGATGATTGGGCCGAGGACGCCCGGCGCCGCGATCTGACGATGAACGCCCTGTACGCCGCCGCGGACGGCACGGTGTTCGACTGGGTCGGGGGGCTTGCGGATCTGGCGGCCGGCCGCGTCCGGTTCGTCGGCGCCGCCGCGACGCGGCTGGCCGAGGACATGCTGCGGGTGCTGCGTTACTATCGCTTTCACGCCGCCTACGGCGCCGGCCGGCCGGACCCCGGGATCGCACGGCTGGCCCTGGCCCGCCGGGATCTGATCGACCGGCTGTCGGGGGAGCGGATCGCCAAGGAGATGCTGCGCCTGGTGACCGAACCCGGGGCGGTCGCCGCGGTATCGGTCATGGCGGCGACCGGGCTGCTGCCGGCCCTGATCCCTGGGGCCGAGCCGGCGGGGCCGGATCGCCTGGCGCGGCTCACCCGGCTGGACCCGCCGGTCGCAGGGGCGATCCCGCGCCTGGCGGCCCTGCTGCCGCTGGGTGGGGCCGAAGCGGTGATCGACCGCCTCAAGCCCAGCCGCCGCCGGGCCGACCGGCTCAAGGCGCTGACGGATGCGGACCGGCTTTCCGGCTACCCTCCCGCCACCCCGCACCGGGCCCGGGTCGCGGTCTATCGAGACGGCAACGATCTGGCGCTGGCGCTGGCGGCGAGCGCGCTTGCGCGCGGTCATCCGGTCGCCCAAGGGTTCGGCTGGCCGGTTTTCGCCCCGATCCTGGCGGACTTCCGCGCCCCGCGCTTCCCGGTCAGGCCCCGGGACCTGATCGCCCGCGGCGCCGTCCCCGGTCCGGATCTGGGGCGCCGGCTCAAGGCTCTGGAGGCCGCGTGGCTGGAGGCCGACATGCCGGCGGCGTGGCCGGCCGGGTAGGCCGCCCGCCTACCGCAGCAGGTGATCGGCGAGGTCTTCGAACACCGCCAGGCGGATGGTGTCGGCCTCGATCAGCACCTCGTGCAGGGCGGTGGGGTAGAGCTTGGTCAATCCGTGCGGGGCCAGCGCCATCAGCCGCTCCGCCGCGGGGTTGCTGACCAGGCTCTCATGCCCGGCCAGAAGCGCCAGGATCGGCACACCCGGCGGGTCGTGTCGGAACCGGTCGAACAACATGCGGGTGGACCGGGCCGCCGCGTCCAGCCAGCCCCAGGTCACGCCGCCGACCCGCAACGCGGGCCGGTCGACGAAGGCGCGATAGTGCAGATGCGCCCGCACCGGGTCGGCCGACAGGATGTCGGCCTTGCGCTCGACCGCCGGGTCGAACGGCCCTTGGCCCAGGGCATAGGCCTCCGACCGTCCCAGCCGCCCCATCAGCGCCGCCAGGGTTTGGCTGGCGGTGCGCATCGTGCGGGACGCCAGGATATCGACCATCGGCGCCGACAAAGCGACGGACACCGGCATCACCGCCGGACCGGACACCAGATAGCGCAGGCCGAGATGCCCGCCCATGGAATGGCCGAGCAGCCGCAGCGGCCGGTCCCCCGGCCGCACCGCCTGGTCGATCATCACCGCGAGATCGTCGACCAGCACGCCGAAATCCGCGGCGTGGCCCTTCATCGGGTCGTCGAGCCAGCGGCTGGACAGGCCCTGGCCGCGCCAGTCGAGCGACCAGACCTCGAAGCCCAGCCCCGCGAACACCCGCGCGGCCTCGGCGTATTTCTCGATGAACTCCGACCGGCCGTTCAGCAGCAACAAGACACCCCGGTCTGGCGTCCCCGTGGCGGCCGGCCAGCACCCCAAGCGGATCCGGGCCCCGTCCGGCCGGTCGAGCCAGGATTGTTCCGGTACCGAAAGGTCGGTCGGATCGCCGGCGGCCGCCAGCGCCGGCGCCAGCAGCACCGGCGTGGTGTGATCGTCGACCGTCATCGCCACAGCCGGTCCGGGGTCGCTAGAGCGTTTTCAAGGAATGCCGGGTCGATCTGTTGGCGTGTGCCGGATCGATCCGCAAGGCGCGTCGCGCCGCGCGATGCGGTGCTATCGGGCAAGCGGCGCCACGCGGCGGGCGGCCGGCACACACCAACCCGAAGGGCCGGGTGGATGGGCCCTGCTGCGGCGTCGCTCGTCGTCGAATATGCCCCGGCATGTCCTTCCTCCTCGCTCC
>JANQKE010000181.1 GCA_028281265.1 Alphaproteobacteria bacterium | reverse complement strand
CGACGTCCTGGCTCTTGCGGGCGTCGGCGTCTTCCATCGTTCGCGGGGCCGGCACGATGACCTTGTCACCGGGCTGCCAATTGGCCGGCGTGGCGACCTTGTGGGCGTCGGTGGTCATCAGGGCGATCACCGTGCGCTCGATCTCCGCGACGTTGCGGCCCGTGGTCAGCGGGTAGTAGATCATCGCCCGAACCGCCCCGCCGGGATCGATGACGAACACGCAGCGGCTGGTCTCGGTGCCTGAGTCGTCCGGGTGCAGCATGCCATAGGCCATGGCCACCCGTCGGTCGCTGTCGGCGATGATGGGAAACGGGATGGTGACCCCGAACTTCTCCTCGATCACCTTGGCCCAGGCGAGGTGGCTGTAGATGCTGTCGATCGACAGCCCCAGCATCTCCACGCCGCGGTCGCGCATCCGCGGGGCGATCTCGGCGAAGGCCATGAACTCGGTGGTGCAGACCGGCGTGAAATCGGCGGGGTGGGAGAACAGGACGACCCATTGCCCGCGATAGTCGGACAGGGCCAGCCGGCCTTGCGTGGTTTCGGCCTCGAAATCCGGTGCGGGGCCCCCCAGGCGCGGGAGGGCCGGTGCGGCGGCCGGTGTGTCGGTGGTCATGATGGTCATCCTTGTCGGGCGTCCTGGGGATCGAGCGCAACGATTGCCCTTCGATCGGGCCTCAGGCCGGTTCGCCGACAACCGTTGCCCAACCGTTGCCGCTAGGCAAGTCCGTCCCCTTCGCGCCGGCAGAAGTGGGCAAGAATTGCCGTCGGTTCCGTTCGTGCCGACCGCTCCCCGTCAAGATCCATAGAGAATCAAAGCATTAACCACGGCATGGCGTATGCAAACCGATCTGCCGACCGCCGCCACCAGTGGCACGCATCGCGGGCGTGGGGCTGGGCACGGGGGCGTCAAACGCACCTGAGGAACACCTTCAAAATGGGGGTCGAGGACTATGTCGTTTTCCGTGAACACCAACAACAACGCCATGACGGCGATCCGGTTGTTGAACTCCACCAACATGCAGCTCAGCACCGTGCAGGAGCGGATCAACTCCGGCTTCCGCATCGGCAGCGCCAAGGATGATGCTTCCAGCTTCTCCATCGCCCAGGGCATGCGCGGCGATATCGGCGGCTTCAAGGCGATCCGGGACAGCCTGTCCTTCGGCCAGGCGGTGACCAACGTCGCCTTGTCGGCGGCCGAGACCATCTCCGACCGGTTGAACGAGATGAAGGCCAAGGTCGTCCAGGCGCAGGAGCGCTCGGTCGACCGGGATGCCGTCCAGCAGGACATCCAGGCGCTCAACCAGCAGATCGACAGCATCGCCCAGGCCGCCCAGTTCAACGGCGTCAATCTGTTGGAGGCGGTCGCCACCACCGATCTGAAGGTGCTGTCGTCGCTCAACCGGACTGCGCCCAACGTCGCGCCCACACCGACCTACATCACCGTGGTCGACGAGGATCTGACCGCCGCCGGTCTGGGGACGGCCGGCATGGACGTCACCAACAAGTCGGTCGAGCTGAAGTTCGACAACACGTTGAAGTTCGCCGACGGCAAGCTGCTGAACTTCACGGTCAACGTGGCCGGCGGCGGCACGAAGACGCTCACGTTCGAATTCGTCGACGACCTGGTCACCGATACGCTGACCGAGGCCGATCACGTCGCCGTGGTCTATGACGCGGCGCTGTCCGCCAACGAAAACCTGGCGACCCTGGTGCAGACCATGAACGACAACGGTCTGTCGGCCAATTTCGGCACGGGCGGCAATATCGAGATCAGTTCCGCACTCGGCATGGGCGGCAACGCCACCTCGAACCTGGTCGGCTTCGTCTCCGGGGTTGCGGCCGGGGGCGATCCGACGGCCGCCCTGACGACGATCGAAAACGCGATCACGGCGGCCAACCAGGCGCTCTCGCGCTTGGGCACGTCGGTCAACCAATTGGATACCCAGGCCAGCTTCGTCGATCAGTTGACCGACGAACTCGAAAGCGGGGTCGGGGCGTTGGTCGACGCCGACATGGCCGAGGAAAGCGCCAAGCTGCAGGCCCTGCAGACCCGGCAGCAGCTTGGGATCCAGGCGCTGTCGATCGCCAACCAGGCGCCCGGGGCGGTGCTGTCGCTGTTCCAGTAAACGCGGCGAGGCGGGCGTCGGCGCGCGCGCCGGCCGACAGTCTCGGAAGGCCGCGGCGGATCCGTTCCGCCGCGGCCTTCGTGCATTCCCTTCGGCCTCTTTGGCGTCCGGGCCGGCGGCCTCATTCCGCGTCGGTTCTTGCCGGGTCTGCGCCGTTGGCCCGGTCGGCCAGATAGAGCTCGTACCACAGGGCGTTCAGGATCGCCGCCGCCGCGGCGAACCCCAGTCCCAATGCCCACGCAAAATACCACATGGCGTCGATCCTCCTGGGGGTGATCCGGCGATGCGGATCAGTAGTTGTGCTCCCGGGCGTCGTGGATGTGTTCGGCCGTCACTCGGCCCCACAGGACCTTGAAGACCCAGGCCGTGTAGGCCAGCACGATCGGCAGGAAGATCACCGTCACCACCAGCATGATCATCAAGGTCAGGTGGCTGGAGGAGGCGTCGAACACCGTGAGCGAATGCCCCGGCGCGATCGAGGACGGCAGGATGAACGGGAAGGTGGCCAGGCCGACCGTCGAGATGATGCCGAACAAGCTGAGCTTCGAGCCCAGGAACGTGATCGCATCCCCCTTCGACCGCAGTCCCACCAGCGCCATCAGGGCGCCCAGGAATCCCAGCACCGGGGCGATCACCATCCACGGATAGGTCTGATAGTTGCTCATCCAGGCCCCGGTCTGCCGGGCGACGTCCTTGAGGAGCGGGTTGGACGGGCCGTTGGGGTCCATGGTGCTGGTGACGACATACCCTTGGACGAAGAACGCGGTCAGGATACCGCCCAAGGCGAACAGCACGATCACCACCGCCGCGGCATAGACGCCCAGCGCCCGGGCCCGCCCGGCGACCGGCTCATCGGCCTTCATCCCCAGCCAGGCCGCACCGTGCAGGACCAGCATGGCCACCGACAACAGCCCGCACATCAGCGCGAACGGGTTCAGCAGCCCGACCAGCGTACCTTCGTAGAAGGGTCGCAGCGTGTCGTCGAAGCGGAACGGCACGCCCAGCAGGACGTTGCCGACCGCAACCCCGAAGATCAGCGCCGGCACGACCCCGCCGATGAACAGGGCCGCGTCCCAGTTGCGGCGCCAGCGCGGGTCGGGAGACTTCGAGCGGAACTTGAACGCCACCGGCCGGAGGATCAGGGCGAACAGCGTCAGGAACATCGCCAGGTAGAAGCCGGAGAAGCTGACCGCGTAGACGGCCGGCCAGGCGGCGAAGATCGCCCCGCCACCCAGGATCAGCCAGACCTGATTGCCCTCCCAGACCGGGCCGACGGTGTTGATCGCGATCCGGCGTTCGGTATCGGTCTTGCCGACCAAGGGCAGCAATGCGGCCACCCCCATGTCGAACCCGTCGGTCGCAGCGAACCCGATCAGCAACACGCCCATCAGGAGCCACCAGATCAGACGCAGGATTTCGTAGTCGAGCAGCATGTCGTCCTCTCACAATCGCGGTCGCATCGGCCGGTGCGGGCTGACACCGCTCCGAGGGGCCTCACCCGGCGGATCTCGGTGGCGCGTGCCCCTCAGTCGTCGCCCCCGGCCAGGGCCGCAGGTCCGGTGGCGGCGAAGACCGGCTGTCCGGCCGGGGCGGGCGCGCCGACGCCGACCGGTCCGGTGCGGATGGTGCGGACCATCAGCTTGATCTCGACGAACAGGAGAACCGTGTAGATCGCCACGAAGCCGATCAGGGTCAGCCACACATCCAGTACCGAGAGTTGACTGACCGCAAAGGCGGTCGGCAGCACGCCTTCGATGATCCAGGGCTGGCGGCCGAACTCGGCGACGACCCAGCCGAGCTGGGAGGCCAGCCACGGCAGCGGCAGCGTCCACAGCGCGACGTGCAGGAACAGCCGGTTGTCCTGGCGTTTGGTCGAGGTGAGGTAGAACGCCACCGCGAACAGGGCGATGAAGTAGAAACCCAAGCCCACCATGCCGCGGAACATCCAGAACAGGCTCGGCACGTGCGGCACGGTATCCCAGGCGGCTTGGGCGATCTCGGCGTCGGTGGCGAGCCGGTAGTCCTCGACGTAAGGGTCGAGCAGGAAGGCATAGCCGAGATACGCCTGATGCTCCCGGAACCGGGCCAGCGCGCCGGTGTCGGTACGATCCGCCCTGAGGTCCTGCAAGGCATCCCAGGCGAGGATGCCCTGACGGATATGCTCGTCGGCACGCTGGACCAGGGCGTTGATGCCCGGGACTTCGCCATCCCAACTGCGGGTCGCGATCAGCCCCATGACCCAAGGGATCTTGACCTCGTAGTCGGTGTGCCGGGTCTCCATGTTCGGCAGGCCGAACACGGTGAACGACGCCGGCGGCTCTTCGGTCTCCCACATGCCCTCGATGGCCGCGAGTTTCATCTGCTGGTGGTCGGTCAGCGCGTAGCCGCTTTCGTCTCCCAGGACGACCACCGACAGGGCGGAGGCGAGGCCGAACGCACTGGCGACCGCCATGGACCGCTTGGCGAATTCGACATGCCTGTTGCGCAAGAGGTAGAACGCGCTGATCGCCAGCACGAACACCGCCCCCGTCACATAGCCGGCGGATACGGTGTGCACGAACTTCGCTTGCGCGACCGGGTTGAAGATCACCTCGGCGAAGTTGGTGATTTCCATGCGCATGGTGTCCGGGTTGAACACCGAACCGGCCGGGTTCTGCATCCAGCCATTGGCAATCAGGATCCATAGCGCGGACAGGTTCGAGCCCAAGGCGACGCACCAGGTCACGGCCAGATGCGCCAGCTTCGACATCTTGTTCCAGCCGAAGAAGAACAGACCGATGAAGGTAGCCTCAAGGAAGAAGGCCATCAATCCTTCGATCGCCAGTGGCGCGCCAAATATATCTCCGACATAGTGAGAATAGTAAGCCCAGTTCATCCCAAACTGGAATTCCATCACGATGCCGGTAGCCACCCCCATCGCGAAGTTGATGCCGAACAAGACACCCCAGAACTTGGTCATCTCCCGCCAGACTTGGCGGCCCGTCATGACGTACACGCTCTCCATGATCGCCAGGATGACCGACAGGCCAAGCGTCAGGGGGACGAAGATGAAATGGTACATGGCGGTCACGGCGAACTGCAGTCGTGACAGCTCGACGACGTCGAGGTCGAACATGGTGTCCTCTCACCCGCGCGACAGGGGGCCGGTCGGATCGCCGGCCGTCGGCTCGATCAGGGATGCTGACGGGGGCGGGAGTGACGAATATCCGTAGAGACGACATTGACTTGGGTCAGCCGTTCCGGCGGCCGCCCTTCCGCATGGCTTCGGCAGTTGCTATCACTGCCGCCGAGATCACGGTCTCGGCTCCAACTCGGATCGATCGCATGCGCACCCTGTCGCGGCCCCGCCTTGGCCTTTCCCGCCGGATGTCGATGGCCGGTCTGGGTCTCCTGCTCGGATCGGCGGCGGCGCCGGCGGTCGCCCAGGTCAACCTGCTCGCCGAAGACCCGCTGATGACCGCGGTGCGCAACGGCGATGCGGAGACCATCCGCCGCATGATGCTGCGCGGGGAACGGCCCGACCGTACGGACGGTGCCGGACGGACCGCCCTGATGCTGGCGATCGGCAGCGGCTATACGGAGATCGCGGCTTTGCTGATCGGCGGCGGCGCGGTGCTCGGCCGGCAGGATCAGACGGGCAATCACGCCTTGTCCTGGGCCGCCGATCGCGGCGACGCGATCACGGCCGAACGCCTGATCGAAAGCGGCGCACCGATCGATCGGCCCAACCGGCAAGGCATGACGCCGCTGATGCTGGCGGCCCGGGGCGGGCACGCCGCCATCGTCGGCATGCTGCTGACGGCCGGGGCCGACCCTTGGGCGACCGACTATACCGGGGCGGATGCGTTGTACTGGGCCCGGGAAAGCCGTTCGCGGCAGACGGTCCGGATGGTCGAGGACGCGCTCTAGATCAACCTGCGTTCAGATGGACTCATCTGAACGCAGGTAAGTTGATCTATTTCAAAGATTTAGAGCATCCTGCGTCCGTTAGGACGCAGGATGCTCTAGATCAACCTGCGTTCGGATGGACTCATCTGAACGCGGGTGAGGTGATCGACTTCAAAGAGTGAGAGCATCCCGCGCCCGTTCGGGCGCAGGATGCTCTGGACGCGGAGGCCGGATCCCCGTCGCCAGGCCGGCCGACCCTTGACTATTGGCCGAGGGATCGGCGCAGACCGTCGGCCTGGGCGTTGACGTACCGGCCGGCGAAGATCGCCTGCGCGGTGGCGCCTGCGCCGTAATAGGCCGCGTTGTCGTCGACATCCTCGTACAGGATCGAGCCTTCCAGGGCACCGCCGATGAACAGCCCCTGGTTTTCCTGGAAGGCGTACATGTCGGCGTTCAGATCGAGCCCGCTGCGGATATCCGCCCCGATGCCTTCGGTCACCACCGCGACGCTGAGATCGCCGCCCAGGGTCACGCGCCGGTTCAACAACGCGTCGAGCCCTTGTTCGGTCATGACGGTGAGGATCATCTGGCTGACCTGGCCGCCGAACTGCAGCCCGACGGAGCCGGCGGCCAGATCGAAGAACGCCGGTGCGGACCAGCCGCCATCGGGCCGTCGGCGCAGGATCACGGCGTTGCCGCCTTCGCCACCGACGAAAAAGCCGCCGCGGATCAGTTCGGGCACGATCACCACGGCCACGGCCGCGTCGACATACCGGCGGATCTGCGGGAAGTTCGGGTTGAGGTAGAGGTCCTGGACCGTCGCCTGGGCTTTGCTGACGGTCAGCTCCTGCTCGGTCAGTGCCTGGGCCGTGGTGACGGATCCGAACAGGGCGAGGCTCATCAGGCTCGCACCCAAGGCAGCCAGGACGCCGCGGCGGAGAACGGAAAACGCGCGCATCAAAGGTCACTCCATGGCGAAGGGGTTGTGGGCATCGGCCGACTCGGTCCGCGTCAGTTGTCTTCAGCCATCATCCTGACGACGAGAGACGTCAAGATCGCGGCGGTACCAGGGCGGACTCGGGGACGACCGGGTGGATCCGCCCAGGCGGATCGGCGCCGCCGGCAGAAGCGAGGAGGCAGGACAGTCCGGGGCTTATGCGGCCCCCAGCCGGCTCGGAGCGCGGCCCTACGGTGTCCAGTTGAGCGGCCCCATCCGGTATGTGGGCGGGCCGTGATCCGGCATGATCCGGTCGATCCGCGTCAGGGAGACCGTGTCGACCGACAGCCGCAAGGCCGCTTCCGGCGTCAGGCCGAGGGCGCGGGCGACCGAGGCCCGGATGCTGCCCCCATGGGCGATGCAGACGATGTCCCGTCCCCGATGGATGTCCGACAGCATGTCCAGGGCGGGGCCGACCCGTTGCACCACTTCGGTGAAGCTTTCCCCGTCGGGCGGACGGGAATCGGCCGTTGTCAGCCAGAACGGATGGCGCGCGGGCAGTTCGGCATAGACATCCGCCCTCGGACGGCCCTGCCAGGCGCCGAAGCTCTGCTCGATGAAGGCGGGCTCGACCTCGACCGTCCGCTCGATCCCGGCGGCCTGTTGCAGGGCTCGGGCGGTCTGCCGGGTGCGTTGCAGGGGCGTGACGAACCAGTGCGCTTCGGCCGGCAAACGGCGGGCGAGGGGCGTGAACAGGCTCTGGTCGGCTATATCGGCCGCCAGATCCAACTGGCCGTAGATCACCCCGTCGGTGTTGATCACGGGGGCATGGCGGATGAACCACCAGCGGGTCGTGTCGGTCATGCGGGCTCCCATAGCGCAACGAAACCAACCAGCGCCGTGATCTCGGCTCCTTGCTGGCTTGCCCCCAGCATGTCGCCGGTGATCCCACCGAGATGGCGTCGCGCCAGCCAGGCCACAACGATGCAGGACAGGATGCAGGCCAGGGCGGCGACGGCGGCCAGAGCGATGCCGGCCGACCCCAGCCCCCCGGCCAGCCCGGCGGTGCTCGCCGCCGTGACTGCCCCTGCGAGCCCGACTTCCCGCCGCCCCGGTCGTCCGCTCGTGGCTGCCATACCATCCGTGCGCGCCGGCGGGAGGCTCGCTGCCAGGACCACGATGCCCAGACGGGAGACGACGCCCGTCAGCACCAGGCCGGCAACCGCGGTCGGGATCGGCAACTGCGCCAAGGCGGCGGCCTTGAGGGTCAGGGCCACCCACAGAACGGCCGCCCCGTAGGTGCCGAGACGGCTGTCGCGCATGATCTCCAGCTTGCTGGCGCGATCGCGGCCGCCGCCGAGCCCGTCGGCACTGTCGGCGAGGCCATCTTCGTGGAACACGCCGGTCGTCAGCATCTGCGCTGTGATCGCCAGCACCGCGGCGATCCCACCCGGAAGCCCCATCACCCCGGCCGCCAGCCAGAACACCGCGCCACCGATCGCACCGACCAGGGCGCCGACCAGCGGGAACCAGGCCATCGACCGGCGGTGCAGATCCTCGGGCCACGGTCCGCGCCAGCGCACCGGGATCCGGGTCAGGAACAGGGTCGCAGCCGCGATTTCGCCTATCGGGCCGGGCTTGGGGACACTCATGCGGGGGCGGCAAGGGCAGACAGACGGGCGGCACGGCCATTCGTCCCGGGGGATAGCACGGGTCGGCGGTCGGCTCCTATAAGCCCGGGCGTACATCTTGCACCCGCACCGTCGCACCCGCACCGTCGACAGGCCCCCATGACCGAGCCGAGCCCCGCCATCCGCTTCGACGAGATCCGGGAGTTGATCCGCAACCTGCCCGGTCCGGATCTCGAAGCCGGCACCGCTGTGCGACAGCGGGACCGACAGCTCGTCAAGCCGCGCGGTGCGCTGGGCCGGCTCGAGGACATCGCCTTCTTCATGGCATCCTGGCAGGGTCAGGCACCGCCGCGGCTGCGCCATCCGCGGATCGCGGTGTTCGCGGGCAATCACGGGGTGGCCGCCGCGAAGCCGGTCTCCGCCTATCCGCCGGCGGTGACGGCCCAGATGGTCGAGGTGTTCCAGACCGGCGGCGGGGCGATCAACAAGCTGGCGGAACTAGCCGACGCGGATCTGCGGGTCTACGAACTCGACCTCGGCAGCCCGACCGCCGACTTCAGCCAAGGCCCCGCGATGACGGAGCTCGGCTGCGCCCAGGCCATGGCGTACGGCATGATGGCGGTCGACCAGGGTCTGCATGTGCTCGCCCTGGGGGAGGTCGGGATCGGCAACACCACCGCCGCAGCGGCCCTGTCCCACGCCCTGTTCGGCGGTACGGCGGCCGATTGGGTCGGCCCCGGCAGCGGGGTGGAGGGAGAGCGGCTGCAGGCGAAGACCGCCGCTGTCGAAGCGGGTGTCCTGGCCAATTCCGCCACGATGACCGACCCGCTCGAAGCCTTGCGCTGCCTGGGGGGATACGAACTGGCCGCGATTGCCGGAGCGATCCTGGCGGCGCGACTGGCCCGCACGCCCGTACTGCTCGACGGCTATGCCGTCACGGCGGTGGCGGCGGTGTTGTGGGCGATCGATGCCAAGGCGATCGACCATTGCTTGGTGGCGCATCTGTCGACGGAGCCGGGCCATGCCAGGCTGCTCGACAGGCTCGGGCGGACGGCCCTGCTCGATCTGCGGATGGGGCTGGGGGAGGCCAGCGGTGCCGCGCTGGCGATCCCGATCCTGCGGGCGGCGGTCGACTGCCACGCCGGTATGGCGACCTTCGAAGCCGGCGGCGTCAGCCGCGCGGTTTGACGTCGGCCGGAGCCGCCCGCAACAGCGTTTGACGCCCCGCCGGCGTTGGGGCTTTCTGGCCATCCCGGACCGGTCGCGTTCCGCCACCCGACGGAGGGTCGTTCATGCTCAAGCGTTTGCTGGTGGGTGTCGCCGGTACTCCCGCCACCGCGTCGAAGATCGCCCACACGATCGAACTCGCCCGGCACCACGGCGCGACGGTCACCCTCCTGTCGGTGATCGATGTCGACCGTCTGGCCCGGGTCGGGTCGGTGCCGTTGGGCGCCGGCCACTACGCCAACAAGATGCGACGGGAACGGGCCGCGGCGGTCAACGCCAATGCCGATGCGGCCATCGTACAGTTCGCCGACGCGTGCCGGGATGCGTGTATCGAGGTGCAGGTGTTGCGGCACGAGGCGGAGCCGTTCGCCACCCTGGCTGCCGTGTGGCGCTACCATGATCTGTGCATCCTGGGTCTGCGCGGCTGGTTCGGCTCCGGCATCGTGCCGGAGCCGGAGCACGCGCTTCTCGACCTGATCGTCCGGGGCATCCGGCCCATCCTCGCCGTGTCCGAAAGCCGGCGGGTCATCCGCAAGGTCCTGATCGGCTACAACGGCTCGATGGAATCGGCCAAGACGATGAAGCGCTTCTGCCAGTTGGCGCTGTGGCCGGATATGGAGTTCCACATCGCCGCGGTCGAAGGCTCCACCAAGGAGCCGACCGCGAGCCTGCTGGCCGACGCCGCCAACTACTGCCGGGCCTGGGGGCATCGCTGCGACACCGCACTGCTGACCGGTGCGCCGTCGACGGCGCTCATGAGCTATGCCGGGCAGATCGACGCCGACCTGATCGCCATCGGCAGTTCCTACAACCGCATCCTGATCAAGAACGTCTTCGGCCCCAACGCACTGGAGATCGCCAAGACCGCCGACCGGCCGGTGTTCCTGTCGCACTGACGGGGTCGCCGTCGGGCCGGAGCCGATCGTCAGGCGCGCCGCGACCCTGCCAGCAGATCCGCGTTGCCCCCGGCGGCCGTCAGGTCGATGCAGACATGCCGCTCGACGGTCAGCCGCTCGGCCGGATCGTCGCCGGCCTGGACCAGGGGCAGAATGGCACCGTCCCGTGCGGCCAAGGCGCGGCGCAGGGTCCGGGCGGTATCGACGTCCCCTTCCCACATGATGGCGGCGAGGCCGGTGAGTGCGGTGACGGTTTCCGGCGTGACGGTCCCGGCCAGGCGGCCGGGACCCTGCGGCAGGTCCGGTGCCACGGCGAGGGCCGGACAGCCCAGCGCCGTGGCACGGTCGGCCTGGGCGAGTGCCCGGTCGACCGACGGGCCGAGGCAGAGCACCGGTCCGCGCGGTTCCCGGCGCAGCCGGTTGGCCTCTCCGGTCGGTCCCGGCAGACCGGCGACCGACGGGGCCGGGGCGGCGGGACGGGGGAGGGCGGTCAGGGCGACTTGCACGGTCTCCGAGGACAAGGCCGCGGCCGGCGACCGCGCCGCGCCAGCCGGTGTCTCGGACGGGGCCGCCGCCGGGGCCATCTGCCGGCGCCAGCGCCCTAGCTGACCCGGGCCGCCGGCCTTGGGGCCGGTCCCGGACAGCCCTTCGCCGCCGAAGGGCTGGCTGCCGACCACGGCCCCGATCTGGTTGCGGTTGACATAGGCGTTGCCGGCCCGGATCCGGCCGGTCACGGTGTCGATCCGCCGGCCGATCCGGCTGTGCAGGCCGAAGGTCAGGCCGTAGCCGGTGCCGTTGATCGCCGCCACGACCCGGTCGAGCCGGTCGGCGGCGAAGGTGGCCACGTGGAGAACGGGTCCGAACACCTCATGGGTGACCGCGTCGATCCCGTCGACGCGGATCAGGGCCGGGCCGACGAAATGGCCGTCCGCCGGAGCCGGCAGCCGCTTGAGCACGCGCCCCTGGGCGGCATGCACGTCGATATGGGCTTCGATCGCGGCTTTCGCATCGGCGTCGATCACGGGGCCGATATCGGTGGCGGGTCGCCAGGGGTCGCCCAGGGTCAACGTGTCCATGGCGCCCATGAGCATGCTCAGCAGCGGCTCGGCCCCATCCTCCTGGACGTAAAGGACGCGCAAGGCCGAACAGCGCTGGCCGGCGCTCTGGAACGCCGAGGCGACGATGTCCCGCACCGCCTGTTCCGGGAGCGCGGTCGAATCGACCACCATGGCGTTGATGCCGCCGGTCTCCGCCACCAGCGGCGCGTCCGGGAACAGGTGCTCGGCCATCGCCCGCTCGATCCGTTTGGCGGTTTCGGTCGAGCCGGTGAACCCGACCCCCCGCAGGCGGGGGTCCCGGGTCAAGGCGGCGCCGATGGTCGCCCCGTCGCCGGGCAGGAGCTGGAGAGCGTCGGCCGGTACGCCGGCGCGGTGCAGCAGCCGCACCGCGGTCGCGGCGATCAGGGGGGTCTGCTCGGCCGGCTTGGCCAAGACCGGGTTGCCGGCCGCCAGGACGGCGGCGATCTGGCCGGTGAAGATCGCCAGCGGGAAGTTCCAGGGGGAGATGCACGCCACCGGCCCGCGCGGCACGGTGCCGGCATCGCCCAGCCGTACCGCTTCGGCGGCGTAGAACCGCAGGAAGTCGACCGCTTCCCGCCACTCGGCGACGGCGTCGGGGAGAGCTTTGCCGGCCTCCCGGACCAGGCAGGCGAGCAGCTCGCCGCGGTTGGCTTCGTACAGATCCGCAGCCGCCCGAAGCGGCGCGGCCCGGTCGGCCGCCGATCGGCCCGACCAGTCGCGCGACCGGGCGGCCGCAGCGATCGCCCGGTCGACGTCGTCCGCCGTGGCATCGGTCGCCATGCCCACCCGCTCGGTCGGCTGGGCGGGGTTGACGACGACCCGGGCCGGGCCTGCCGCAGCGCCCGGCCGGGCCAGGATCGGAGCGGCCGTCCAGGTGCCCGTGGCGAAGGCCGATCGTTCCCGTTCCAGCCGCTGCCAGTCGGCCCGGTCGGCCAGATCGATCCCTGCGGCGTTCCGCCGGCCCGGACGATACAGGTCGGCCGGGGACAGGACGGTGGGCGCGGGGTCCCGTCCGGCGGCCGACCGGGCCTCGACCAGAGCGATCGGATCGGCGGCCACCTCGGCGGCCGGAACGGCTGCGTCGGCGATCTGGTGGACGAACGAGGCGTTGGCCCCGTTCTCCAGCATCCGGCGGACGAGATAGGCCAGAAGCTCCCGGTGCGGGCCGACCGGTGCGTAGACCCGCAGCCGCGTGCCTTCGGTGCGCCGGACATGGGTGTGCAGGGCGTGGCCCATGCCGTGCAGGCGCTGCAGCTCGAAGCCATCCCGCTCCTCGCCGGCCATGGCCAGGACGGCGGCGACCGTATGGGCGTTGTGGGTGGCGAATTGCGGGAACAGCACGTCCCGCCGGTCCACCAGGCGGCGGGCGCAGGCGAGATAGCTGACATCGGTCGCCGCCTTGTCGGTGAACACGGGGAAACCGGCGAGCCCCAGGGTCTGGGCCCGCTTGATCTCCATGTCCCAATAGGCGCCCTTGACC
The DNA here is from genome assembly GCA_028281265.1 of Alphaproteobacteria bacterium. Classification (GTDB taxonomy): domain Bacteria; phylum Pseudomonadota; class Alphaproteobacteria; order DSM-16000; family Inquilinaceae; genus JANQKE01. The sequence goes on along the minus strand of JANQKE010000181.1, from coordinate 1,702 downwards.
AGCCGCACCGCGATGCGCCGGCCGGTGGCCCGAGCCAGCGCCGCCAGCCAGTCGATCACCGCCGGTGCCCGCTTGCCATAGGCCTGGACGACGAAGCCGAACCCGTCCCAGCCGTCCAGCGCGGGGTCCGCCAGGACCGCCTCGGCGACGTCGAGGGACAGCTCCAGCCGATCCGCCTCCTCGGCATCGATGGTGAACCCCAGATCCGCCGCCCGGGCCTGCCGCGCCAGACGGGCGACCCGATCGATCAGCGCCGGCCGCATGGTCTCGGCCTGGGTCTCCTCATAGCGCGGGTGCAGGGCCGACAGCTTGATCGAGATGCCGGGATTGTCCCGCCAGTCCTCCCGGCGCGGCCCGCGGGCCAGCGCGGCGATGGCGTCGGCGTAGGCCCGGAAATAGGCGTCGGCGTCGGCCTGGGTCCGGGCCGCTTCCCCCAGCATGTCGAAGGAATGGGTGACCCCCGCCGTCCGGTCCCGGCGCGCCCGGCGCAGGGCGGCGGCGACGGTCTCTCCCAGCACGAACTGTCCGCCCAGGACTCGCATGGCGCGCCGCGCCGCCGTTCGGACGAGCGGCCTCACCCCAGGCTGGGTGAGCCGAAGAGGGGCGGGGGCCGCCGGGTCGAGCCAGCGGGCGGCCAGGCTCAGGCCGAGGGTGCCCAGGCGCACCAACCGAGACCTGGGGTGTTGGGCGCCCCAGTCGGCGGCGTGCAGGGTGTCGGCGATCAGGCGGTCGGCCGTCGCCCGGTCCGGCACCCGGAGCAGCGCCTCCGCCAGGCCCATCAGCGCCCGGCCTTCCGGTGTCGCCAGTCCGAAGCTGGCGAAGAAAAGGTCCATCGGTGCCGGCCGCGATCCGCGCAGAGCGGTCACCAAGGCTTCGGCCCGTGCCGTGATGGCGGTCCGCTCACCCGGGTTCAGCCGGATCGATGCGATCAACTCGGGCAGGACCTCCGACTCGGCGACCAGCGTGCAGTCGCGAGCTCGGGCGCGTGCGGCCGAGAGGGTATCGGCGGGGGATGGGGGGCGCAGGGCGACGATCATACCCGGCAGTATAGCATCGGGTCCCTAGACGCTTCGCCTTATGAGCGTCATCATGATAGACGAATGAACTGTATTCTTCTTGCTTGATGGTGATATCGGACGATGAAATCGGCCAGTGACGGTCCGATCGACCGGATCGATGCCAGGATCCTGGAAATCCTGGCGCGGGAGGGGCGCCTTCCGATCGCCGAGCTGGCCCGGCGGGTCGGGCTGTCGAAGACGCCCTGCCAAGCCCGGGTCAAGCGGCTGGAGGCCGCCCGGATCATCAAGGGCTACCGGGCGGTGCTCGATCCGGTGCAGCTCGGCGCCGCGCATATCGCCTTCGTGGAGGTCAAGCTCGCCACCACCACCGCCGCGGCGCTGGACGCCTTCAACACGGCCGCCTTGACGATCGCGGAGATCGAGGAATGCCACATGATCGCCGGCGGCTTCGATTATCTGCTCAAGGTCCGGACCGAGGACATGACCGCCTATCGCCGGGTGCTGGGTGAGCAGATCTCCGCCCTACCGCATGTCGCGCAGACCAGCACCTTCGCGGTGATGGAGGCGGTCAAGGACCGTGGGCTCTAGAGCGTTTTCAGGGACTACCGGGCCGATCTGCCGAGGCGGATGGGCCCTGATGCCAGGAGCGAGGAGGAAGGACATGCCCGGGCATATTCGACGAC
>JANQKE010000163.1 GCA_028281265.1 Alphaproteobacteria bacterium | reverse complement strand
CGCCCTCATGCGAAAGCTCCTACTCCTCGCCAACGCACTCCTCAGGGATAACCGCACCTGGAACAACTCAAACGCTTGACCAACACGGATACTCTAGCGCGGGGCGGTGTAGGGTACGACCTGCTGGTCGATTGCCCCGAACAGGCTGGCGCCGTCCCGGTCCCGCATTTCGATCCGCACCCGGTCGCCATGGGCCATGAAGGGGGTCTTCGGCGTGCCGGCGGCGATGGTCTCGATCATGCGGATCTCGGCGATGCAGGAATAGCCCACCCCGCCCTCGGCGATGGCCGAGCCATGGGCGGTGTCCTGCTTGTTGGAGACCGTGCCCGAGCCGATGACGGTGCCCGCACCGAGATGCCGGGTCTTGGCCGCATGCGCGATCAGGGTGGGGAAGTCGAAGGTCATGTCCTCGCCGGCCTCGGGCTTGCCGAACGGCTCCCCGTTGAGGGCGGTCAGCAGCGGCAGATGCACCCGGCCGCCGTCCCAGGCATCGCCCAGCTCGTCCGGCGTGATCGCGACCGGGCTGAAGGCGGTGGCGGGCTTGCCGTGCAGGAAGCCGAAGCCCTTGGCCAGTTCGGCGGGGATCAGCCCGCGCAAGGAGACGTCGTTGACCAGCATCAAGAGCTTGATGTGGTCCCCCGCCCGTGCCGCCGGGGTCCCCATCGGGACGTCGTCGGTGACGACGGCGATCTCGCTTTCGAAATCCACGCCCCAGCCGGTGTCTGCGACCTCGATCGGGTCCGTCGGGCCGAGGAACCCGTCCGAAGCCCCCTGATACATCAGCGGATCGGTCCAGAAACTCGGCGGCAACGCCACCCCGCGGGCCTTGCGCACCAGCTCGACATGGTTGACGTAGGCCGATCCGTCGACCCATTGGAACGCCCGCGGCAACGGGGCCGCACAGGCCGCCGGGCTGAACGCGAACGCCCCCCGCGCGGTGCCCGCGTTCAGCCGGTCGTAGAGTGCGCGCAGCCGGACCGAGGCCGTCGGCCACGTCTCCAGCGCGGCTTGCAGGGACGTCGCTGCCGGCGCGGCCACCACCGCCCGGGTCAGGTCGCGGCTGACGACGATCAGCACGCCGTCGCGGTCGCCTTTGAGGGAGGCGAGTTTCATCGGGCTCTCACGGATGGGCTTGCGGGCGAGGGTCGGAAACGATCAGCCGGGATGGGCCGGGATCGACGGCGCCGTCAAGCGCCGTCGTCGGCCTGCATGCGGCCGGCCCCCCCGGTTACTCGGCGGCGTCGGCGACCGGCGTCTTCCAGCTATCGACATAGCCCGCCCATTCGCTGTCGGCGGCGGCCTGGCCGACCTCCAGCGCGTCGCGGGTGTCGATCATCACCGCGTACTCATCGGTGGCCGGCTTCCTGGGCTGGAACATCCCCTTGAGCGCCTTGGGATGCGGGCCGTGGGTGAAGCCGCAAGGGTGGAAGGTCACCATCCCGGCCTCGATGTTGTCGCGGCTGAAGAAGTCGCCGGCATGGTAGAACAGCACTTCGTCGTAATCGTCGTTGTTGTGGTAGAAGGGCACCTTGAGCGCGGCGGGATCGCTTTCGAACGGCCGCGGGCAGAAGGTGCAGACCACGAACCGGTTGCCGACGAAGGTGGTGTGGGCGCTCGGCGGCAGATGGTAGCGGTGGCTCATCAGCGGGCGGATGTCCTCGACATTCAGCCGCACCGGTGCGAGATCGCCCTTCCAGCCCACCGCATCCAGCGGGTTGAACGGATAGGTGACGGTGGAGATCAGGCCGCGCCGCTTGATCCGCACCTGCCATTCCCGCTCGCCCTGCTGGTCACGGAAAGCCTCGTCGATCGCCGGCACCTCCAGGATCGCCGGATCGAACACCGCATGCGGGCCGAGCATGCCCTTGTCCGGCAGCATGTAGCTGCCGTTGGTCGCCTCGATCAGCAGGGCTTCCACCGGATCGCTGCACTCGATCCGCCACATGGTCGAGCGCGGCAGGACGATGTAGTCGCCCTGGCGGAAGGCGAGGTGGCCGTAGTCGCAATAGAGGTGCCCGGCGCCGCGGTGGATGAACACCAGCTCATCGCCGTCGCCGTTGCGGGCCAGATGGTCCATGCGCATCGGCGCTCGCCAGAACCGCATCCGCACCGAGGCGTTGAACAGCACCTCGCCCGCGTCCCACGGGCTGGCCTGCGGACCGGCCAGCCGGTTCAGATCGAAGGCGCGGGGGCGCAAGGGGCCGTCCCAGTCGACCCAGCCGGTCGGCGGATGGGTGTGGTACATGTGGGTGGCGGGGCCGAAGAAGCCTTCCTTGCCCATTTCCCGCTCGAAGGTGCCGTCGGGCAGATCGGCATGCGCCTGGCGGGAGGCGCGCCCCTCCACCCGCATCATCGAGATGTAGTGCTTGTGGGCCATCGCGGTCGTCCCTCCCCGGATCGCTAGATCAACCTGCGTTCAGATGGACTCATCTGAACGCAGGTTGATCTATTTCAAAGATTTAGAGCATCTTGTCTGCGTCCGTTCGGACGCAGGATGCTCCAGATCGACCTGCGTTCGGACGGGCTCATCCGAACCCAGGTCAGTTGATCGACTTCAAAGAGTGAGAGCCTCTTATCTGCGTCCGTTCGGACGCGGGGGATGCTCTGGTGTGCGGGTGCCGTGCACGTGCCGATACGGCTTGCATCGGTCGTGCGGGTCATTTATTTCGTTTGAAACGAAACGATGGACGAGTCAAGGGAGGAACCGGCATGCCGGAGGCACCGGCGCTGCAGGATCGATGGGAGGCCGGATCGGTCCGTCCGTCGGCTGCGGAGGCCCCTTCGCTGATCCTGGCGGCGTTCCTGCCCTATCGGTTGTCGGTCCTGGCCAATCGGGTCAGCCAGGCGCTGGCCCGTCTCTATCGGGACCGGTTCGGGCTCAGCATTCCCGAATGGCGGGTGATGGCGGTCGTCGGCCAGCGGGGGGAGCTGTCGAGCTTCGAAATCGTCCGCCTGACGGCCATGGACAAGGCCAAGGTCAGCCGCGCGCTGTCCCGGCTGGTGGCCCGCGGATATGTGCGGCGGGACAACCATCCCGACGATCAACGCACCAATCGGGTGCAGTTCACCGCCGCCGGACGCACCGTGTACGACGAGATCGCCGCCCTGGCACTGAGATGGGAACGGGAACTCCTGTCCGATCTGGACGGGACGGAGACGCAGGCGATCGCCGTTGCCCTGTCCGCGCTCGATGCGCGGATTGACGCGCTGGACTCCGGTGCGCTGACATAGCCGTACGCGCCGGGGGGAGAAGGGGACGGTCCATGCCTATCGATGGCTTTGTCGTGCAGCGCAAGGTGCCGCACAAACCGATGATGCGCCTTGCGCTGGGCCCGGTTGACGCCGGCTGAGCCCCGCCCGAGGTAGGCTGTCGGGCGGCTGCCCGGCAGGGTGGCACCTTACCGTCTGCGGGACCGGGTCCGGGACCGTCCCCGCCGGTCCGACGAGAATGAGGCTTGCATGCGCCTTTACGACGATCTGGCCGGGTGGTGGCCGCTGCTTTCCCCGGTCGAAGACTATGCCGACGAGGCCGCCGCACTGGCCGATCTGCTGACCGGGGCCGGCATCGGGGCGGGTGCCCGGCTGCTCGAACTCGGCAGCGGCGGCGGGCATCTCGCCCATCACTGGCAGGACCGGTACCGGCTCACCCTGGTCGACCGGGCCGAGCCGATGCTCACCCTCAGCCGCGCCCTCAACCCGCGCGCTCGGCATCTGGCCGGCGACATGCGCACCGTCCGGCTGGGAGAGCGGTTCGATGCCGTGGTGATTGGCGACGCCATCGCCCATATGGGCACGGATGCCGATCTGGCCGCTGCCCTGGCGACTGCGGCCGAGCATTGCCTGGAGGGCGGGGCGGTGCTGTTCTGCCCGGACCAGGTGGCCGAAACCTTCGTTCCGTCCGCGTCGACGGGGGGGACCGACGCCGCCGATGGCCGAGGCATCCGCTACCTGGAATGGCTCTATCCCATGGTCGAGGGTGGCGGCGTCCGCATGGAAATGGCCTATCTGCTGCGCACCGGCGAGGGCGGTGTATCGGTCGTCCATGACAGGTCGGTCCTCGGCCTGTTCTCGACGGCCGAGTGGCAGGCGGCGATCCTTCGGGCCGGTTTCGCCGACATGCGGGCCCGCACCGTCTCCGGCCGGACGGTCTTTCTCGCCCGGCGGTGAGCCCCGCCCGTCGTTCACCGGCGATGCCGATGCCGGCTGAAGGACCCTGCGCCCGAAACGACGCAGATGAGGGGGGCTCCCGCTTCTTGATAGCGATCGCCTTTGCGTGTTTTGAGCGAGCCTCTCAAAACACGGGACGCTCTAACTCTTTGAATTAGATCGACCTGGGTTCAGATGAATCCATCCGAACGCAGGTTGATCTAATCGGCGTGGTTGCCGATCAGGACCTCGCGCTTGCCGACCCGGTTGGCCTGGCTGACGACGCCCTCGTTCTCCATCCGCTCGATCAGCCGGGCGGCGCGGTTGTAGCCGATTTGCAGGTGCCGCTGGATGAAACTGGTCGACGCCTTGCCTTCACGGGCGACCACGGCGACCGCCTGGTCATAGAGATCGTCGCCGGAGCCGCCGCCGGCCACACCACCGCCATCCGGGTCGAAGGCCGCACCGTCGTCCTCGTCCTCGGTTACCGCGTCGTTGTACAGCGGCTCTCCTTGGGCCTTGAGATGCTCGACCACGTGCTCGACCTCGTCGTCGGCGACGAACGGGCCGTGCACCCGGGTGATCCGGCCGCCGGCGGCCATGTACAGCATGTCTCCCTGGCCGAGGAGCTGCTCGGCGCCGCCTTCGCCCAGGATGGTGCGGCTGTCGATCTTGGAGGTGACGGCGAAGCTGATACGGGTCGGGAAGTTGGCCTTGATCGTCCCGGTGATGACATCGACCGAGGGACGCTGGGTCGCCATGATCAGATGGATGCCGGCGGCCCGCGCCATCTGCGCCAGACGCTGGATCGCCGCTTCGATATCCTTGCCGGCGACCATCATCAGGTCCGCCATCTCGTCGACGATGACGACGATGTAGGGCAGCTCGGTCAGGTCGAGGGGCTGGTCCTCGAACACCGGTTTGCCGGTGTCGGCATCGAAGCCGGTCTGCACCTTGCGCATCAGCATCTCGCCCGCCTCCTGGGCCTGGCGCAGGCGGTTGTTGTAGCCCTCGATGTTGCGCACACCCATGCGGGACATGGCGCGGTAGCGTTCCTCCATCTCCCGCACCGCCCATTTCAGCGCCACCACCGCCTTCTTCGGATCGGTGACGACCGGGGTCAGCAGGTGCGGGATGTCGTCGTAGACCGACAGTTCCAGCATCTTGGGGTCGACCATGATCAGCCGCACCTTGTCCGGCGGGAAGCGGTAGAGCAGCGACAGGATCATGGTGTTGATCGACACCGACTTGCCCGAGCCGGTGGTCCCGGCCACCAGCAGGTGCGGCATCCGGGCGAGATCGGCGAGCACCGGCTTGCCGCCGATATCCTTGCCCAGCACCAGCGGCAGCTTCTGGACCGACTTCTCGAACGTCGAGGAGGCCAGCATCTCCCGCAGATAGACCGTTTCGCGCCTGGCGTTGGGGAGTTCGACGCCGATGGCGTTCTTGCCCGGCACCACCGCCACGCGGGCGGAGATCGCACTCATCGAGCGGGCGATGTCGTCGGCCAGACCGATCACCCGGGACGACTTGGTGCCCGGTGCGGGCTCGAGTTCGTAGAGCGTGACCACCGGCCCCGGGTTGATCGACACGATCTGGCCCTTGACCCCGAAATCGCCCAGCACGCCTTCCAGGATCTCGGCATTCTCGCCCAGTTCGGCCTCGCTCAGCGGCCGGCTCTGCTTCTTGGGATCGGGCAGGGCGAGCAGGTCGAGCGGCGGCAACTCGTGCTCGGCCAGCGGTTCCAGCGGAAGCCGGCTCTGACGTTCGGCCTCCGCCCGTCTGGACGGTTTCACGCCCTCGGTCGGCGCGGTGATGCGGATGGTCGGCCGCTTGCGGGGCGGCTCGGTCGCCTCATCCGGGGCGGCGATACCGTGCGGGCGCCGTTCGACGCCATCGGTATCGTCGGTATCGTCGTCCTGCCCGGAAGCTTCCGGCACGGTCCCAGCCATCATGCGTCGGGCGACCAAGGGGGGAAGAGGCCCGGCCGCGGGGGCGGTCGCATCATCCCGGCTCTCCGCGTCCGGGGGGAAGCCGTCGGGATCGCCCTTGGGCACGAACGGTTCCACCGGCGGCGATCCGCGCCCCAGGCCGAAGCGCGGGATGACGCGGGCCAGTCCTTTGGCGCCATGGCCGATCGTCCGCACCGCCGCACCGCCGGCCCTGCCGCCCCCGCGCACGGTCCCGACGGCGGCACCGCCAAGCCCGGCGGCCAGCCGGCCGATCCCGCGCATGCCCGCGGCCCAGTCCGTCGCCTTGAGCCCGATCGCGTAGATGAACGTCAGGGCCGCCAGGATCGCCGCCGTCGCCGGGATCGCCACCGCCCGCCAGCCCATGTCGCCCGGCGGCAGCAGCCCGGCGATCAGCGGCGTGCCGATCGCGCCGATCACACCGCCCAGATCGGTCCGGCCGCTCCAGCCGGTCGGATCCGGCAGGCCGGACAGGGCCAGCGGGCTGAAGATCATCGCCAGCAGCAGACCGACGGTCCGCAGCACCGGCCGGCCGATCGCCCGGGCCCGCAGCAGGATCACCCCCCAGCCCAGAGCCACGAAGACCGGCATGAACGCGGCACCGCCCCAGAGCTGGATCATCGGGTCGGCCAACTGCGCGCCGACCGGACCCAGCCAGTTGGTGGCGGGCCCCGCACTGGCGCTGTTCCAAGAGGGATCGGTGGGGGCGTAGCTGAGCAGCGCGACGCTCAGCGCCGCCGCGATCCCGCACAGCAGCAGGCCCGCCGCCCGCCGGGCGGACATGGCCAAGGCGCGGACCATCGCCGGGGGCAACAAAGGCGGGGCGGCACGCCGGTCACCGGTGGCGGTCATGGTCATGGGCGATCGGTCCGGTCGGTCGGTCGGGGCTCGGGGGCGGGGTCAGGCGGCGGCCCGGGCGGGAGCGAGGGTGTCGGCCAGCCGGGTCATGGCCTCGGCCACAGTCTCGGTGTCATGGATCAGGGCGATCCGGATGAATGGATCGCCGGCGTTGCGGCCATCGGCACCGGGACGGGTCAGATAACGGCCGGGCAGCACCCGCAAGCCGGCCTGCGTCCACAGCCGTTCGGCCGCGGCCTCCCCGTCCAGGCCCAAGGGGGCGAGGTCGAGCCACAGAAAGAAACCGGCCTGGGGCCGTCTGTGCGGGACACGGTCGCCCAAGGTCCGGCCGACCGCCGCCACCTTGGCGGCGTAGCGGTCCCGGTTCTCCCGCACATGGGCGTCATCGTCGTACAGCGCCGCTGCGGCGGCCTGGATCGGCAGCGGCATGCTGGCGGCGGCATAGCCGCGCAGCCGGGCGAAGGCATCGATCAGACCGGGCGGCCCGGCGACGAAGCCGGCGCGCAGGCCCGCGGCACTGGAGCGCTTGGACAGGGACTGGAAGACCAGCAGATTGTCGAGCGCACCGCCCTCCATCCCGGCGGCGACGGCAAGGCCGCCGGGGGGCGGGTCGGCGGTGAAGTAGATCTCCGAATAGCACTCGTCGAGGGCGAGGACGAAGCCGTACCGGCGGGCGAGATCGATCGCCCGGCGGAGATAGCCGGGCGACGCCACCGCCCCTTGCGGGTTGGTCGGCGTGCACAGGTAGACCAGGGCCGTCCTGGCCCACAGCGCGTCCGGAACCGCGTCGAGGTCGGGCAGGAAGCCGGTATCGGCGGTGGCGGGCAGGAACACCGGTTCGCCGCCCGCCATCACCGCCGCGCCCTCGTAGGCCGCATAGAACGGATTGGGGATCAGAACCGCCGGGCGCCGGCCGTCTTTGTGTTCCGGCACAGCCAGCAGCGCGGCGAGGAACAGGGCCTCCCGCGTGCCGGAGACCGGCAGGATGCCCCGCTCACCGTCCACCGCCGCCCGGGCCGCCGCGCCGAATCGCCGGCCGATCCACCGGTGACAGGCGTCCCGGAAGCGGTCGGTCCCACGCAGGGGCGGATAGCCGTTCCAGTGTGAGGCCTCTTGGGCCAGGACGTCGGCGATGAAAGCCGGTGGCTGATGCTGCGGGTCGCCCGGCGCCAGGGACAGGGGGGTGACGTCCGGCGGCGGGGACAGCGGTCCCAACAGGACGCGCAACCGTTCGAACGGGTAGTCGAACAGCGAGTCCAGACGCGGGTTCAACAGCGCGGCCATGGCGTCGTGGCGAAGCCTTTGGGGTGATGCGGGGATCGCTCGGATCCCGCGCACCATACCCGATCGACCAGGTGTTCACAACGCCTTTGACGCAAAAAAACCCTATATGTTCAGATCACTGAGAGATATCCTTGATGTTGTGCCTAAAGCCTGTGCCTAAGCTGAAAGGACACTGAGCAGGATTCGGACGTCACGTGCGATCCCGAGAGCGATCGCACGTGACGCGATCCCGCTCTAGAGCGTTTTCAGGGACTACCGGGTCGATCTGTTGGCGTGTGCCGGATCGATCCGTGGAGGCGCGTCGCGCCGCGCGATGTGGTGCCATCGGGCCAGCGGCGCAACGCAGCGGGCG
>JANQKE010000162.1 GCA_028281265.1 Alphaproteobacteria bacterium | reverse complement strand
AGCATCCTGCGTCCGAACGGACGCAGGATGCTCTAAATCTTTGAAATAGATCAACTTATCTGCGTTCAGATGAATCCATCTGAACGCAGGTTGATCTAGAGCAAGATGAGTGTCAGAGCGGGATTCAGACATCATGCACGATCGCAAACGCGATCGCACCTAATGCCATCCCGCTCTATGGTGCGCACTGATCCGCCGACCCGCTGCGGTCCGGCGTCCATTATCACCTAGCCGAGTTCCCGATGCGCGAACAGCCCCAGTTCCCCAACCTGTTCATCCTCGACCACCCGCTGATCCAGCACAAGCTGACCCACATGCGGGACAAACAGCGGTCGACCAACATGTTCCGGCTGCTGCTGCGGGAGATCGCGCTGCTGATGGGCTATGAGATCACCCGCGATCTGCCGGTGACCACCAAACCGATCGAAACCCCGCTGGAGCCGATGGACGCGCCCGTCCTGGACGGCAAGAAGGTCGCCCTGGTGTCGATCCTGCGGGCGGGTCTGGCGATGACCGAGGGCCTGCACGAGTTGATCCCGTCGGCCCGGGAGGGGCATATCGGGCTCTACCGCGATCCGGCGACCCATCAGCCGGTCGAGTATCTCGTGAAATTGCCGAACGCCGAAGGCCGGACCTTCATCGTGGTCGACCCGATGCTGGCCACGGGCAACTCGGCGGTGCATGCGGTCGACGTGCTCAACACGCACGGCGTTCCCGACGGGATGATCCGCTTCATGGCCCTGGTCGCCGCGCCGGAAGGGGTGCGCCGGTTCCACGCCGATCACCCGCAGGTCAAGGTGTTCACCGCGGCGCTCGACCGGGAACTCAACGACCACGCCTACATCCTGCCGGGCCTCGGCGACGCGGGCGACCGCCTGTTCGGCACCAAGTAGCGGCCTGGCTTCGCCTGCTGCCCCTCATCCGCTGCAGGGAGACAACACAGAACACCCTTTCCTTGGCGCATGTGGACGGTTATGCGAACAATGCTTTCTTTCGGCGGCGGCGACACTTCCACCGAAACAGCCGCGTCCTCCCTGGATGGTGAGACGTTCTGGGTACAGCCCTATGTCGCGGCGCGTACTGGCGCGCTCATCGTCGGCGGCGCCTTCGCCGTGTCCCTGACCGATTTCGATGACATCGGCACGTTGAGCGGCGCGGCCTCCGGGGAGAGCATCGGCTATGCCGCCAGCGGCTTCGCCAGCTTCGGCATCGACGCGGGCAACGGCCTGACGGTGTCGCCTTTCGTCAGCGGATCAACCGGGGTCGGGGAGCTTCGTGATCTGGACGGCGCATTGGCGGGACAACCCGATAGCGAGGTCTTCTTCGCGGAAGGGGCGGCAGGCGCTGAAGTGTCGCGGGGGTTCTCCTTCGACCTGCCCAACGGGACGGGCGCACATGCCCGCGCGTTTGTGAGCGCCGAGCTGGGCGTTCAGTACAGTGATGCGGACACCGACGCGCTTTCCACCGCCGATTTCGATCAGAACCGGGTGGGTGCGGGCCTGGGTGCGGGGGTGGACGTCGCCGTGGCGGAGTTCGTCACGCTCGGCATCTCCGGATCGGCCGACGGGATCGGCACCGATCTGGTGAGTTATGGCGGTGAAGCGCGCTTGGGCCTCCACTTCTGATCGGACGCGGTCGGCGGCCCCGGCACGGGCCTGGTTCCGGGCGGACTGTCGACGGGGTCGTCGACGGTGGGGTGCCGGTATCGATCCTGCGGTCGGGTCTGGCGATGATCGAAGGCCACATGTCCGGACCGGCTTATCGCGGCGACGGCCCCGCGCTCATCCGCGGGCGGCGAAGTCCAGGGGCAGGTCGGTGCCGTCCTTGATGGTGTCGATGACGAAGGAGGATTTGGTTTCCCGCACACCGGGCATCTTCAGCAGCGTGTGCATGGCGAACCGGCCGAACGCCTCCAGATCCGGGGCCAGGATCCGCAACAGGAAGTCCATGTCGCCCGTCATGGCGTAGCAGCCGACCACCTCCGGCCGGCGGGCGACGGCGTCCCGGAACGCTTGGGCGTCTTCGTCGGTATGCCGTTCGATCTTGACCTGGACGAAGGCCTCCAGCCCGAGATTGAGCGCCTTGCGGTCGAGCTTGGCACCGTAGCCGGTGATCACCCCATCCCCTTCGAGCGCCTTGACCCGCCGCAGGCACGGGGACTGGGACATGGCGACCCGATCGGCGAGATCCACGTTGGTGATGCGGCCGTGGCTCTGCAGGACCGACAGGATGCGCCGATCGGCGTCGGACAGGGGACGATGGGGCATGGCATGCTGTCGCCCGGCCGTGCGGAGGGGCGCGGGCGGTTCCTTGTGGCTGGATACGATGGCGGTGCAGCGGGGGCCGGGGACCCCGGGCCCTCCCGCACCGCCGACTACAATCCCTTGACGCGGTGCTGGGCGACGTCGAGTTGACCGATCACAACGCGGGCACCGGTCGGCAAGGCCGCCGAGAGGGCGTGGATGCGGGCGACCAGATCGCGGACCGAGGCGAGGCCGTCCAGCTCCGCCCGCAGCGTCAGGATCACCTCCGCCGTCCGGCGCCCGCCCTCCGGCGTGTCGGTGCCGGCCAGCGCCACCGTCTCGATCACCCGATCCAGACACAGGGCGAGCTGGGCGAACTCCTCCCCGCGCAGCAGCACCGGCTCCGCCGGCTGCCCCTGGTCGAGCCGTTCGGCCATCATCGAGGCCATCCAGTCGACCACTTCGCGCTGCATGTGCGGGTGCGGGCTGACCGCCCCGTGCAGCCAGCGGGATACGGTCGACCGGGCGATCCCGAAGGCGGCCGCGATCTCGGACTGGTTGATGTCGGTCAGGCGGGAGAACTCGGCCAGCAGGCCGGCAAACGGGGGGCCGTCTTGCGGCCGCCATCGCTCGAAGCGGGTTCGGGCCTCCTGAAGCGTCTCCACGGTGACGGCGGGCATTTCGCATTCTCCGGTTTAGCGGATAAGAAGATACGCGCGTCTGGCGTGCCGCCGATGCGGTCGGAAGGCGGGGCCGGATCGGATGGTCGACCCTATGTAGTGTCTCATGTTGCATAATGCAACATATGTCCCATATGCGCGACGATATATGGCAACCCTCGGGTGCCCAAGAGCATAAGGAGGTGCCAATGTCGGAGGTGCTGGTGTTGCGGACGGCATCGGCGGGCCTGCGTCCCGATCCGGCCCGATTCCATCGGAGGATCGAACGGATCCGCCGTTTCCTGGCGGACCATGCCGATCGGTTCGTCATCGAGCGCGATCTCGACGAGTTGCTGGCCGCGGGGCGCAGCGACGGTCTGGTCTATATCGAACGGGCCCGGGACGGGGCGCTGGTGGCGGCGTCGGGCGCCTTCCCCAAGAACGGGGACGACCTCCACGGACCGGTCTATCTGGAGCTCGGGGCCACCCTTGTCCGTCCGGACTATCGGGGGTTCGGCCTGCACCCGGTGCTGCAGCAGGTCCGGTTGTTGCGGCTGTACCTGCTCTACCGCCATGCCCTGGTGGTCTTCACCTGCGTCAAGACGGACAACGAGAGATCGGCCGGCAGTCTGCTCAAGAACGGGTTCGTCGAGACCGATGATCCGGCGATCCTGGCGATGAAGCCGTCGACCGAGGGCCGGCGCTTCTTCCGCTTCCCGCTCGCGGGTCTGCCGCAGGTGGCCCGCGGCTTTCTCGGTCGGCGCGGGGTGCACGTACACCGGTCGATCCGTTACCCGGACCGGTATGACCGGGTCGACGACCGGCAGCTCGAGGTGTTGCTGGAGCCGGAGATCCGCCAGCGCCGGCACCTGCTGATCGCCATCGAGGAGATCGCCCGGGGGGAACTCTGACAGGCAAGGGCCGGTGGCGGCCGATCGGACCCGCCGGGCCGGTCCCCGCTGCTGACGGACCGCTGGCGGCAGCCGGTGCCATTCGGCTTGAAGGCCCGCGGACCCGGCGCCATGTTGGCCCCACCATGGCCCTCGACATCATTCCCGCCCGGTCGCATTTCGTCCCGCTGGACGAGGCCAAGCCGTTCCGCATCCGGTCCGACTTCGCGCCGGCCGGCGACCAGCCCCAGGCGATCGCCGAGCTGACCGCGGGCTTGCGGGAGGGCGAGCGCGACCAGGTCCTGCTCGGCGTCACCGGATCGGGCAAGACCTTCACCGTCGCCCATGTCATCCAGGCGCTGCAGCGCCCGGCCCTGATCCTCGCCCCGAACAAGACCCTGGCGGCCCAGCTCTACGGCGAGTTCAAGAGCTTCTTTCCCGACAACGCGGTCGAGTATTTCGTTTCCTATTATGATTATTATCAGCCCGAGGCCTATGTGCCGCGGACCGACACCTATATCGAAAAGGAAAGCACGATCAACGAGCAGATCGACCGGATGCGCCACGCCGCCACCCGCGCGCTGCTCGAACGCCGGGACACCATCATCGTCGCCTCGGTGTCCTGCATCTACGGCATCGGCGATGCCGAGACCTATGGCGACATGACGATCCAGCTCAAGCTCGGCCAGGAGGTCAATCTCAACGACCTGCTCAAGCGGCTGGTGGAGTTGCAGTACAAGCGCAACGATCTGGGCTTCGGCCGCGGCTGCTTCCGGGTCAAGGGCGACGTGGTCGAGATCTTCCCCGCCCACTACGAGGACCGGGCCTGGCGGCTGTCCTTCTTCGGCGACGAGATCGAGGCGATCCACGAATTCGACCCGCTGACGGGGGAGAAGTTCGACGTACGGGAGGGCGTGCGGGTCTACGCCAACAGCCACTACGTCACGCCCAAGCCGACCCTGATCCAGGCCGTCGCCGGCATCAAGGAGGAGCTGAAGACCCGCCTGCGGGAGTTCGAGGCGACCGGCAAGCTGCTCGAAGCCCAGCGGCTGGAGCAGCGCACCCGGTTCGACATCGAGATGATGGAGGCGACCGGCTCCTGCCAGGGGATCGAGAACTATTCGCGCTTCCTGACCGGCCGCGCGCCGGGGGAGCCGCCGCCGACCCTGTTCGAATACCTGCCCGCGGACACCGTCCTGTTCGTCGACGAAAGCCACGTCATGGTTCCGCAGGTCGGCGGCATGTACAAGGGCGACCGGGTGCGCAAGACCACCCTGTCGGAGTTCGGGTTCCGTCTCCCTTCTTGCGTCGACAACCGCCCGCTCAAATTCGAGGAGTGGGAGACGATGCGCCCGCCGACGGTGTTCGTCTCCGCCACCCCCGGCGATTGGGAGCTGGAGAAGGCCGGTGGGGTGTTCGTCGAGCAGGTGGTGCGCCCCACCGGGCTGATCGACCCGCCGATCATCGTCCGGCCGACCCAGCACCAGGTCGACGACGTGATGGCCGAGGTGCGGGAGTGCGTGACCAAGGGCCAGCGGGTGCTGATCACCACCCTGACCAAGAAGATGGCCGAGGCGCTGACCGAGTATCTGTCGGAAAGCGGGATCAAGGTCCGCTACATCCATTCCGACGTCGACACGCTGGAGCGGATCGAGATCATCCGCGACCTGCGCCTGGGCCTGTTCGACGTGCTGGTCGGCATCAACCTGCTGCGGGAGGGACTCGACATCCCGGAGACGGGGCTGGTGGCGATCCTGGACGCGGACAAGGAGGGGTATTTGCGCTCCCGCCGGTCGTTGATCCAGACCATCGGCCGGGCCGCGCGGAACATCGATGGCCGCGCGATCCTCTACGCGGATACGATGACCGACAGCCTCAAGACCGCGATGGAGGAGACCGAGCGCCGGCGGGCCAAGCAGCTCGCCTACAACGCGGCGCACGGCATCACCCCGGAATCGGTCAAGAAGCAGATCTCCGACATCCTGGAGAGCGTCTACGCCCGGGACGAGGTGACGGTGCCGATCGAGGGCGCGGGCGGGGTCGAGCACCTGACCGGCAAGAGCCTGCAGGAGCATATAAGTGCGCTGGAAGCGCGCATGAAGGCCGCCGCCGCCGATCTCGAATTCGAGGAAGCCGGCCGGTTGCGCGACGAGATCCGCCGCCTGGAGGCGGCCGATCTCGGCCTGTCCGAGGACGGCGTGACGGCCTCGCGCCTCGCTCAGGGCTGGTCGAAGGCCAGCTCCGCCCCCACCAGACCCGCCGGCCGCGCCGGACCCGGCAAGGGCCGTGGCCGAGGGGGGCGAGGCGGCCGGGGAGGCCCGCGCGGCCGGCGGTAGATCGGCAACGGCCGGCTCGATCCGGGCGACGCCCGGTACGGGGAGTTTCGGGTGTGGATGGACCGGGATGCCGACGGGGTCGGCGACCCCGGCGAGGTGCTGACCCTGGCCGAAGCCGGGATCGACGGCATCGGCCTGACCGGCCCACGGGACGGGCAAGGGCTGGATGGGGCGACCCAGTTCCGCAGCACCGAGGTGGCCCGCAGCACCGGCCCCGCCACCACCGCCTTCGACGTGGCGCTGATGACCACAGGCATTGGTTCAGAGATCCGACTGCCCTGTCTGGTTGTGGATTCTCTCTTGCGAAGCCCCGATCCATGATCTAACATAGAGATCCGGACACCAAGTCCAAGTGCTTGGCTCTGCAGTAGAGAAGAAATATGGATGGTGGCGTCGCACGACAAATCAGCATCCCATCGAGATAAATGTCGTGAATCGTTATGCTTGGGAATCTGTTAAAGTGATTACTATCACGTCGGCTGCACTCAGTTTTCTCATGTCAGTTATAGGATTCCTGAAAACATTTGGGATAGGGCCAAAAAGACCAGAGTTGATCTTCAGATCAGCCCAAAGATGCTTTACTGTATCATTTCTTTTATTCTTATTTTTCCTGCTGGTTAGCAGGATAGGTATTTAAGATGAGTTCTGGATTTTCTGATCCTGTGATAACACTTACGATGAATGGACAGCTATCAACTCCCATCACAGGCGATATTGAATTTGGGATTGCAGCAACTCCGATGCAACCCAGCTCGGGCCCAGAGATTGATGTGCTCGGTCAAAAACCGCTTGGTATCCCGCAGGCTGCGGTAACCGCATTATCTGCAGTCAATAATGTAGCCAATGCGGTTGGTCTTGATGTGCCAACATCAGGACAATAGCTCCGAAAACAGGACGCGCTTAACGGTATCTCTGCAAACGGCCAAAACAACGGCACCGGCTTGCTAGAGTATCCGTGTTGGTCAAGCGGTTGAGTTGTTCCAGGTGCGGTTATCCCTGAGGAGTGCGTTGGCGAGGAGTAGGAGCTTTCGCATGAGGGCGG
>JANQKE010000161.1 GCA_028281265.1 Alphaproteobacteria bacterium | reverse complement strand
CCGCCCTCATGCGAAAGCTCCTACTCCTCGCCAACGCACTCCTCAGGGATAACCGCACCTGGAACAACTCAACCGCTTGACCAACACGGATACTCTAGCCGCGTGCCGCATGGCCCTTATCGCTCAGTTCGGCAACCTTCCGCCCTTGCGCGAAGCTCAAGAGCCATGAGCGGAAGCAGCGCAGGGCGGGCCGTGTGGCGTGTTCGGGCGGGTAGGTGAGCGCGTAGGTGTGGGGGATCGGCAGCGAACGCGCGAAGGGGGCGACGAGCGTGCCGGACCGGATGTCGTCGGCGACCAGGGTGCTGACGGCGAGCGCCAGCCCCTGGCCCAACCGTGCCGCCTCGATGGCCAGATGGCAGGCGCCGAAGCGTATCCCGTCGAGCGCGCCGAGCTGGCTCAGTCCGGCGGCGCGCAGCCAGTCCTGCCAGCCGGGCAGCGGCGGTCGCACCGAGCCATCCGTGACATGCAGGAGCGGGGCGCCGGCGATGGCTTCGGGGTCGTCGGGGGCCCCGTGCCGCTCCAGGAAAGCCGGGCTGCACACCGGCACGATCCGGTTCTCGAACAGGCAATCGGTCTTGAGGTTCTGATCGGCACTGCAGCCGAAGGCGATGGCCGCGTCGGCGTCGTTCCTCTCGACATCAGGCGCATCGGTGGGGATGAGCGTCAGGTGAATGTCCGGGAACCGCTCCCGGAACTTGGGCAGCAGGTCAAGGACAATCTCTGGCTGCTGGCGAAGAATACCGTTGGCGGGCGAAAAATGACCACGGACCGCCGCTCCGGCTCTCTATGGTAGATGGCAGACTCGCTCAATGCCTGTTATGATTGAGCTATGGCGATTGGCGGCACTTCTGACTTTCAGGCCTGGTGAGATCGGCGCGCTGCGATGGATGGTGAGACGACAGCAGCACCGCGGCACTGCACGATTGACGTGTGCGGTGCGGCCGAGATTTGCGTGGCCGTCGTTGGTTTCGGCCCGCGCGGCCTCAGCATATTCGAACGTCTGACCCGCCTGGCCGAGGAACAGGCCGCGCGGGCCCGCCGGATCAGGATCGAGATCGTCGACCCCAGTTGCACGGGCACCGGATTGCATACGACGGACCAGCCCGACTATCTGCTTCTCAACACCCCCTGCGCACAGGTCTCGATGTTCCCCGATCCCCATACGGTGACGGATCGGACCGACCGGCTGGGGCCGACCCTGTATCAGTGGGCGACAGCCCGCGGCCTGAGGCTGGGAGCGGACGGCTGTTCGGTCGGCAGGACCGGCCGCCGGCTTCGCCCCACGGACTTTCTGCCGCGCCGTGTGCTCGGCGAATATCTGAAATGGTTCGGGCAGCAGATGGAAGCGCGGTTGCCGGATCATGTCCGGGTCGTCAAACGCCGGACGCAGGTCGCCGACATGGATCTCCAGGCCGACGGCGCCCGCCTGACCCTGGCCGATGGCACCTGGCTGCGCGCGGACTATGTGTTCCTGACGATCGGCCATGCGCCGAATGCGGCTGCGGACCGCGGGCGGCCCGGAGCCGAACGACTCATCGATCCGCCGCTGCCGCTTGCGGACCGGATGGCCCGGATCGGCGCGCGGCAGTCGGTAGCCGTCGGCGGCTTCGGCCTGACGGCGATGGACATCGTCTCAGCCCTGACCCGGGGGCGCGGCGGCCGGTACGTGCACGACGGCGGCCGGCTCCGATACCGGCCAAGCGGTGGCGAGCCGGCTATCGTGATGTATTCGCGCACGGGCGTGCCCTATCGGGCACGTCCCCTGGTCTGCCGGTTCGACCGCATCCACCGCCCGCTGGTGCTGACCGGGACGCGCATCGTCGCCCTGCGCGCCCGCCGCGGCGGACGGCTCGACTTCGCGCGGGACATCCTGCCCCTGATCCTGACGGAGTTGCGCATCGCCTATCGCCAGTGCCAGGCCGAACGGCGCGGCGACCGCGACGCCCGCGATCTGACAGCGCGCCTGTCGGCCGGCGACATGGACGCTCTCCTGGACGCGCTGGACGACGAGTTGGGCGTGTTCGACCCCGAAGCGGCCTTGGATGGGGCCGCCGGCATGGCGCTGCGCGACCAGGATGCCTACCGCGCATGGCTGTGCGCCTGCCTTGCCGCCGACCTCGCCGAAGCGAGGCTCGGCACGTCGCACAGTCCGGTCAAGGCGGCGCTGGACATCCTTCGTCAACTCCGTGACACAGTCCGGTCCATCGTCGATTTCGGCGGCTTGACCGACCCGTCGCTGGATCAGTTCTACCGGCGGATGGTCCCCCTGATGAACCGGGCCGTTGTCGGCCCGCAATATGAACGCCACGAGGAGCTGCTCGCCCTGATGGCGGCCGGCCTGGTCGACACCCCGCTGGGGCCGTCGCCGGACTGCTCGTGGGACGCCGGAGCTGGATGCTGGATGCTGGCGTCCACCGCGCTCGACAAGCCCTGTTGGAGGCCGGTCGACTGGCTTTGCCCCGCCGCCGTCGCGCCACCGGCGGTCGACGGCTCCGCAAGCCCGCTGGTCCAGGCGATGTACCACAAAGGCTCGATCCGGCGGCACGTCGCCGACAGCCGGCTGGTGCGCGGCATCGATGTGGATCCGGACCTGCATCCACTGGATCGGGGGGGCATGGCCAACAAACGCGTGTGGGTTCTGGGACCGCTGTGCGAGGGTGCCGCCTTCTACAACCATCTGGTGCCATCGCCCGGCGTCTGGTCACGTCCGATCGCGGATGCGCACCGGTGCGTCCGGGCCATGTACGACGACGCGGCGATGGCCGGCACGCGGGGGCCGCGGGAACGGTCGGCGATGGCGAGGCGCGACGACGGCTGGCGGTGACCGGTGCCAGGGCAGGTCGGAAAACGAGCTGGAGGAGAGACGATGGCCGTCGATACTGCGAGGGACGAGAGCGCCAAGCGGCTTTGGAACGACGCCTATGTCAACGGCGCCGAAAATCTTTGGGGTGATCCACCGGTTCCCCATGCCGAAAAGGCGGCACACCTGTTTGCCAGCACCCGGGCGTTCACGGTGTTGGACCTACCCTGCGGCGACGGGCGCAACCTTCCGGCGTTGGCCGCCGGCGCGCCGGTCCTGATCGGCGGCGACCCATCGGCAAATGCCCGGTCGGTGGCACGACGGGTGCTGGAGCGGCACGCGCTTGACACCAGATCGGTGCTGCTGGAACTCGACGCCTATGCCACCGGCATCCCGGCCGGGATCATCGACGGCATCTTTTGCTGGGACCTTCTCGGTCACCTGACCGACCCGGGCAGGGCGCTGGTGGAGTTGTATCGCATCCTGCGGCCGGGCGGCCGACTGGTGGCCAACATGTGGACCATGCGCGACTGCCAGGTGGCCGACCCCAACATCCGCGAGATAGCGCCCAAGGAGTACATCGATCATTTTGACTTCTATTGCCGCTTCTACGACCGCGACGATCTCGACACCCTGCTGGCCGCGGTGGACATGACCGCCGAAACCGTCGAGCTGGCGCATTGGACCGAGCCGCCGCATACCGGCTACCGCGACTATGTGCACGATCACGAGAGTTGGGTTTTCACCATCCGCAAGGCTTCATGAGGCGGGCTGGAGCCTGAACCGCCGCGGGAGGACGACCTGGAGGCATGCAGAACGTCAGCACCATACGATCGGATGGCCGGACGGTCTGGCGGAAGCAGACGGATGCCATCCTGCTGCCCGACTTGATCGAGGTCGGCCCCGCCCTGATCGCGGCCGCCTTCCGCCTGATGAAGCTGATACCCGCCAAGTATGTGGTCGAGAAAGCCTGGCGGGACGGAATGGTGGATCCCGAGGTCGGCGTGGTCGAGACATCCAGCGGCACCTATGCCCTGGGACTGGGAATGGTTTGCGCCGAACTCGGCCTGCCCTTCCACGTTTTCGGCGACGCGGTGATCGATGCCGGCCTGAGACGACGGCTGGAGGCCCTCGGCGGACACGTCGAAGTGGTATCCAAGAACGCGCGATCAGCCAATCTGCAGCGTCTGAGGATGCAAGCCCTGCGGCAGTTCCGGCGCCAGCATCCCACGGCATTCTGGCCGCGCCAATATGACAATCCCGACAACCGCCTGGCCTATGCCATCTTCGCCGACCACCTGTTGAAGCGGGTCGGGCGGCAGTTCACGCTGGTCGGCACGGTGGGTTCGGGCGGGTCCACATGCGGCACGATCCAGGCACTGCGCCTGATCAATCCGGCCATTCGGCTGATCGGCGTCGATACCTTCGGTAGCGTGCTGTTCGGCCTGCCGAACGGCGAGCGCACCCTGCGGGGCCTTGGCAACTCGTTGCACCCCAAGAACCTGCGGCACGAGTGCTTCGACGAGGTGCACTGGGTCAGCGCGGCCGAGGCCTTCGGTCACACGCGGATGCTGCACGGCCAGGCAGGGCTGTACATGGGGCCGACCAGCGGGGCGGCCTATCAGGTGGCCCGCTGGGTCGCCGCCGGCGACAAGACCAATCCCGTCGTGTTCATCGCCGCCGACGACGGCTATCGTTATCAGGACACGGTCTATGACGACGCATGGCTGGCGGCAAGGGGCCTTGCGGCACCGCGGCTGGACGTAACGCCGGTCACCGTGGCCTCGCCGACGGACGCGCGGGCCCCGTGGGCCCAGATGGCGTGGCGGCGGCGCACGCTCCAGGAGGTCGTCGCCGGACACGGATGATCTTGCCCAACCGGAGAAACCCACCCCTTTGGCCGTCTTCGTCTTCATCGAGAGCAACACGTCGGGAACCGGCCGACTGCTGGTGCGCAAGGCCCTGGACAAGGGCTATCAGGTGGCGTTCTTCACCCGTGATCCCGGCCGCTATCCCTTTCTGAACGAGGAGATGGTACATCCATTCGTCGTCGACACCGAATCCGCCGATGCTCTGTCGGCCGACGTCCGCCGGCTGGACGATGTCGCCGGGGTGTTTTCCAGTTCGGAGTATTTCGTGCAGGCAGCGGCGACCCTGGCACGGGAAATGGGCTGCTTCGCCGCCGACCCCCAGGCGATCGCGCGCTGCCGGGATAAGGCCGCCCTGGCCGACGCCCTGCGCGGTGCCGGGCTCGATGTTCCGCCGACCCGAAGGGTGAGCAGCCTGGAGCAGGCCCGGACGGCGCGGCGCGACCTGGGCTCGCCGCTGGTGGTCAAGCCGATCGCAGGCTCCGGTAGCGTCGGGGTGCGCCTGCACCGCGGCGACGACACCTATCTGGCCCACGTCCGCCGGCTGCTGGCCGGTGGGCCGGACGAGCGCGGCCGGCCCACCGCCGCGGCGGCACTGGTACAGTCGTTCGTCGACGGACCGGAGTACTCGGTCGAGGTGATCGGCGACGGTGAGCGCCACTGCATTCTGGGAATAACCCGCAAACATCTGAGCGCGCCGCCGTCCTTCGTCGAGGTCGGCCACGATTTTCCCGCAGGGTTGCCAACCGCAGACCGTCGAGCGATCGAGGCCGCGGCCGAACAAGCGCTGGACACCGTCGGCCTGCGCCATGGGCCCTCCCATATCGAGATCCGCCTGTGCAACGGGGCTCCAGTGGTGGTCGAGGTTAATCCACGTCTGGCCGGCGGCATGATCCCCGTGCTGATGGAGCGCGCCCTTGGTCTGGACGTGCTGGATATGGTCCTGGACCTTTATGCCGGACGGCCCGCGAAGTCGGCCCGGGGCGGGGCCGGAGCCGCCTCCGTCGGCTTCCTGGTGCCGCCGCGCGACGGCACCCTGGCCGGTGTGGACCTGGCGCCGCGGGATGATGCCGCAATCGTCGCGGCGACCGTCGGGCAGGCGGCCGGCGGGACGATCCGCCGCCACGGCGATTTCCGCGATCGCATTGGCCATGCGATCGCCGTCGGACCCACGGCGGCGGCAAGCCGGGCGCGGCTTGACAGGTATCTGGCCGCTTGCCGCGTGCGGATCCGGCCGAACGGCGATGGGCAGAACGGCGGCGATGAGCAGAACGGCGGCGATGGTGCGGCTGATCACGGCCGCCTCGGGTCGTCGTTGCATCCCGAAGCCCTGGCCATCGTGCGGGCGCCGCCACCGGAGCCGGTCCGGCGGCGGACCCTTCAGATGCTGGCTGACATCGACGAGGCACATCTGCTCATGTTGGTCGAGCGGAACATCCTGTCGGTGGCACAAGCGCGTCCGGTCCTGCAGGCCGTCCAGGAGTTGAAGGCCAGCGACTTCACCGGCCTGCTGCGGACGGTGGCGCCGCGGGGCACCTATCTGCTGTACGAAAACGCGCTGATCGAGCGGCTGGGCGTCGCTGTGGCCGGCGTCACGCACAGCGGGCGGTCGCGCAACGACATCAATGCCTGCCTGTTTCTGCTCGGGCTGCGGCAGCCGTTCGTCGAGCTGGCGCGGGCGTTGTGGCGGCTGCGTTCGGTACTGCTGCGCCGGGCTGAGGCGGCCACGGAAGTGTTCATGCCGCTCTACAGCCAGTTTCAGCCCGGGCTTCCTGGCACGCTTGCCGCTTATCTGTTGGCGGTCGAGGATGCCCTGTCGCGGGATCAAGTCGCGCTTCAAGAGACGTTCCCTGCCCTGGACCGGTCGCCGCTGGGTGCCGGGGCGGGGGGCGGGACGAGCTTTCCGATTGACCCCGGCATGACCGCCCGGCTGCTCGGGTTCGGGTCGGTCTGCCACACCGCCCTGGATGCCGTCGCAAGCCGCGACGTGGCGTTAAGGCTGCTCGGCGCGGTGGCGATCTCGGGCATGCAGATAAGCCGTCTGGCTCAGGACTATCAGCTTTGGACGACCCTGGAATTCGGCTTCTTCGAACTGCCCGACGATCTGGCGGGCGGCTCCTCGATGATGCCGCAGAAGAAGAATCCCTACCTGTTGGAGATGATCAAGGGCCGCGCGATCGTGCCGTCTGGCGCCTGGTCGTCCATGATCGCCGCCATGTACAAGGTTCCGTTCGGCAACGCCGTGGAAGTCGGCACAGAAGCTGTCGCCGGCCTTCCGGGCGCCCTGATGGCTTATTGCGAGGCGGCCAGCTTGATGTCGCTGGTGGTCCAGAACGCCAAGGCCCGGCCCCGGCGGATGCTTGAGGCGGCCGAACGCGGTGCGGTCTCGGCCACCGCCATCGCGGAGGCGCTCGTGTGCGAGGAAAAGCTTGCCTTTCGCGCGGCTCACCGACGCGTTGGCGCAGCCATCGCCCGTGCCCTCGATGACAACGGCGATCCCAACGACGCGTTGCGGGTGTTGCTCCCGCCGGCCTTGCAAACGCGCGGCCCGGCCGACTGGGCCGCAGCCTTCGACCACGGCGGCGGGCCGGGCCGCAAGACCACGCGTCAGAACCTGCAGCGCGCGCGAAACCGCCTCGCGCACGATGGCGGCTGGCTGCGCGCGCGCACAGCCGCCTGGGACCAGGCGGAGGAAGCACGGGCCGGCAAGGTACGGGCGCTGCTTGAGTGCTGATGGGGCATCCGGGGCGCCGCCTCGTCCTGCCGGTGGCGAGAGCCAACCTGCCATGTGGCATGCACCGGGGCTTGATGATACACTTCTAAATTGCCCGGAGGCCATTGCCCAATCATCTAAGGTTGATGGGCCGATGATCCGATCCTGGATGGGAGGGAACCCTGTCCAGCCTCCAACCGCTGGGCGGACGGGCCGGGGCAAGACGTCCGGCTGGGAGGCGTCGGCGGTGCGGTTGGAGGTTCGTGCCGGCGGGACGAGGCATGAGCGTGAGGTGACCGGACGACCGGCCGCCGAACGGTCAAACCTTGCGGCTAACGGATGGAGGCACCTTGCGATGATCTCGGCACGGCCACCGGTCACCATCCGTCCGCCAACGGGGTCGAGGAGAGGCGCGTGCAGACCCGCCGTTGGGATCGCGAACGGCACGTTCGGCGAATTGCTGCAGGGAGCGCTGCCAGGGGCGGACAACGACTTTCTGATCACCTTTCCGATCCCGCTGTATTCACGGGCCGTCTTCGAGCCTGGCCCGCATGCCAGCCGGCTCGAAGTACGCCCGCCGACAAAGGTCAAGGCGCTGCAGTTGGCCCGCAACATTTTGGACCATTTCGGATCGGCCGTTGGCGGCACCCTTACCGTCAGCAGCCGGTTGCCCGAAGGAAAAGGGATGGCAAGCTCCTCCGCCGACCTGGTGGCAACGGCCGAAGCGCTGGCAAAGGCCCTGGGCCGCTCCTTCTCAGCCGAACAGATCATGAGTTTTCTTCGCGCGATCGAGCCGACCGACGGCGTCATGTATTCCGATTTTGTCGCGTTCTTCCATCGCAAGGTCAAACTATACCGCCGCCTGGGATATCTGCCGGGCCTGCATGTCGTGGCGATCGACGAGGGCGGACAGGTCGACACCATCGTGTACAACGAGACGCACAACGGATTCACGGCCTGTGAGAGGCGGGAATATGAGCGCCTGCTCGGCCGGGCCGTGTCGGCTTTCCACCATCGCGACCTTGAAGCCTTGGGCCGGATCGCGACGCACAGTGCCATCATGAACCAGCGGCGCAATCCCAAGAAGTTCCTAGCCCAGGTGATCGATATCGGACGGCGGACCCGGGCCCTTGGCGTGGTGGTAACGCATAGCGGGCCGTGCATCGGCTTGGTGTTTGCGGCCCACGACGGTGGTGCGGCCATCGGAAAGATCAACGATGCGGCCGGGGCGTTGCAGGAGCTGACGCCGGCGGTCTTTCGCCTGAAGACCTTGGGCCGCAGCCCTCGGATGCGCTGGCCGGCCGTGCGCACGGCCGACCCCCCGTGACCGCCAGGACCTCACGACCCCAGCCACGGAGCATGGCCAGCCCCGGCCTGCCGGCAGGCCGCCGCCTATCCTTGCCAACCTGTCCGCCGCCGGCCTGTCCCGGCACCTGAGTTGCGGCCGGACAGCCGATCGAGAAGGCTTGTGAGCCCCACCAGGTACTTTTCGGCCTCGTCACGCGTCTGCGCGATGCATGTGGCGCCGATCTTACCGTGGGGCAGCAGCGCACCGAACATGTGGAGAACGACGCCCCGCTTGCGATCGCAATCGTAGTGCAGGCGCGGGCTGGCCTCGATGGCGCGGATCAGCGTCTGCGGTCTGATGCGGCCCTCATAGTGCGGGTCATAGATGGCATCGGTGGCAAGATAGACACGCCGGCCGCCGGCGACGCGGAACTCGCCTTCCAGGGGGGCCCCCAACAGTGCCGCCGCGGTCTCGAAGGCGTGCTTGGTTCCGGTTTCCCGCAGATTGATCTCGCAGCCGTACAGACGCCACCCCGTCTCGCCGGCCTCCTTCAAGGCGATGAAATCGACGCCATAGGCACCCCGGTCGACGCCCAGTTCGCGGAGCTTGGCGCCGACGCGCAGGCCGGCATCGATGACCGGCCCGCGGTAGCCCGGATCGGCCGGGTGATAGCAGCCGACGAAGGTCTGCCGATCGGACGCGAACAGCTGCTCATGTGTCGAGACCATGTGGACCGCGCCATCCGGCTCTATACGGCCTTGAAAGCTGGGCGAACGGAAGATGTCGGCCTCAAGGTGTTCTTCGGCCAGCACGCCGATGCGTGACATCTGGTCGGCGAAGCCCGCCCAGCCCAGCTGCTTGTCGACCACCTGCGCTCTCGGCAGATGGCTGACGATGTCGCCGGGCTCGAACCGGCCGTTGCCAGCCAGATGGGAGAGGTCGACGCGTGCGTTGCCGTGACCGGCGGCGAACTCCGTACTGTTCAGCTTGAGGATCCATCTGTCGATACCGCAGCGTTGGGCAAGGCCGTGCATGTCGCCGGCCAGGCCTGGGAGCGTCCTGTGAACGGCCGTCGCCCTCGGCGACGGGATGGCCAGGGCAGTAAAGATGCTGCAGCTGCCCGCCTTGGTTCCCAGCGGAATGGTCTTGGAATGCGCCTGCGTAGGCCCGGCGCCGAGCCGCGTGCACAGAGTCTCGATATTGGCCGAGGGCTCGAAATAGTCGAGCGTGACGCGGCCGCCAAGCCGACGGGCCTCGCCGGCCAGCGCCAGCAACCGGTCCCTGACGGCGCCTGCCGCACGGCTTTCCGGGTCCATGATCTTGCTGCTGAGCCAGCGCGGCGAACTGTCGTCGACGATCAGCAGTTCGATGCGGCGGCGCAGTGCGGCCCGCTGCGCCTCAGATCGACCCGCCAGCCTGCAATAGTAGTCCACGACATGGTCGCGGTCGGCGATATCGGGCGCCAGGACGATGACGGCCAGCCGTTCGGCATCGCGCCCGGCCGACAAGATGGTCCATCCCAGGCTGCGCTCGGGAAAGAACTCGGCCCCCTTGAGCCGCTTCAGCAAAGCCGGCTCGCATTCTCGACTGTTGATGTTGATGACCAGATGGCGGGGCGCAGCCATGACTTTCGGGCATTTCAGCTTCGTCGCGGATGACAGCCGGGGACAACCAGGGACTGTCGTCCGCCTGAGCACTTACCATCGGTATACTAACCGTATCGAACTGGTCCGCACAAGTTGGCGGGGGGGTACCGGGCGGCGCGGTGCCGACGGCATCAGGGTGCTGACGTTGCTGACGCATCTGCTGCCCAGGAGGCCCGAATGGACACCACAAGAATGCCCGCCTGGCGCCGTGCAGGCCAAGCTGGCTGCCAATCGGCACACGCGCCGTCTCGATGGTGCGAATCTCTCCATTTGGAGCAAGGCTGAGTGGCGGGGCATGTGAGATTCGAACCTGGTGCACAGCACGATCCGATTGGTCGGCCGCACCGTTCCAGCACACCGCGACAACCCATCTGCTTAGAGGCCGTTTCGAAAGTGGTTGAGTGGTCGAGGCTCATCTGATTCCAAGGAGTTGCGAAGCTTCCTGGAGATTGTCATGTGGACCCCGACCACCCGA
>JANQKE010000120.1 GCA_028281265.1 Alphaproteobacteria bacterium | reverse complement strand
GGGGCGCGGCGGCGGACCGGATGGGGTCGGAAGCGCCCGGCGGCTAGGCCGCCTTCAGGCTCTCCAGCACGACGGAGTGGTTGGTGTAGACATCGATATCGGCGGCGATCGACAGGGCGGCCCGGGCGATCTGCTCGGCCGTCAGGTCGGCGCCATGGTCGGTGGCGGCCGTCATCAGCCCGCGCGCGGCGGACAGGGCCAGCGGCCCGCCCGAGCCGATGGCGATCAGCCCGTCATCCGGCTCCAGCACGTCGCCGGTGCCGGTCAGGATCAGGGAGACGGATGCGTCGACCACCGCCATCATCGCTTCCAGCCGGCGCAGATAGCGGTCGGTCCGCCAGTCCTTGGCCATCTCGACGCAGGCCCGGGCGAGCTGGCCGGGATGCTGCTCCAGCTTCGCCTCCAGCCGCTCGAACAGGGCGAAGGCGTCGGCGGTGGCCCCGGCGAAGCCGGCCAGCACCGTGCCGCCGGCCAGCGGCCGCACCTTCCGGGCGGTCCCCTTCATAATGGTGTTGCCGGCGGTCACCTGGCCGTCGCCCGCCACCACCACGGTGCCGCCGCGGCGGACCGACAGGATGGTGGTGCCGTGCCAGACGGGTCCGGAGGCGGGGGCGGAAGCGGAGGCTGACAACGGTCGGGTCCGATGGATGACGGGGCAGGGGGGCCGAGGCCCGGGCCGCAGGCGGCCCGCCGGTCTCGACGATCGGCAATGCCGGGCAATGTCGCGCCGACCGGCCCGGGGTTCAAGGGCGGCGGTCCGTCCGGGGTCCAAGGGCGGCGCCCGGCCCGGCGCCCCGGTCATCGTCCGGCCGGGGGGAGGCTGCCCGGGGGCACCGGCCGCAGGTTCAAGGCGGCCAGCGCGTCGTCGATCGGCACGAAATAGCCCGGGCCGGGCACAGCCCCGCCGGCGGGACCGGGCGGGGCGCTGCGGGTCAGGCCGACCAACCGGCCCCGGGTGTCGAGCAGCGGTCCGCCGGAGCTGCCTGCGCGGACCGCGACATCGGCCTGGATCACCCGCTGGCGGCCGCGGTCGATCTCCGGCACATGGCGGATGGCGCGGATGGTCCCCGGGGCGACGGTGCTGCCGGACCCGGGGCCGGGCGGTGCCGTGACGGCGTAGACCGTCTCCGCCGCGGCCGGGGTGTCAGGCCGGATCGCCACGCTGGGATAGGGCAGCGGCCGTTCCGGCAGGCGCAGCAGGGCGACGTCGCGGCGCGGGTCGCGGCGGATCACCGCTGCCGACAGGGTGGTGCCGTCGGCCAGCACCACCCGGCGGACCCCGCCGCCGGCGACGTGGTCGGCCGTCAGCACATAGCCCGCCGGGGCGATGACGACGCCGCTGCCATGGCGGTCGGCCCGCTCGATCCGCACCGTCGCCCGCACCGCCGCATCGATCGGCTGACGCCCCCTGCCCTCGGCGGCGGTCTCGATCACCAGCGGCCGCATCGACCCGGCCGCGGGATCGAGGGCCGGGATGCCGGGGTGGCCGGCCGCCAGCGCCCGGACGGCCAGCGCCTGCTCCCGCCCGGCCTCGACGACGGCGCGGTGGAACGCCGGATCGGCGGCCAGATTGGTGACGGCCGCCTGAAACGCGAGGTCGACCAGCAGGCGCGCGCCCTGCGCCCGGTGGTCGGCCAGCCGGGCGAAGCCGAGGCTCTCGCCCCGGTAGACGACCCGGCGATCCCAGGCGTCCAGCATCTCCCATCGGACGGTCAGCGACGCCTCCCCCCTGGCCCGGTCGGACGGTGGCCCGAAGCCGAGATCGTAGCGGACCTCCCGGCACAGGCGCAGGCCCAGATCGACCACCCGGCCGGCCAGGAGCAGCCGGGCCGGCGGATCGTCCGGCAGCCGGACACCGGGCGCGGCGGCCGGGCCGGCCAGCACATAGCCCGCCGGCTCCAGCACCTCGGCCGCCAGGGCGGCGAACGGCGCTTCGGCCACGACGGCGCGGACGGCCGCCGCCGGCATCTCCCGATACGGCGGCGCGCAGAACGCCCAGCCGGTCTCGACCCCGACAACCGCGCCGGTCGGCACCAGCACGTCGACGGCGTGCAGCGCCAACGGGGCCGGGGTGTCGGTGATCGAGACGGTCTGCGGGGCGAGGCGGTCCGCCACCACGACCGGGTTCTCCAGCCGGGGCGCACAGGCGGCCAGCAGCCCCAGCAGGCCTCCCGCGACCAGCATCGCGGCCCTTCGGGCCGGGGCCGAGCGGTGGCGGGGCGGGGTCCGGCCGGGCGGATCCGCCCCCCGGTCACCGCCGGCAGCACTCGCAATCTTTAGCATGCGCGCTCCGTTCTCCCCGTATTGCGGGTGTATCATGCCATCGTGTGCGACCCGGCTTCAAGCGGCAGCGGGGCGGCCGGGACCGGTCCCGGCCATCCCGCGGGCTTGGCCGCCGGCCGCGCGGTTGCTATGGCCTCCCCCCATGACCGACGCCCCCGCCCGCACCGCCACCGTCAGCCGCACCACCAAGGAGACGGCGATCACCGTGACCGTCGATCTCGACGGCACCGGGGAGAGCCGGATCGACACCGGGGTCGGCTTCCTCGACCACATGCTGGACCAGGTGGCCCGGCACGGGCTGATCGACCTCACGGTCTCCGCCCAAGGCGACCGGCACATCGACGACCACCACACCACCGAGGATGTCGGCATCGTCATCGGCCAGGCGGTGGCCCAGGCCCTGGGCGACCGCACCGGCATCACCCGCTACGGCCACGCCTATGCGCCGATGGACGAGACGTTGAGCCGGGTGGCGCTCGACATCTCCGCCCGGCCCTATCTGGTCTGGAAGGTGGACTTCACCCGCGACAAGCTCGGCACCATGGACACCGAGCTGTTCCGGGAATGGTTCCAGGCCTTCGCCCAGGCGGCCGGCATCACCCTGCATGTCGAGGCGCTGTACGGCCTCAACAACCATCATATCGTCGAGAGCTGTTTCAAGGCCCTGGCCCGGGCGCTGCGGATGGCCGTCACCATCGACCCCCGCCGCCCCGACGCGGTCCCCTCGACCAAGGGAACGCTGGGGAGGAGTTTGTGAGCTTCAGGTGTGCGGTGCGCTGACCGGGCGGCTACTGCCCATCATCGCCTCTGCGCTGTTTGAAGTACATGCAAACATTCTCCTGTGGCCGCAGGGTGATCAGCGGTTCTGGCGTGATTGGCCTACCCGGATCCACGAGCCTGAACTCAAAGCGCTGAAGCATGATCACAAGTGCAATAGTAAGTTCCAGAATCGCAAACTCTGCCCCGAGACAGATCCGAGCACCGGTACCGAACGGAATGAACCCTTCTCCAGAGAACCCTCTAATCGGCTTCTCTACGAAACGTTCTGGTTTGAAAACTTCCGGATCATCCCAATACAATCTACTCCTGTGATAAGTATATGGACACACAACGACTGTCTGATTCTTCCGTATCGAGAGTTTGGTTCCATCACCAATCGGTATATCGTGGTTGGATAGAGGATCCCTACTCATTGTCCAAACAGGAGGGTACAGCCTCAATGATTCGTAGATCACCGCCTGAATATAAATCAATTCTCTGGCATTCTCTGAATTGATATTCCTTACTTCAATTTGATCAGCCTCTTCTCTTGCCCTATCACAGATAGCTGGATTACGAGCTAACTCAAACACAGCCCAGGTCAGGGCATTAGCCGATGTCTCATGCCCAGCAACCAGTACGGACATGATCTGATCCCGCAACAGATTGCCGAAGTTAGAATCCCGATCGTGCGAGGACTTTCTAAGTGTCGAAATGAACTCCGATCTTCCTCCTTCGTCATCAGGATACGCCATTACCATAGTCTCGACAAACGATTGTAAGCTCCTCAAAGACTTAGAGTAGGAACGGTCGATCAGTCTCTGGAATCCCAGAGGCAAGTTCGGCCACTGCCAGATCCTACGTTCTATCGTCCTCAATACCCTACCTAGGCGCTCACGAAACCCTTCTGTCTGATCCAGACCAATACGGCTATCAAGAAATGTACCCAACACAACTTCAAGTGTAAATCTCATGGCTTCTTCAGCAAACGAAATAGGTTTTCCTGAGAGGCTTTGGGTTGCCATCCGATCCATCATAGCAACAGCGCAAGTCTTCATTTCGTTAACATATGGTTCCATTCGAGTATGTTGAAAGAACGGTGCTATCATGTCGTGCTGTCTTTTCCATTCCTCTCCCTCGCTTAAGAATATTCCATTTCCAAGAAGATCATGAAGATCTTTGTGAAATTTACTCTTGATATATAGATTATTCTTATTTATAAATACACACTTAATTGCGTCATTATCTTCCAACATCAAACACTGATGATGCCTTAGCCTGGAAATCTCAAAGGATTAGGTGCATTGGGGCTTGAGAACTGAGAAACTTGTTTTGTGAGAACGAGTTACCAGCGATCAAGGAGTTCCCCAATGCCG
>JANQKE010000138.1 GCA_028281265.1 Alphaproteobacteria bacterium | reverse complement strand
CATCCTGCGTTCAGATGGCCTCATCTGAACGCAGATAAGATGATCTAGTTTAAAGAGTTAGAGCATCTTATCTGCGTCCGTTCGGACGCAGGATGCTCTCTAGCCAAACCGGACAGCACCGTCCCGGGACGACAGGAAACCGTATCATGGCCGATCGATTGCGCTGGGGGATCCTCGGCACCGCCCGTCACGCCCAGTCCAGCATGATCGGTCCGATCAATGCCGGCTCGCACGGGGTGGTGCACGCGATCGCCTCGCGCAGCCTCGACAAGGCCCAGAACGTCGCCCGGCGCCTGGGCATTCCCAAGGCCTATGGCAGCTACGAGGCCTTGCTGTCCGATCCCGAGATCGACGCCGTCTACAACCCCTTGCCCAACCATCTGCACGTGCCGGTCAGCCTTCAGGCGATGGAGGCGGGCAAGCACGTGCTGTGCGAGAAGCCGATCGCGATGAGCGCTGCCGAAGCATCGACGCTGATCGACGCCCAGCGCCGCACCGAGCGGCAGGTGATGGAATGCTTCATGGTGCGCTTCCACCCGCAATGGCTGACGGTGGTGGACCTGGTGCAGTCGGGCCGGATCGGCGTCGTTCAAGCCATCCACGGCTATTTCGCCTATTTCAACGACGATCCGGACAACATCCGCAACAAGGCCGATATCGGCGGCGGCGGCCTCTACGATATCGGTGTCTACCCGGTCACGACCAGCCGGTTGGTCATGGCGGCGGAGCCGAGCCGGGTATCGGCCACGCTGGTCCGCGACCCGACATTCGGTACCGACCGGATGGCCGCGGCGATCCTGGATTTCGACGGGGTGCCGGCGACCTTCTCGTGCTCGACCCGGTCGGCGCCGGCCCAGCGCATGCAGCTATTCGGCACCCGCGGCAGCATCACCGTGGAGATCCCGTTCAACGCCCCGACCGACCGGCCGACCCGGCTCGTCGTCGACGATGCGCGCGATCTGTTCGGTTCGGGGCAGGAGGTGATCGAGATCCCCACGGTTAATCAATACACGCTCATGGCCGACGCGTTCGCCGCGGCGATCCAGCAAGGCCTGCCGGTGCCGCTGCCGATCACCGACGGGGTCGCCAACATGGCGGTCATCGACGCCCTGTTCCGGGCCGCCGACAGCGGCCGTTGGGAACTGGTACGGATGCCGTAGGACACATCGGCAGGAGACCGCCGAGCCGCCTCCGTTTCGACCGGTGTCAGCGCCGCCCCAAGGGACCGACCAGACCGGCGGCGATCGTCTCCACATCGTTGGCCGCATCGGAGTTGGGCGACCGGGTCAGAAGCGGGGTCTGGTGGCGGATCGCATCCCGCACCTGGCGGTCGGTGCGGATGATGCCGGCCAGGGGCGGGCTCATCTTCAGGAAGTTCTGGCACGCCTTCAACAACGTGCCGTAGGTCCGCTCCCCCTCCCGGAGGGAATGGGCCATGTTCACCACCACCCGCAGATCGGTCTCCGGCCGCACCGAGTGCATGACCTTGATGAAGGCGTAGGCATCGGTCAGCGCGGTCGGCTCTTCGGTGGTGACGACCAGCACCGTCGCCGCCCGTTCGGCCAGCGTGCGCACGGTCCGGTCGATGCCCGCACCCAGGTCGACGATCACCCGGTGATAGGCTTCCCCATGGCTGACCAGGTCGTCGATCAGCCCGTTGAGCCGCGGCGCGGACAGGGTGGCGAGGCTGCCGCTGCCCGACCGTCCGGCCAGGATGTCGAAGCTGCCTTGCTCGTAATGGGTGGTGGCGGTCCGCATGGTCGCCTTGCCCTCCATCACCGCGCCCAGATCGCGGGTCGGTGCGAGGCCGAGCTGGATATCGACATTGGCCAGACCCAGATCGCCGTCGAACAGCAAGGTTCGAAGCTTGTGCCGGGCGAACGCATGGGACAGCGAGATCGCAAACCACGTCTTGCCGACCCCGCCCTTGCCGGAGGCGATGGCGATCATGTTGCGGGCGGCCAGACGGGCTGCGGTGGAGGCGGAACCGGTTTTGGTCATCGTCGCGGCGGTCAAGCTCATGCTCAGGCGGTCCTGCGGCGGCTCTTTTGGGGACATGGTTGTGGAACAAAAAGGTTAGAGAAGGCTTGCGGGCCGGCTGGAACGAGGCCGTCCTTGATCGTTGCCGTGGCAGACAGTTCCGCCAGGGTCAGCCCGCCGGCTTCGGCGGCCGCCAGGATGCAGCCGAACCGACGGCTCATGTCGAGCCGGGTGGCGATCAGCCGGGTCACGCCGACCTCCCGATACGTCCGGGCGATGTCGCCTGCCTCCTCGGTATCCAGGCCGGCCGGCAGCACCAGGACGGGTTCGATCGGCCGCCGGGCGATCCCGCGGGCGAGGTCGGCCATCTCCTGGGCCTCGAAGTGGTTTCGGCCTGCGGCATCGATGATCCGGAGGTCCTTGCCGGCCTCCATTTCCAGCCCGTCGGCGAGGGTGTCGGCATCGTCTGCCTCCAGGAGGGTCAGGTGCAGCGCCTTGGCGAACGCCTTGAGCCGCGCGCTGCCGCCGGCCCGGTCGACATCGGTGGAGAACAGCCCCACCGATCGGCCGGACAGCAGGCCGCGGGCGGCGAGCTTGGCCGCGGTCTGGGTCTTGCCGGAGCCGGGAGGCCCGACCAGCAGCACCGCCCGGTCCCAGGCGGCGTCCGTCAGGGGGGCGAAGCCGAACCGATGGCCCAGCGCATCGATCAGCGCGTCCCGCGGGTCGTCGAGATCGGCGTCCTCGATCCGTTCGAGCAGGGCGTCGGCGATCCTCGCCGGCACGCCGCGGTCGGACAGCGCCCGGTAGACCACGTCGATCGGACTGCCGCCCAGGGGGACGGTCGACGGTTGATCGAAGGCGAGGGTCTGCGCCGCGGACGACCGGTCATGCGGCCGGGCGTCTTCGTCGATCGCGGCCGTGATCCGTACCCCGCCATCCGGGACATCGCGGGTCGCGACGATGATGGCGTCATCGCCGAGGGCATGGCGGACCTGTTCCATCGCCGCTGACAGGCTGGCGCCGGTGAAGGACTTCAGCCGCATGTCCGACCCCCCAGGGCCTGGGACCGGTTGGGCCGAAGGGTGAGGATCGACGGCTCGGGCGGCGGCATCAGATCTGACCCACCGTCTTGATCCGGGCCTTGGGGTGGATTTCGGACTGGCTCATCACCGGGGTCTGCGGACGGAAGCGCTCGACGATCGAGCGGACATAGGGGCGGATGCCGGGGCTGGTCAGCAGTACCGGCAGTTCACCCATCATACTATGCCGTTCGTAGGTTGCGCGAACGACCTGGATGAATTCCTGGAGCTTCGACGGGGCCATGGCGAGCTGTCTGTCGTCGCCTTCACCGATGATCGCCTCGGCGAAGGCCTGTTCCCAGGCCGGCGACAGCGGCAACAGCGGCAGGAAGCCCTGCTCGTTGGTGTGTTGGCTGGAGAGTTGCCGGGCCAGCCGCGCCCGCACATGCTCGGTGATGGCATTGAGGTTGCGGGTATAGGCGGTCGCCTCGGCGATCCCTTCCAGGATGGTCGGCAGGTCGCGGATCGACACCCGCTCGCCGACCAGGTTCTGCAGGATCCGTTCCAGCCCGCTGACGGTG
Organism: Alphaproteobacteria bacterium; assembly: GCA_028281265.1. Lineage (GTDB taxonomy): Bacteria > Pseudomonadota > Alphaproteobacteria > DSM-16000 > Inquilinaceae > JANQKE01. The sequence goes on along the minus strand of JANQKE010000138.1, from coordinate 8,005 downwards.
AGCTGGTTGGGGATCACGTCGGACACGAGCTTCTGATGCTCCCGGGGCAGCTCGTCGAGCAGTTTCTGGGTCTCGGCGAAGGACAGCATCTCGGCCATATGGTCGCGCACCACCTCGGTGATGTGGGTGACGATGACCGTCTGCCCGTCCACCGCGGTATAGCCGCGGAACAGCGCTTCCTCCCGGTTGCCGGGGTCGACCCACATCGCCGGCAGGCCGAAGGTCGGCTCGGTGGTCGCTTCGCCGGGGAGCTGGATCGGTTCGCCGCGCGGGTCCATCACCAGCAGCATGCCGGGCTTCACTTCGCCCTGCCCGGCGGCGATCTCCTTGATCCGGATGACGTAGGTGTTGGACGGCAGCTCCAGATTGTCCTGGATCCGGACCGCAGGCAGCACGAAACCCATTTCCTGGGCGAGCTGGCGACGCAGGCCCTTGATCTGTTCGGTCAGCTTGGGCCCGTCGGCTTCCCCGGCGACCAGCGGCAGCAGGCCGTAGCCGAGCTCCAGGCGGATCTGGTCGATCTGTAAGGAGGCCGAGATCGGCTCTTCGGGCTTGGGCTGGGCCTTGGCATGGGCCTCGTCGACCCGTTCGCGGGCGGCCTTGTCCTGCTTGCGCCGCCGGTCGATCCAGTACGCGATGCCGCCGGTGGCCCCCGCCAGCCCGAGAAACGGGATCATCGGGATGCCCGGCAGCAGCGCCAGGGCCACCATCAGCCCGGAGGAAACCGCCAGCGCCTTAGGGTACCGGCCGATCTGGCCGAACACCGCCTGGTCGGCGGTCATCGCGACCCCGGCCTTGGAGACCAGCATGCCCGCGGCGACCGACACCACCAGGGCCGGGATCTGACTGACCAGCCCGTCGCCGACGGTCAGCAGCGTATAGGTCTCCGCCGCCTCGCCCATGGTCAGGCCCATCTGGGCGGTGCCGATGACGATGCCGCCGACCACGTTGATCACGGTGATCAGCAGGCCGGCGATCGCGTCGCCGCGGACGAACTTCGCCGCCCCGTCCATGGCGCCGAAGAAGTTGCTCTCGTCTTCGAGGTCCTTGCGACGCTGCTTGGCTTCCTGCTCGTTGATCAGCCCGGCCGACAGATCGGCGTCGATCGCCATCTGCTTGCCGGGCATGGCGTCCAGGGTGAACCGGGCCGAAACCTCGGCGATCCGGCCCGACCCCTTGGTGATCACCACGAAGTTCACCAGCACGAGGATCGAAAAGACGATGATCCCGATGACGAAGTTGCCGCTCATCACGAACGCGCCGAACGCCTCGATCACCTCGCCGGCGGCGTCCGGTCCGGTATGCCCTTCGGACAGGATCAGCCGGGTGGACGCGAGATTGAGCGCCAGCCGCAGCATGGTGGCGATCAGCAGGATCGTCGGGAAGGAGGAGAACTCCAGCGGCCGGGCAATGAACAGCACGACCATCAGGATCAGGACCGAGAAGGTGATCGAGATCGCCAGGCTGATGTCGAGCAGCCAGCTCGGCATCGGCAGGATCAGCACCACCAGGATGGCGACCACGCCCAAGGCCAGCGCGAGATCTCCGCGCTTGGCCACGCCACGCAGGATCCCGCCGACGAATGCGAGGGTGTCGCCGCCCGGGGTCTGGCCTTGGGTCTGGTCGGTCATGGTCGTCAGGAGGGTCGAGGGGCCGGGTCGGGGTCCGGGGCAGGGGAGGGGTCAGACGGCGGCACGCTCGCTTTCGCCCGGGGTCGGCACGGCGATGCCGTCCTCGGCATATTGCTTGAGCTTGTTGCGCAAGGTCCGGATGGAGATGCCCAGGATGTTCGCGGCGTGGGTGCGGTTGCCCAGCGTGTGCTCCAGGGTGTCGATGATCAGCTCCCGCTCCACATCGGCCACGGTGCGGCCCACCAGCGCTTCGGTGCCACCGGCCGTCGCCATCGCGGCCGCGGCCGCGGCCGGATCGCGCCCCTGCTCACCGCCGTCGACGGGGGTGAACTGGCTCGACAGCATGATCGCGTCGATGTCGATCTCGGCTCCGGCGGACAACAGCACCGCGCGGTGCATGGTGTTCTCGAGTTCGCGGATGTTGCCGCGCCAGTGGTGCGAGGTGAGCACGCGCAGCGCCTCCTCGCTCAGGTATTTGGGCCCCAGATCGTTGGCCTGGCAGTATTTCTTGACGAAGTGATCGGCTAGATGGGGGATGTCGCCGGGCCGCTCCCGCAAGGCCGGCAGGCGCAAGGTGACGACGTTCAGCCGGAACATCAGATCCTCGCGGAAGGTGCCGCGCTGGACCTCCTCGTCGAGATTGCGGTTGGTGGTCGCCAGCACCCGGATGTCGACCTTGACGGGGTGAGCCCCGCCGACCCGGGCGATCTCCCGTTCCTGGATCGCTCGCAGCAGCTTGGCCTGCAGCCGCGGATCCATCTCGGAGACTTCGTCGAGCAACAGCGTGCCGCCGTCGGCTTCCTCGAACTTGCCGATCCGCCGGGCCACCGCACCGGTGAACGCACCCTTTTCGTGGCCGAACAGTTCGGACTCCAGCAGAGCCTCCGGGATCGCCGCACAGTTGACCGCCACGAACGGCTTGTCCGCGCGGCGGCTCTTGCGATGGAGGAACCGGGCCATCAGCTCCTTGCCGGTGCCGCTCTCGCCTGCGATCAGGACCGACGCATCGCTGGGTGCCACCTGTTCGGCCAGCTTGAGCACCCGCAAGGTCGCGGGATCCTGGCCGACGATCTGATGGGTTTCCTCGGTAACCGCTTCGAGCACCGCGGCGATGAGTTCGGCGTCGGGCGGCAGCGGGACGTATTCCTTGGCGCCGGCCCGGATGGCCCGGACAGCCGCCTGAGCATCGTTGCCGATGCCGCAGGCAACGACCGGCACGACGATCCGCTCGGCTTCCAGGCCGCCGACCAGACGGCTGACATCCAGGCGGACGTCGATCATCACCAGGTCGGCGCCCTTGCCGTCCCGCAAGGCCCGCAAGGCCCCGTCGATATCGCCGATGGTGGCCACCTTGGCCCCCCGGCTCATGGCGATCCGGCTGGCCGTGGTGATGTGCCCGTCCAGCGGGCCGACGATCAGCAGGCGCATGGGTGACGATCCTCTTGCAATGGCGGGGTCCGGAAACGGTATTCCGCTTCCGGTCACTGGGCCCGGTCGGACTTGATGATCTCGGTCATGGTCACGCCCAGCCGGTCCTCGACGACCACCACCTCGCCGCGGGCGACCAGCCGGTTGTTGACGTAGATGTCGATCGCCTCGCCGACCTTGCGGTCGAGTTCGACGATCGCCCCGCGCCCGAGCTTGAGCAGTTGGTTGACCTGCATGGTGGTCTTGCCGAGCACGGCCGAGATCTGCACCGGGATGTCGTAGATCGCTTCGAGATCCTTGGCGGTCTGCGGCGGCTTGGCGCCGGGATCACCGGCCATGGCCGCGGCCATGTCCATGTCTTCGAGGTCGAAATCGTCGGTTTCGCTCATATCTGCTCGCCTGGTTCGGGTGGGAGGGAGGGGCGGTGCCCGGCGGGGGGCTTACGCGCTGCCTTGGGTCGGGAAGTCGAGCGCCCGGCCGATGGTGTCCTCGACGCGCTGCCAGAGCTGTGCGGAGATCCGTTCCGCCCCGCCATCGGCCCAGTCGATGCGGGCGTCCGACGGGTCGAGGTTCGGGTCGGCCATCAGGACGATGTCGCCGGTATAGGCAGCCTGCCGTTTGAGCTGGTCGATCCGGTCGTTCAGCGGGTCGAGCTGGCTGTCGGCCACCCGCACCACCAGGCGCGGCTCGTCGATCATGTCGACCAGGCATTCCCGCACGATCGCCTCGATCTCGGCGAGCCCGGTCCGGCGGGTCATCTCGGGCAGCAGTTTGCGGGCCACGGCGAGGGCGATCTGGATCGCCTGCTCGCTCAGCTCCCGGTCGATGTCCCGCTGCCGGGTGGCAAGTCCGTCGCAGTGGCGCAGAAGCCCGTTGACGGCGTCGGTGAGCCGCATCTCGGTCGAGGCGAGGGCCGCGGCCTGCGCCTGGGCCTGGCCATCGGCGAAGGCGGCGGCCGTGGCCGCTTGCACCTCTTCCTCCGAGAAGCTCGGTGCGGCCGGCTCCGGGGGCGGGGCCGGTTCCGGCGCCGGGGGCGGAGCGGCTTCAGCCTTGCGCCGGCGCCGGGGCGCGTCTTCGGGATCGAACGACAGATCGAAGGTGAAGGGGCGAGGGGAGGGCATGAGAGGATCTAGAGCGTGTCCGGGAACGTCCGGGCCGATCCGCCGGCGGGTGCCGGATCGGTCCGGACGGCACGCCGCGCCGCGCGATGCGGTGCCATCGGGCCAGCGGCGCAACGCAGCGGGCGGCCGGCACGCGCCAACCCGATGGGCCGGGCGGATCGGCCCCGCTGCGGCGTCGCTCGTCGTCCAGCAAGCTCCGGCATGTTCTTCCTCCTCGCTTCCGGCATCGGCGCCCATCCGCCGCGGCAGATCGACCCGGTAGTCCCTGAAAACGCTCTAGATCGACCTGCGTTCAGATGGACTCATCTGAACGCAGGTCGATCTCCTTCAAAGAGTTAGAGCGTCCTGCATCCGTTCGGACGCAGGACGCTCTAGTAGACCAACTCGTCGTCTTCCTTGCCGTCGGCGATGACGATCTCGCCCTTGGCCGCCAGATCCTTGGTGGCCTGGACCATTTGGGTCTGAGCGTCGTCGACGTCGCGCAGCCGCACCGGCCCCAAGGCCGCCATCTCGTCCTTCATGATCTTGGCGGCCCGTTCCGACATGTTGGAGAAGAACAGGTCGCGCAGGCTTTCCGACGCGCCCTTGAGGGCCAGCACCAGCTTCTCCTTGTCGACCGCGCGCAGCAGCGTCTGGATCGCGCTGGGGTCGAGCTTGGAGAGATCCTCGAACGTGAACATCAGCGCCTTGATCCGCTCGGCGGCGTCGCGGTTGCGCTCCTCCAGCGCCATCAGGAACTTGTTCTCGGTCTGGCGGTCGAGATTGTTGAAGATCTCGGCCATCATCTCGTGGGCGTCCCGTCTGTTGGTGCGCGCCAGGTTCGACATGAACTCGGTGCGCAAGGTCCGCTCGACGTCTTCGAGCACGTCCTTCTGCACGGCCTCCATCCGCAGCATCCGCATGACGACCTCCAGCGCGAAGCTTTCCGGCAGGATGGCCAGCACCCGGCCGGCATGGTCGGGCTTGATCTTGGACAGGACCACCGCGACGGTCTGCGGGTATTCGTTCTTGAGGTAGTTGGCGAGGAGCTGCTCGTTCACGTTGGCCAGCTTCTCCCACATCGTCCGGCCGGCCGGGCCCCGGATATCCTCCATGATCGCGTCGACCTTATCCCGGTCGAGGACCTTGAGCAGCAGCCGCTCGGTGCTGTCGTAGGTCCCGACCAGTTGGCCGGTCATGGTCAGTTGCTCGGCGAACTCGACGCACAGGCGCTCCACCAGGGTCGAGGAGATGGTGCCCAAGGTCGACATGGTCTGGGAGATCTCCTTGATCTCCTCGGTATCCATCTTGGCGAACAGCTTGGCGGCATGTTCCTCGCCCACGGCGAGCATGAGGACGGCGGCCTTTTCGGGGCCGGTCAGGGCGCGATAGTCCTCGCGGACCTTCAGGGCGGTGGGCATGGTGTCCGGGCCTCTCCGTCAGGCGTCCTGGTAGAGCCAGCTGCGCAGGATCCCGACGGCTTCCTCGGGATGGGAGTTGATGATCTCGCCGACCTTGCGCAGCGACGATGCGCGGACCTGGCCGTCGACCTTCTGCAGGTCGATCATCCCGTCACCTTCGCCGGAGCCGTCGTTCATCTCCGCCAGGCTGCCGCTGGCATAGGGGGTCAGCGCCGAGCCGCCGGGCCCGGCCAGGGCGGGCACGCCGCCGGGCCCGGCCAAGGCGGGCTGGAGGTTGCCGTTGGCGTCGGTGATCAGTTCGCCGTAGTCCTCGGCGGTGATCTCGACCTTGTTGCCGTCCAGAACCCGTGTCAGCAGCGGCCGGATCACCAGCAGGATCACCAGGATCGCGACCACGCCGAGCACCAGCATCTCGACCAGCCCGAAGATGTCCTCCCGGGTCAGGCCCAGGAACAGCGGCCCGGTGTCGGCGTTCTGCATCGCCTCCATCTCGGGGTCGATGAACTGCAGGTTGATCACTTCGAGGGTGTCGCCGCGGTCGGCATCGAACCCGACGGCCGACCGCACCAGCGCCTCGATCTGCTGCAGTTCTTCGGCGCTGCGCGGGGTATAGACCATCGGGCCGCCATCCTCGGCGGTATAGGTGCCGTCGACCAGAAGAGCGATCGACAGGCGTCGGACCGAACCGGTCTCGCGGACCGTGTTCGACACGGTCCGGCTGATCTCGAAATTGGTGGTTTCCTCGGTGCGGCTGGCCCGCTCCGTCGCGGTCGCGCCGGTCCCGCCGGCCGCCAGCGGATCGACCGCTTCGGCTTCGGGCAGGTTGTTGGCGACGGTGACCGGATCGAAACCGTCGCTGTCGTTGGCCTCGGTTTCCTCTTCGACGATCTGGGTGGACCGGGCGACCTGGCTGTCCGGATCGTACCGCTCCTCCGACACGGTCACCCGGTCGAAATCCATGTCGACCGTGATGTTGGCGCGCACATTGCCGTAGCCGACCGACCTGGAGACGAGATCTTCCACCCGCTCGGTGAGCCGCCGCTCATAGGCGAGGCGCATCTCCTCGGTGTCCATCAGGCGCAGATCGTCTTCGCTCGCCGGCCCGCGGGCGAGCAGGTTGCCGCGGTCGTCGACGATCGAGACCGCGTCCGGCGCCATGCGCGGCACGGCCGCGGCCACCAGGGACTGGATCGCGATGATCTGCTCGGACCCCAGGCGCCCGGCGCCCAGGCGCAGGAAGACGCTGGCCGTCGGCTCGGCCGCATCGCGGGAGAACAGCTCCCGCTCGGGCAGCACGAGATGGACCCGGGCCTGGCGGATGCCGTTGATCGTGCCGATGGTCCGGGCGAGTTCGCCTTCCAGGGCGCGCAGCCGGTTGACGTTCTGGACGAAGTTGGTGGTCCCGAAACCGTCGGTCCGGTCGAAGATCTCGTAGCCGATCGAGCCGCCGGCCGGCAGACCCTGCTGGGCCATCTGCACCCGCAGCCGGTCGACCTGATCGGACGGAACGAAGATCGAGGTGCCGTTGCCGCTCAGCTCGTAGGGCACGCCCGCGGCTTCCAACCGGGTGACGATCTCCCCGGAATCGGCGAAGTCGAGATCGCTGTACAGCAGGGCCAGATCGGGCTGGGCCAGGCGGGTCGTCAGGAAGACGAAAAGAGTCAGCAGGATCACGCCGACGATGGCGATCGCCCCGAGTCTCAGCGGTCCCAATCCGCGCAGTGTCTGAACCAACCCGTCCACAGCGGCTCGTCCCATCGGTTGCCGGTGCGGCGGTGCTGTACCGCCGACCCCGGGTACCCAGGTACGGTGCCGACCGTGAACAGAGCCTTAATGACCCGGCAAAATCTGCCTACCGGGAGCGGGGGGGGGCCGCGTCGGAAGGCCGGGGTGCGAGCCTTCGGGCCCAGTCCGCGACACGGCCGCCCGTCTTCCGGGGCGGCCGTCCTGCATCGGCAGGGTCAGGGCAGGCGGGCGGGATCAGTCCCCGGCGCCGGCATAGCGCGCATCGGTATCCCGATAGTCCTGCAGGCGCGTGGCCCGCAGGCCCGCCAGACCATGACGGTCCTGCAACCTCTGCCAGGACAGGAACTCCTCCACCGACAGGCTGTAGCGCTGACAGGCCTCGTCAAGCGTCAACAACCCGGCACGCACGGCGGCGACGACCTGCGCCTTGCGCCGGCTGACCCAGCGCTGGGTGGAGGGCGGCGGGAGATCGTCCAAGGTCAGCGGCTGCCCGTCGGGCCCGATCACGGTGGCAGTCGGCCAAGGCGCGCCCTGCGTCATGATGGCTCAAGCTCCTAGAGCGTTTTCAGGGAGTATCGGGTCGATCTGTTGGCGTGTGCCGGATCGATCCGTGGAGGCGCGTAGCACGGCGCGATGCGGTTCCATCGGGCCAGCGGCGCAACGCAGCGGGCGGCCGGCA
>JANQKE010000137.1 GCA_028281265.1 Alphaproteobacteria bacterium | reverse complement strand
CTAGAGCGGTTTCAGGGATTTCCGGGCCGATCTGTTGGTGTGTGCCGGATCGATCCGCAAGGCGCGTCGCGCCGCGCGATGTGGTGCCATCGGGCAAGCGGCGCAACGCAGCGGGCGGCCGGCACACGCCAACCCGAAGGGCCGGGCGGATGGGTCCTGCTGCGGCGTCGCTCGTCGTCGAATAGGCCCCGGCATGTCCTTCCTCCTCGCTCCTGGCATCAGGACCCATCCGCCTCGGCAGATCGGCTCGGAAATCCCTGAAACCGCTCTAGATCAACCTGCGTTCAGATGGACTCGTCCGAACGCAGATTAGTTGATCGACTTCAAAGAGTTAGAGCCTCCTGCGTCCGTTCGTACGCAGGAGGCTCTATTCGGGGAATCCGAGTACTCGTCCACCCGACTGGTCAAGGTGCTGGCTTTCATGTCCCGAGCGATGCCGAAAGACGCCCCGATCGGGGTGATCTCCGCCCTGTCCGAGGAGGCGGCCCATTTCGCCGACGGGTTCACGGAGACCGGGCGGGAGACCATAGGCGGCAGCCTGTTTCGGGCCGGTCAACTGGACGGGGTGGCGGTGGTGGTGGTCGAATGCGGCATCGGCAAGGTCAACGCGGCGGTCGTCGCCACCGTGCTGCTGACCCGGTTCGGCTGCCGGGCGCTCGTCTTCTCCGGGGTGGCCGGTGGCCTGCACGAAGGCTTGCGGGTCGGCGACGTCGTCCTGGCCGACCGGCTGATCGCCCATGACTACGGGGCGCTGACCGCCGGGGCGATCAAGGCCTATCAGCCGGGCGTGCCGCCCCTGCCCGGGTTCGACGACACGGTCGGCTACCCGGTCGACGGGGATCTGATCGGCCGGCTGCGATCTGCCCTGGAGACCGTGTCCCTGCCGCCCCTGTCCGCCCAAGCGACCGGTGGCGACCCGCACGTGCCGGTCCTGCATGTCGGCACCGTGCTGACCGGCGACACCTTCCTGAACTGTCCGGAAACCCGCGACCGGCTCCACATCACCCATGGCGGCCTGGCCGTGGAGATGGAGGGGGCGGCGATCGCCCAGGTCGCCGACCGTTTCGACGGCGTGCCGGTGGTGGTGATCCGGGCGCTCAGCGACCAGGCCGGCGAGGACAGCCATCTGTCCTTTGCGGATTTCGTGCGGGAGGTCGCCGGCGTGGCCGCGCTGCTGGTCCGCAAGGCGGTCACGGTGATCTGATCGGCCGGCTGGGTGCGCTGAGCCGGTCGGCGTCATGCCGATCCGTCGGTGTCATGCCGGGACCGCGTCGGGGTTGCGCCGATAGATGCTGAGGTTGAGGACGAACGCGATCGTCACCCAGACCTGATAGGGAACCAGCAGCAGCGCCGCATCCCAGCGGATCGTGGCGAACACGGCGATGGTGACCGCGATCGACAGCCACAGCGCACCGGCTTCCCATAGCGCCCAATCGATCCGACGCAGCTTGAAGAAGATCAGTGACCAGGCGGCGTTGAGCGTGAGCTGGGCCAGGTAGACCGCCATCGGCAACGCGGCGAAGCCGACCTCCAGCCAGACCAGCCAGCCGGACACCGCGATCATCGCGTACAGGACCGTCCAGACGACCGGGAACACCCAGTTCGCCGGTGTCCAGGGCGGCTTGTCGAGCGCTTCGTACCACGCCCCGGGCCGGGCGTAAGACGCGCTGAACGCCGCGACGACGCAGACACCTATGAAGCCCAACAGGGCGATCCATTGCATGGCCATGGGCCGACGGCTCCCGCCTGTCGATAGCAACACGCCGTCTGAGGTGGGGTGGACCCGCCGGCATGACCAGTCCCGGCCGCGGCCGGCCGGTCAGGACCGGGATCGGGAGACCTGGTCCTGCGCGTCCAGCCGCACCAGGAGCCCGGCCAGCCAGGCGATGCGATCGTCGAGCGTCCTGGCCGCGGCGATCGCCTCATCGGTCGGCGGGTGCGTCGCCGTCACCGCGTCGATCAGGAAGCTGTTCTCCGGCAGCACCGGGGCGGGCCGCATCGGCCGCGGCATCATCCACGCCGCCACCGCCCGGCCGATCAGCTCTCGCTTGCGCCGTGCCGGTACGACCGCACGCCGGTCGACGGAGTTGAACCCGTTGCGGCCGACTTCCGCCCCGATTTCGGCGTACATGAGCCGGGCGGCGTGGATCGCGCCGCGGCAGGCGAAGGGCAGCCGGTCGATCCCCGGATCGGCCCGCCGGTACAGCCCGTCGGCCTCGGCCAACAGGCGGGCGACGACCCTGCCCAAGGCGGTATCGAACACCGGGGCGGCAAGCCATGCGTCGGGATCGATGCCTTCGTCGGTCAGCCATTGGCGGGGCAGGTACAGGCGTGCGTTGCGCGCATCCTCCCCCACATCCCGGGCGATGTTGGAAAGCTGCATCGCCACGCCGAGGTCGCAGGCGCGGGCGACCGTATCGGGTTCCCGCCGGCCCATCACCAGCGACATCATCCCGCCGACCGCGCCGGCGACCCGGGCGGCGTACGCGTACACGTCGGACAGGGTCACGTATCGGCGATGCCCGCACGCATCCCAGGCCAATCCCTCGATCAGCGCCTCGGGCAGGGTCTTTGGAATGACGTACAGGGCGACGGTTTCGGCAAAGGCCCGGTCGATCGGATGATCGTCGGGGCGCCCGGCGTACACACGGTCGAGGCGGCTTTGCAGGGCGGCGACCGCCGGCATGCAGCCACCGTCGACATCCACCGCATCGTCGGCCACGCGACAGAAGGCATACAACGCGCAAGCCGCATCGCTCATGTCCCCCGGCAGCAGTCGAGAGGCGGCGCTGAACGTCTTGGAACCGGCCCGAATCACCATCCGGCAATGGCGGAAGTCGGTCGCCGTCGCCATCGGCGTGTGCGGCACGATCACGCCCATCGCACGGTGCCTCGGGCAGCGGGACGGAAGACGGTGCCTCGGGGCCTGAGACGGAAGGAGACGGCGGGGAAGCGGACCGGGTGCGTCATCGTGTCCGAACCTACGGCTTGTCGGCGGCGCACGGCAAGCACACCGGTGCGGGGTTACGCGGCATCGCGTCCCTCCCCGCCGGTGGCGGCCTGCACGATGGCCACGGCGACCCGGTCCGGCGCTTCCTCATGCGCCAGGTGGCCGAGCCCCGCCAGCCGGACGACGCCGGCGCCCGGTACCGTCGCCGCCACCGCTTCGGACTGCCGGGGCGGAACGGTCCGGTCTCTGTCACCGACGATGAACGTGACCGGGACGGTCAGGCCGGGCAGGTCGCGCAGCAGCGGTTCGAGCTTCCAGGCCGCCATCATGCCGAGCGTGCCGGCGACATGTGCCGGCTTCCTGAACAGTCGTCGATAGAGTTCCGAACCGACGGCATCCAGCGTGGAGCCGGTGCCGTCGATCAATCGCTGTACCCGTTCGGGATCGGCGGCGCTGGCGGCAAACAGCCGCGGGGCCAGCGGATTGAGGAACAACAGTTTGGCGATGGCCGGAAACAGCACGCCCGAGGCCCCTTCGAACGGGCGGAGGGCGGCATTCAGGCCGATCACACGATCGGGTGTGACCAGGCCATCCATCGCCATCCGCAATCCGATCGCCGCCCCGGCCGAGTGGCCGACCACGAGCCCGGGCGGGCGGGCCAGCGCCTGCATCAGGCTGCCCAGGCGCCGAGCCATGAAGGGTAGGGTCAGGGCGTTGAAGTTCGGCGCCGGCGTGAAGCCATGGCCGGGCAGGTCCGGGACGACCAGCGTGAACCGCTCGGCCAGGAGCGGGGCCAGATCCCGCCAGGAATGGCTGGAGGCACCGGTTCCGTGGATCAGCAGCAGGACCGGCCCGGACCCCATGACCTGGACGTGCCAGTGCAAGCCGCCGGCGCGGACGAACCGGCTGTGGGACCGGTGCGGCCAGTCCCGCCCTTCGACGCTCCAGTCCGGCCGGTCGCGTGCCGTCAGCATGGGGCCGATCATGGCCGTGCCCTTTGCGTCCGGGCGCCATCGTCCGTCCGTGCGGCCATCATCCCGCCTCCGCCGCCAGGCTGACGGCTTGGCTGAGGGATCGGGCATCCGCATAGGGTAGCGGCAGGTAGGTCGCCCCCATCGCGTCGGCCAGCCGTCGCGCCTTGTCGGACGGGCGCTGGGCGGTATCGACCAGCAGCGCCGTATGGCCGGCGAGCCGGAGCGCCCGGCCCGCGGTCTCGGCGTCGGCCTGGGCTTGCGGGCGGCCGGGCCTGCCATCGTGGCCGATATTCGCCTTCCCGTCGGTCAAGAGCACGACCACCGGGGCGTGTCCGCGCCGCCTGACATCCTCCGCCAGCGTGGTCGCCGCCACGATGCCGGCGGCCAGCGGCGTGGCGCCGCCGCCGGGCAGCCCGGCGAGCGACCGCTTGGCCCGCACCAGGGAACGGGTGGGCGGCAGGAGCAGTTCCGCTGCGGCCTTGCGGAAGGCGATCAGCGCCACCTGGTCGCGCCGCACATAGCAATCGGCCAGCAGCAGCTCGACCGCCCCTTTGGCTTCGGCGAGCCGTTGCAGGGCGGCCGAGCCCGAGGCGTCGACCACGAAGATCGTCGTGGTGGCGGTGCGGTGCTTGATCCGGGTGATCCGGAAGTCGTCGCGGCGGACCTCCACGCGCACCGGACGGCGGCCAGTCCGGCTGCGGCCCTGCCGGCGGATGGGTTGCCACGGGGCGGCCGAGCGCAGGGTTTCCAGTACGTTCAGGCGTTGGCCGGATTTGGGGTCGCCGCGCCGGGTGCCGGCGGGACGCCCCCGGCCATTCCCCTGCTTGACCGCACCGGCCCGGCCGGCAGCGTCCGCCGTGCCGCGCGTCGCTCCCAGCTTGAGCATCGCCAGGAGACCTTCGGGGATGGCCGCTCGGGCCGCTTCCAACACCAGGTCGTCGAGCGGCGGTTCCTCGGTGGCCGGCTCATCCTCGGCGTCGGGTGGTGGCTCCCCATCGGGCGGCTCGGGCGGCGGTTCGGGCGGGTCCGGCACCGTGTCGGGGCTTTCGGCCGGGAGCCGGGTCGCCCGGGGGCCGAGCACCAGGCGTGCCGCCAGGGTCAGATCGTCGGCATCCACCCCGTCGCGGCCGAACAGCGCGGCGCTGGCCCGCGCGGCCTTGAGCGCGAGCAGCGGTCCGCGGACCGAATCGATCCCCAGGGCGTGGGCTGCGGCGGACAGGCTCTCGAACGCGGTGTCCGGGGTGGTGACGGTCGCGAGCCGCTCTCGGGCGGCCAGCACGGCCTCCGCGGGCAGCGGTTCCCCCTCGGTTTCCCGCAGCCGGATCGGGTCGAGATCGAGCCGGAAGGCCAGCCGGTCCAGCAAGGCGCCAGGTGGCCGTTCGTCCTCGGACAGCCCTTCGTCGAAGGCGATCATGCCGCAGCGGGCGGGTGTGCGGAGCGTGAAGCCGTCGCGTTCGGCCATCACCTCGTGCCGGTCGAGGACAGCGGCGAGCTGGGCGGCGGTCCCCGCCGTCAGCCGTTCCGCCATCGCCAGGACCAGCAGCCCTCCATCGGCATCGGCCAGGACACCGCGTTCGGCGATCGGCTTGCCCGCCTGCAGGGTGGCGGCAAGATCCAATCCGCCGAGCAGCCGGCCCTCGGCGATGCCCAGGGGCACCCGCCGGACCGGCAGGTCCGGCGGCAGGAAGGCGCGCAGGTGGGTGAGCCAGCGGTCGCGCACCGGCCCGGCCTGGGACCGCACCCGAACCCCGCCGAGACCCGCGGGATCGATCGCCACCAGCGCGGCGACGAGCACAGCCTGACCCCAGGCGGGGGCGACCGGCGTCGGCGGGGAGGGCGGAGCGTCCGCGGGTGCGCCGTCCGGCGGCGCTGGCGCCCGTTCCAGCAGGGCGGCGAGGTCGCTCATGCCCCGAACAGCTCCGCCACCGCGCGCTCGACCCGGACGCCTGCGCCGGCGTCATCGAGCGGGTTGCGGCGCAGCCGATGGCGCAAGGCCGGCGGGGCAACCGCCTTCAGATGTCGATCCTCGACGCCCGCGTCGCCGGTGAAGGCGGCCAGCGCCCGGGCGGCGCGCAACAGGGTGAGTTCGCCGCGCAGCCCATCGGTGCCCAGGGCCAGGCAGAGCTGCGAGGCCCGCTCCAGCACCGCATCCGCCACCGTGACGGCGTCGAGCCGTTCCCGCGCCTCCAGGATCCGGCTGCGCAGCACATCGTCGCTGTCATGGAAGCGGGCGACGAAATCGGCGCCGTGCCGCTCATAGGCGTCGCGGCGGCGGACCACCTCCACCCGGGTCTTGAGGTCGTCGGGGGTGGTGACGTCGACCGCGAGACCGAACCGGTCGAGCAGTTGCGGCCTCAACTCGCCCTCTTCGGGATTGCCGCTGCCGATCAGCACGAAGCGGGCGGGATGGCGGATGCTCAACCCCTCCCGTTCGACGACGTTCTCCCCGCTTGCGGCCACGTCGAGCAGCAGGTCGACGATATGATCCTCGAGCAGGTTGACCTCGTCGATATAGAGGAAGCCGCGATGGGCCCGCGCGAGAAGCCCGGGCTCGAACGCCTTTTCGCCCTGGGTCAGGGCGCGTTCGAGATCGAGGGCCCCCACGACGCGATCCTCGGTGGCGCCCAGGGGCAGGTCGACCACCGGTACCGGCACCTCGCCGGGCTTCAGATGGCCGCCGTCGTGCCCGCCGGTACACACGGGGCACTGGTCGAACGGCTGCTCGGGCGGACAGTTGTAGGGGCAGCCGATCACGGCTTGCATCTTCGGCAACAAGGCCGCCAGCGCCCGCACGGTGGTGGATTTGCCGGTGCCGCGGTCCCCGAACACCAGGACTCCGCCGATGGTCGGGTCGATCGCCGTGAGCTGCAGCGCGAGCTTCATCTCCTCCTGCCCGACGATGGCGGTGAACGGGAAGGGGGCGCGCATGGGATGCATCGTTCGGGCTCGCGACAACCGGGCGGGGAGAGGTCGGACCGACCCCAAGGCCGCCCCCGCGCGGCCGGGGTCGGATCGACGCGCCGACCCGTCCGCGATCACCCAAGGCCCGCGGCACGGTCCGGGAGCCGACGCGGCCAATCCGGTGTGTCAAGCTTGCCTGACGGTCCGGGCGCTGTCGACGGCCCCCGCCGTTTCGGCGGGGCAATTTGATTTCCGTCATGCGGCCGGGGGGCGCCGGCCGGCTAGGCTGAGGGGATCGAGCAGGCTCGGCGGGCCCGAACGGATGGACGAGGCAGCGGGATGGCGACGGCGGTTATGGATGATCGGGCGGAGAAGGTGATCCTGGTCGATCACGAAGATCGGCCGGTGGGCACGGCCGGCAAGCTGCCGGCGCACGCGGCCGGCCTGCTGCACCGGGCGTTTTCCGTGTTCCTGTTCGATGCCGCGGGTCGGCAGCTGCTGCAACGCCGCGCGGCGGGCAAGTATCACTCCGCCGGGCTATGGGCCAATAGCTGCTGTGGCCATCCCCGACCCGGGGAGGCGATTGCCGCCGCTGCGGTCCGCCGGACCGAGGAGGAGCTGGGGGTCCGCTGCACCCTCCGGCCGGCCGGCACCCATCTCTACCGGGCCGATGTCGGCAGCGGTCTGATCGAATGGGAGTTCGTGCACCTGTTCGTCGGACGGCTCGCCGCCGGGGCCGTGCTCGCCCCGACACCGGCGGAAGTGCAGGACATCGCCTGGCGCTTTCCCGATGAGGTCCGGACCGGGTGCGCGACCGAGCCCGGCGCCTACAGTGCCTGGGTGCGGGAATACGCCGCCCAGCCCTGGTTCGCCGATCTCGGTGCGACGGTCGCGGGCACGGTGCCGGGCTGAGCCGACCCGGCGCCCCGGGGGCCGCCGCCGCGTGACCACAAGAAGGCCGACCCGCCGGGGCGGATCGGCCTCAAGTCATGGCTCCGAGCTGCCGCACTGCTCGAAGACCGGCTGGGAGAAAGGGGGGGCATCATCCGGTCGGCGGGATCAGGCCTCCGGCTTGCGGATGAAGGTGGCGGCGTATTGCGGCTTGCCGTCGAACAGCTTCTCCCGGCTGCGACCGTCGCCGCTCAGCCGATAGAAGGTGCGCGGCAGGATCGGGCCGGCAAGCTGATAGCCGCGACGGCCGAGCTCCCCGCGATGGTACTCCATCGCCGCGGGCGTGAAGTCGTCGGCGAGGACGGTGATGGCGTCGGGCAGCTCTTCTTCGGCGTCGACGGCGGGTTGAATGGCGTCAGGCATGTTCGACGTCTCCCTTGAACGGTGTTGTCTCGAGACGGCTGGCCGCGCGGGACCGGGGACTTCGTCACCGGTCGTCGCGGTTCGCAGCGGTCAGTGGAACTGGGCGGTTTCGGTGCTGTCGCCCATGGCGGTGGTGGAGGACTTGCCGCCGGAGATCGCCATCGACACGGCGTCGAAGTAGCCGGTACCGACTTCGCGCTGGTGGCGGGTGGCGGTGTAGCCGTCGGCCTCGGCGGCGAACTCGGCGTCCTGCAGTTCCGAATACGCCGCCATCTGCCGTTCCTTGTAGCCTTGAGCGAGCCGGAAGGTGGCGAAGTTGAGGCTGTGGAAGCCGGCCAGGGTGATGAACTGGAACTTGAAGCCCATCGCGCCCAGTTCGCGCTGGAACTTGGCGATGGTGGCGTCGTCCAGGTTCTTGCGCCAGTTGAAGCTGGGTGAACAGTTGTAGGCGCACATCTTGTTCGGGTGCTCCTTGCGCACCGCTTCGATGAAGGCTTTGGCGACCGACAGATCGGGGGTGGAGGTCTCCATCCACAACAGGTCGGCGTAATGGCCGAACGCCTTGCCCCGCTCGATGCAGTATTCTAGGCGGTTTTCCTTCCTGATCGGGTAGAAACCCTCCTCGGTGCGGTTGTCGAGGTCGATGAACGGCCGGTCCCGCTCATCGATGTCCGAGGTGATGAGCTTCGCACTCTCCGCATCGGTGCGGGCGATCAGGACGCTGGGCACGTCCATCACGTCGGCGGCGAGGCGGGCGGCGTTGAGCGTGCGCTCGAAGGTCTTGAACGGCACCAGTACCTTGCCGCCGAGATGGCCGCACTTCTTCTCCGAGGCGAGCTGGTCTTCGAAGTGGACGCCCGCGGCACCGGCCTCGATCATCGCCTTCATCAGTTCGAACGCGTTGAGTGGGCCGCCGAAGCCGGCCTCGGCATCGGCGACGATCGGCGCCATCCAGTAGCGCCTGGCCCCGCCTTCCATATGCTCGATCTGGTCGGCGCGCAGCAGGGTGTTGTTGATCCGCCTGATCACCGCCGGGACGCTGTCGGCCGGATAGAGCGACTGGTCGGGGTACATCTGCCCGGCATTGTTCATGTCGGCCGCCACCTGCCACCCGGACAGGTAGATCGCCTCCAGCCCGGCGCGGACCATCTGCATCGCCTGGTTGCCGTTGGTCGAGCCCAGCGCGTTGACGAAGTCGCGCTTGTGCATCAGCTCCCACAGCCGCTCCGCACCCATCCGCGCGACGGTGTGGTCGATGCGGAAGGACCCGCGCAGCCGGTCGACATCGGCCGGCGTGTAGTCGCGGCGGATGCCGTCGAAGCGGCGCGCCGCTAGGTCGGGATCGGGGCGGTGTTCAAAGCCGATCGGGCCGTGATCGAGCGGAGCCATGCGGTGGTGCGTCCTTTCCAGCTTTTCTCGGAGGCGTTTTTTGTGCCGCCGATCCGCGTTCCGACCGGGCGTCGATCGACCCGACCGCGGCGGCTGGTTCGATCGTTGCTCATTGTGCGGGACGAGTGAAGCAAAGCGTCGTGAAATGGTTGCGCTTCCCGCGCTGCAGCATGTAAGTTTGTAAAGACTGTCGAATTCACCACCCGGTAGGAACCGCATGGCCCGTCAGCGCTACCTCGGTCCCAAGGTTCGCCGGCTGCGGCGGGAGCTGAGCCTGACCCAGGCTCGGATGGCCGAGAAGCTCGGTATATCCGCGAGTTATCTGGCGCTGATCGAAACGAACCAGCGGCCGGTGACGGTCGATCTGCTGCTCCGCTTCGTCGATACCTTCGACATCGACCTCAAGGCGTTCGCTGAGGACGATGCCAGCCGGCTGAGCGCCGGCCTGGCCGAAGTGTTCAGCGATCCGCTGTTCGAGGGGGCCGGGATCGGCCGGCAGGAGTTGCTCGACCTTGCCGAGCAGGCCCCCGGTGCGGCGGCCGGTATCCAGCGCCTCTATCAGGCCTACCGCCAGTTGCGCGACGATGCCGAGTTGACCGGGCCGAACGCCCATGCGCCGATCCATCCGCCCGGCGGACCGCTCGACCGGGTCGGAGACTACTTCGCCGATCACGGCAACTACTTCCCCGAGCTCGAGGATGTCGCCACCGAAGTGGCCGCGGCCGGGCGGCTGGAGCAGGGGCAGATGCTGGCCGGACTGACGGCCTATCTGGGGGAAGCCTACAGCCTGCGGGTCCGGGTGCTGCCGGTGGACGTGATGGGGCCCTTGCGCCGGCGCTACGACCGGCATCAGCGGCGCATCCTGCTGTCGGAGATGCTGCCCGCGTCCAGCCGGGCGTTTCAGCTCGCCTTGCAGGTGGCGCTCCTCAAGGGCCGCGACGTGCTCGACGGCCTGGTGGCCACGGCCAAGCTGCCGGGGGAGGACAGCCGGCGGCTGGCCAGGATCGGCCTCGCCAACTATCTCGCCGCAGCGATCCTCATGCCGTATGACCGGTTCCACCGCGCCGCCGTTCAGGTGCGTTACGATCTCGAAATCCTGCAAAAGCGGTTCGAGGCGAGCTTCGAGCAGGTGTGCCAGCGGCTAACCACCTTGCAGCGTCCCGGTGCCCGGGGCATCCCGTTCTTCCTGCTCCGCGTCGACAAGGCGGGCAACGTGTCCAAGCGGATGACCGCGGCGCGGACGCCGTTCGCCCGGTTCGCCGGCGCCTGCCCGCGCTGGAACGTGCACGACGCCTTCCGGTCCGAGGGCCGGATGCATGTCCAGATCTCCGAAACTCCGGACGGGGAGCGGCTTTTCTCCATCGCCCGGATGGTCCGGAAGCCCGGCGCCGGCTACCGCAACCCCGGTCAGACCTATGCCTTGGCCCTGGGCTGCGGGTTGGAAGACGCTGCCCAGATCGTCTACGCGGACGGCCTGGATCTCGCCGGGGACCATGGCGTCGTGCCGGTCGGCCTCCATTGCCGGATGTGTGAGCGGCTGGACTGCGCGCACCGCGCTTTTCCGGCCGCCAACCACCGGCTGGTGGTCGACGAGACCTCGAAATCGATCATCCCCTATCACCTGGAGCCGATCGGGTAGGCGGCGGGTGGGGCGACGCCGGTCCCGGGACTAGTGTATGGAGGGCGCCGTCCCATCCGTCGACGGCTCGGAGGCTCTCCCTTGCTGCTGCAGATCGCCCTGGTCCTGGTTCTCCTGGCCCTGCTGTTCCCTTGGGTGCGTCGACAACTGAAAACCGTGGCCGGTATGGTGTTGGCAGCAGGGGTCGTGATCCTGGTGGTGATCGCCCTTGCCTCCGGCCTTGGTTGACGACGGCCCGGTTCCCGCAACGGATGTCCAAGACATGAGTGAAGCCGCCGAAGCCGCCGCGGTTCTGGTCGATCGACCGGAGGAACCGGTCCTGCGGGCGACCCTCAACCGGCCCGAGGCGATGAACGCGCTGTCGATGCCGGCGCGGGAGGCGCTGGCCGACTTCGCCCGGCGGGTGGACACCGAGACCGGCATCCGGGTCGGCATCATCACCGGTGGGCCGACCGTGTTCGCCGCCGGCGCGGACATCAAGGCGATGGTCGACGCGCGCCCGATGGCCCTGCACCGGCGCGGAATCCATCGGCTGTGGCAGGCGATCGCAGAATGCCGCAAGCCGCTGATCGCCGCCGTCAACGGCTATGCGCTGGGTGGCGGGTGCGAACTGGCCATGCACTGCGATCTGATCGTCGCCGGTACCGGGGCGCGGTTCGGCCTGCCGGAGGTCAAGGTCGGCATCATGCCGGGGGCCGGTGGGACCCAGCGGCTGATCCGCGCGGTCGGCAAGCACCGGGCGCTGCGGCTGCTGCTGACCGGGGAGCCGATCGACGCGCCGACCGCCGCCGACTGGGGGCTCGTCACCGACCTGGTGCATGACGACGCGGTGATGGAAACCGCCCTCAGCCTGGCCGGCACCATCGCCCGGCGGCCGCCCCTGGCCGTCGAGCATATCAAGGAGGTCGCGCTGGCGGGGGCGGATCTGCCGCTCTCGGCCGGGCTGATGCTGGAGCGCAAGTCGATGCATCTACTGTTCGACACCGCCGATCAGACCGAGGGCATGACCGCCTTCCTCGACAAGCGCAGACCCGACTTCCGGGGGGAATAAGGGATGGCAGCGGTCGGGGGGACCGCCGACGACCGGCCGGTGGTCGGTGTGGTCGGCGCCGGGGTGATGGGGTGCGGTATCGCCCAACTGTTCGCGATGCGGGGTCATCGGGTCCTGTTGCACGATGTCGCCGACGGCGCCGGCGATGCCGGGCGCGAGGCGATCGGGCAGAGGCTCGGCCGGCTGGAACGGCGCGGCCGGCTGGCCGTCGGGGACGCCGCCTCGGTCTTGGCGCGGGTCGCCGTCGCCGACCGGTTGGACGCCTTGGCGGCGTGCGGTCTGGTCGTCGAGGCGGTGGTCGAGGATCTGGCGATCAAGCGGTCCCTGTTCGCCGGGCTGGCCGCGATTGCGGGCCCGGATACGATCCTGGCGACGAATACCTCGTCGCTGTCGGTCACCGCGATCGGCCGGGACCTCGATCGGCCGGAGCGTCTGGCGGGCCTGCATTTCTTCAACCCCGCACCGCTGATGCGGGTGGTCGAGATCGTGCGCGGGCGCCGCACCGACCCTTCGGTCATCGACCGGCTGGTGGCGGTCGTGGACGGGCTCGGCCATCGCCCCGTCGTTGCGGCCGACACGCCGGGCTTCATCGTCAACCATGCCGGCCGCGCCCTGACGACCGAAGGCGTGCGCCTGCTGGCCGATGGGGTGGCCGACGCCGCCACCATCGACCGCATCGTCACCGACACCTTGGGCCTGCCTATGGGGCCGTTCGCCTTTCTCGACCTGGTCGGGCTCGACGTCTTCCAGGCGGTCACCCGCCGCATGGCCGAGGCCTATTGGGGGGAGCCGCGGTTCCAGGCCCATCCCCTGGTCGAGCAGCGGGTCGCGGCGGGCCTGTTGGGCCGCAAGTCCGGCCAGGGTTTCTACGCCTATCAGGATGGCAAGCCGGCGATGCCGGCCGAACCGGAGATGCCCGCAGCCCCCGTTCGGCCGGTGTGGATCAGCCGCCGCGGCGATGCGGGTGCGGCGGCCTGGCTTGCCGATCGCCTCGCCGCGGCCGGCGTTCCGGTCGATACCGGGCCGCGGCCGCGCCGCGACGGCCTGTGCCTGGTCCTGCCGGTCGGGGACGATGCCACCACCGCCCTGCTCGCAGAGCATCTGCCGGCCGACCGGACGGTGGCGGTCGATCCGTTCGGCTGCGGGGCCGGCCGGCTGACCCTGATGACACCGCCCGGCCTGGCCGCAGACGTCACGTCGGCGGCGCGAGCGACCTTGGCTCGGACCGGTCTGCCCGTCAGCCTGATCGCCGACACGGCCGGGTTCGTCGCGCAGCGGGTCGCCGTGATGATCGTGGCGACGGCCGCGCAGATGGCGCAACAGCGGATCGCCACCCCGGCCGATATCGATGCGGCGGTGACGCTCGGCCTGGGCTATCCCAAGGGCCCCTTTGCCTTGGGCGACACGCTCGGCCCGGTGCGGATCGACCGGATCCTCGGCCGGCTGTTCGCGGCCACCGGCGACCCGCGCTACCGCCCGGTGCCGTGGATCACCCGCCGCGCCCGGTTGGGGGTGTCGCTGGGCGTTCCGGACTGAGCGTGATTGGTGACGAGTCGACCCATCGCGCTGGCCAAGTCCGTAGCAGCTCCCCACATGCTGGAGCGCGCACGGCAGAGGGCCAACGCGATCGCTGGTCGGTCCCGGAAGCTCGTGCTAGATCATCCTGCGTTCAGATGGACTCATCTGAACGCAGATAAGATGATCTAGTTTAAAGAGTTAGAGCATCTTATCTGCGTCCGTTCGGACGCAG
>JANQKE010000132.1 GCA_028281265.1 Alphaproteobacteria bacterium | reverse complement strand
TGCCGGCCGCGGCCGGGATCAGCCTGGTCAGCGGTGTCGGCTCGACCGCGCTGGCCCTGCTGCTGGTGATCGGCTTCCTGGCCGCCTGGCACGACAGCGTCTGGGTGCGCGTCGCCCGCCGTCTGCTGTCGCCGCTCCTGGCGATCCCGCATGCGGCGGCGGCGGTCGGGTTGGCGTTCCTGATCGTGCCCAGCGGCTGGCTGGCCCGGCTGCTGTCGCCCTGGGCGACGGGCTGGGACCGCCCGCCCGATCTCCTGGTCGTCCAGGATCCCTGGGGGCTGGCCCTGCTGGCCGGCCTGACGGTCAAGGAAATCCCCTTCCTGCTGCTGATCGCCCTGTCGGCCTTGGGGCAGCTCGACACCCCGGCGCAGCTTCGCATGGCGCGGTCGCTGGGCTACCGGCCGACCACGGCCTGGATCAAGGTCGTGCTGCCGCAACTGGTGCCCCATCTCCGCCTGCCGGTCTGCGCGGTCCTGGCCTATGGCCTGTCCACGGTCGACATGGCGATGATCCTGGGCCCGTCGACCCCGCCGACCCTTTCCGTCCTGGTGCTGCGCTGGGCCCAGGACCCGGATCTGGGTTTCCGGTTCCTGGCCGCGGCCGGGGCGATCGCTCAGCTCGGGCTGGTCGCCGCTGCGATCGGCCTGTGGCTGCTGGCGGTCCGGCTGTACCTCAAGGGGTCGGTCGGCCGCTGGACCGACGGGCTGCGCGGCCGGTCCGATCGGCTGTTGAAGACCGGGGCGATGACCGCCCTGGTCGCGGTGCTGACGACGGCTTTCCTGGGTCTGGTGGCGCTCGGCCTGTGGTCCGCGGCCGGCCGCTGGCGCTATCCCGACCCTTGGCCGACGGCCTGGTCGGTCGATCCGTGGGGGCGGGCGATGGCCGGTCTCGACGACGCGGTCGCCACCACGATCATGGTCGGGATCGCCAGCGTGGCGATCGGCCTGGTCCTGGTGGTGGGCTGCCTGGAACACGAGCGCCGGACCGGCCGGCGGGCGGGGCCGTGGGCGCTGTGGATCCTGTACGCGCCGCTGCTGGTGCCGCAGGTGACGTTCCTGTTCGGCCTCCAGCTCGTGCTGGTCGCCGCCCGGCTGGACGGCACCTGGACCGCGCTGATCCTCAGCCATCTGCTGTTCGTGGTGCCGTATCTCTTCCTCGCCCTGGCGGAGCCCTGGCGCCGGCTCGACCCGCGCCTGCGCGCCGCGGCCGCCACCTTGGGCCTGGGGCCGTTTCGGGCCTTGGCGTCCGTGGTCGCCCCGGTGTTGCTGAGGCCGATCCTGGTCGCCGCGGCGATCGGGTTTTCGGTCTCCGCCGCCCAGTACCTGCCCACGCTCTTCGCCGGCGCCGGCCGGCTGACCACGCTCACGGTGGAGGTCGTGGGCCTCGCCCGGGGGGCCGACCGCAGGGTCGTCGGGGCGGCGGCGTTCCTGCAGGCGATGCTGCCGCTGGCGGTGTTCGCGATCGCGGTGGCGGCGCCGCGGCTGGTCTACCGCAACCGCCGGGCGCTCCGGCGATGGTAGTGGCCCCCCACACCGCCCCGGCGGAGCCGCCGCCGCCGCCGGACCCGGCGACCGCCCCCGGGCTCCATTTCCGGTCGATCCGGCTCTGCCTCGACGGGACGCCTCTGTTCGCGCCGCTGTCCGTGTCGGTCGCGCCGGGCCGGATCGCGTCGATCATGGGGCCGAGCGGGGCCGGCAAGTCGAGCCTGCTGGGCCATCTGACCGGCACCCTGGATCCGGCGTTCGAGGCCGCCGGCGCGGTCTGGCTCGACGGTGTGCGGATCGACGGGCTGCCGCCAGAGCGGCGCCGGCTGGGGCTTCTGTTCCAGGACGATCTCTTGTTCCCGCACCTCTCGGTGGCGGGCAACCTCTTGTTCGCCCTGCCCGGCCGAGGCCGCCGGCGGGACCGGCGCCGGCAGGCGGACGCGGCGCTCGCGGCCGTCGGGCTGGCCGGCTTCGGCGACCGCGACCCCGCCACCCTGTCGGGGGGCCAGCGGGCCCGGGTGGCGCTGCTGCGCACCCTGTTGGCGGCGCCGCGGGCGGTCCTTCTGGACGAGCCGTTCTCCCGCCTCGATGCGGGGCTGAAGGCGGGCTACCGGCGCCTGGTCTTCGACCATATCGTCGAGCGCGGCCTGCCGGCGCTGCTGGTCACCCACGACCCGGCCGACGCCGCGGAGGCCGGCGGGCCGGTGATCACGCTCGAGCCGGCGTCCGCGGGATGATCCGGCGGCCTTGCCGGAGTATTCGGAACGCCGAGGGGCTCTGGCGCCCGCGTCGGCCGCTTGCGGCCGGGTGCCGGGGGAAAGCGCCCTGTCACAGGTTCGTCATGTTTTTCGGAACTCTAGAGCGTTTTCAGGGAATACCGGGCCGATCTGCCGAGGTGGATGGGCCCTGATGCCAGGAGCGAGGAGGAAGGACATGCCCAGGCATATTCGACGACGAGCGACGCCGCAGCGGGGCCCATCCGCCCGGCCCTTCGGG
>JANQKE010000079.1 GCA_028281265.1 Alphaproteobacteria bacterium | reverse complement strand
CGGCGATCTTCGCCGCCCGCCGCGGCGCCCGGGTGCTGCTGGTCGAAGCCGGTCCGGTGCCCGGGGGGACGCTGAAACGGGCGGCTGGCCATGTCAGCGCCGGGGGCACGCGCCTGCAGGCCGAGCGCGGCATCAGCGACAGCCCCGAGGCCCACGCCGCCGACATCCTGCGGATCACCAAGGGCACGGCCGATCCGGCGATGGTCGCCTTCGCCTGCGAGCTGGCGCCCGCGGTGGTCGCCTGGCTCGACGCGCTCGGGCTCGACTGGGACCCGGGATGCCCGGCCATCCTGCATGCGCTGGAGGCCTACAGCACCCCGCGCACCTATTGGGGCACCCGGCGCGCGATCTCGATCGCCGATGTCCTGCTGCCGGAACTGGACCGGGAGATCGCGGCCGGCCGGGTCGATCTGTGGACCGGCAGCCGGCTGACCGGGCTCGAACGGCGCGACGGCACGGTGACCGGCGGCTGGATCACCCGGGCCGACGGCCGCGAAAGCCGGGTCGAGGCCGCCCAGACGATCCTGACCACCGGCGGCTACTGCGCCGATGCCGGCCTGTTCGCCGACATGACCGGCGGCCTGCCGCTCTATGGCGGGGCGGAGCCGACCAGCCGGGGCGACGGCCTGCGGGCCGCCCGGGCGGTCGGGGCCGCGACCTACCCGGCCCGGCATTTCCTGCCCCATGTCGGCGGCATCGAGGACCCGCCGGGCAGCCGGCGGGTCGCCCGGGCCGACAACCCGGTGTTGATGCCCCACCGTCTGCCGTGGGAGATCTATGTCGACCGGCAGGGCCGCCGCTGCCTGCGGGAAGACGAGCCCGATCGGGTCGCCTGGCAGCGCGCCATGACCCGGGTGCCGGAGATGACGTTCTGGATCCTGTTCGACCAGGCGGCCCGGGAGGCGAGCCCGGACCTCTTGCCGAGCTGGACCGGGGCGCGGCTGGAGCGGGCCTGGAACACCCATCCGAGCTTCACCCGCGCCGACGGTCTCGCCGCCCTGGCGGCCGCGGCCGGGATCGACCCGGACGGCCTGCAGGCGACGGTCGCCGCCTACAACGACGCCCTTGCCCGCGGCGCGCCCGATCCGATCGGGCGGGAGCACCGACCGCTGCCGCTGACCCGGGCGCCGTTCTACGCCGTGCGCAATCACGGCACCACCGCCACGGCGAGCGGCGGGCTGAGGGTCGACCGGCGGCTGGCGGTGCTGGATACCGCCGGCCGGCCCATCCCCGGCCTGTTCGCCGCCGGCGAGATCCTGGGCCGGGAACTGCTGTCCGGCGACAGCTTCGTCGGCGGGATGTCGATCACCCCGGCCCTGGGCTTCGGCCGATGGCTCGGCGAAATCGGCACCCAATGGTGATAGACCGAAGACCGGCGCGCGGCCGGGGCCACCTGCCGGTATCCGTACTCAACAGGGAGAGTTGAATAAATGAACGCTACGATTAAATCGGTTTTGCTGGCCTCTGCGGTTGCAGTGGCCGGTGCCGGATTGGCCGTGTCCGCCCAGGCCGCCGATCTGCGGGTCGGGGTATGGGATCTGCCGCCCGGCCAGGGCAACCCGTTCACCGGCCGGTCGGTGCCGTCGGTGTTCGTCTGGGATGCGGTGTTCGACCCGCTGGTCCGCATCGGGGAGGACGGCGCGGCCGTCCCGGTCCTGGCCGAAAGCTGGGCGGTGGTGGACGACACGACCTGGCGGTTCACCCTCAAGGACGGGATCCGCTTCTCCAACGGGGCACCGCTCACCGCCGACGCGGTGGTCACCACGATCGAATACCTGATGACCGACGAGGGGCGCGCCTCTTCCGTCGGCGGCGAGGTGCGCGGGATCGTCGGCGTCACCAAGGTCGACGACCGGACGGTGGAGATCGCCACCAGCGGACCGGACCCGGTGCTGCCGAACCGCCTGGCGCTGGTGTTCATCGTCGAGCCCGGTGCGTGGACCGAGCTGGGGCCGGACGGGTTCGCCGAGACACCGGTGGGCACCGGCTCCTTCAAGGTCGAGGGCTGGGGGGCGAACGACGTCACCCTGGTCGCCAACCCGACCTCCTGGCGGGTGCCGGAGCTCGACGGCCTGACGGTGATCGAGCTGCCGGAACGGCCGGCCCGGCTGCAGGCGCTGCTGTCCGGGCAGATCGATGTCGGCTTCGGCTTCTCCCCCGACAACATCGCCCAACTCGAAAGCAACGGCATGGTCGTCGCGGCCAGCCCCGCCCCGCAGGTGATGTCGCTGGCCTTCGCCACCGAGGCGCATCCGGACAGCCCGTTCAACGATGTCCGCGTCCGCCGGGCCGCCAACCTGGCGGTCAATCGGGAGATCATCGCCGAGGTCCTGCTGGGCGGGCTGGGCGCACCGGCCGGGCAAGCCGGCACCCCGGCGGCGTTCGGCTACGATCCCGAGATCCCGCCCTACCCCTACGATCCGGACCGGGCGCGGGCGCTGTTGGCCGAAGCCGGCTATCCGGACGGGTTCGAGGCCACCGCCCATGTGGTGGTCGGCTCATTCCCCGCGGACAGCGAGATCTATCAGCAGGCGGTGATCGACCTCGCCGATGTCGGTATCGATGTCGACCTGCAGCAGATCCGCTTCCCCGAATGGCTGCAGTACTTCCTGGCCAATTCCTGGCCCGGGGAGATGTTCGGATCGTCCTGGAACGCCAGCCCCTACATGGATTCGATCCGGCCCTATACGTACATGACCTGCATGAAGCGGACCCCGCATTTCTGCGACGAGGCCATGAACCCGGCGATCGAGGCGACCTTCGCCGCGTTCGATCCGGCGGAGCGGGAGCAGCGGCTGCACGAGCTGCACGCGCTGACCAACGAGATCCTGCCGGCCCTGTGGCTGGTCGAGCAGGTCGACGTCACCGCCATGGCACCGTCGGTGAGCGGGCTGCGCTACGTCAACCGCACCGTCTACTACGAGGATGTGACGGTCGGCGAGTGATTGCGGCACGGGGCCTGCAGCCGGCACCCGGCCGCAGGCCCCTCCGGTCCGAGGGGAGGCTGGGTCGGTACGGGATCGAAGCCCCTGTGAGGTCCATAACTCCCCATGAAACAGAAAATTCTTATTGCAAGACAGAAACCGCAGTGGTAGACCGGTCTCCGCCGGGGCTGCTTGGACGGTCGCCTGCACCGTCCCGCTCGAGCGTCCTGGGTCCGAACGGACGCGGATAAGAGGCTCTAACCCTTTAAAGTAGATCGACTTACCGCGCTCAGATGGGTCCATCTGCACGCGGGTTGATCTGGAAGCCGGCCTTCCGCCGGGATCCGACCGGAGGACCGCACCGATGGACGTTCGCGATTCGACGGGGAGCGATGACGGCGGCCTGCGGCGCGCCAGCCGCCTCATGGGCTGGGCATGCGCAGGCCTGGCCCTGCTCCTGCCGATCGCCGTGATCCTCGCCTGGATCCTGGCACCGACGCCCGAGCTGCTGACACGGGCCGGGCTGGCCGCGACGATCCCGGTCGCCCCCTGGCAACTCTGGCTGGGCGGCGGTATCGCGACGCTGCCGGCGCTGGCGCTGGCGGCGGCCCTGCTGTCGGCCCGGCGGGTGTTTCGGGCCTTTGCCGCCGGTGCGTATCTGACCCGCCGGGCGGTCGGTCCGCTGCGCGGGTTCGGCGGCTGGCTGATCGGCGCCGGCCTGGCGGGCCTTGCCGCCCCCACGGCCTTGTCCCTTACGCTGTCGGCCCAGGCCGGTCCCGGGGAGCGGGCGCTGACGATCGTGGCGGGCAGCACCCCGGTGCTGGGGCTGGTGTTCGGCGGGATCGTCTGGCTGATCGCGGCCGTGCTGGGGCGAGCGGTCGCGATCGCCGAAGACCATGCCCAGATCGTCTGACCGGCGTCTCTCATGCCGATCGTCGTGACCCTCGACGTCATGCTCGCCCGCCGCAAGATGCGCTCCAAGGACGTGGCGGCGGCGGTCGGCATGACCGAGGCCAACCTTTCCCTGCTCAAGCACGGCAAGGTCAAGGGGGTCCGGTTCGAGACCCTGGCGGCGCTCTGCAGAACCCTCGGCTGCCAGCCCGGCGATCTGTTGGCCTTCGCCCCCGACCCGCCGACGACCGAGCCGGAAGAACCGACCGATGGAGGCTGACCGCCCGCCCCCGGAGGACGGGCTTCAGAAATCGCCGTGGGAGGCGGTCTTGTAGCCGGCGGCCAGGCGCTCTGCCTCCAGATCGGCGATCCGGGTGTCGATCTCGCCGCGGTCGACCATGCCGCTGGGGTTGGCCCGGGTCGGCATGGTCTCCACGACGAGCAGATAGCGTTCCTGGGCCACCCGATAGAGCCGGCGCAGCTCGATCAGCGGCGTGGCGTGGTCGTCGGCACGGATGTCGAGCCAAGGGTATTCCTGATCGCGCCACACCACCAACGCCGCCGACTGCCGGCCCCGCTTGTCGCCCCCGGCCGCCTCGCCCGCGTCCATCGCCGCCAGCAGACGGTCGGCCAGCGGCAGGTCGGCCGCCGCCTGATACGCCGCCAGGGTCTCGTCGACGACCTGCGGCCCGACCAGCATGTTGCCGGCCACCGACACGCCCGACGCCACCCGATGGCCGGCCCAGTCGACGCACGCCTCCCCGGTGAAGGCGGCGTTGCGGCCGTCGGCGTCGATCAGATGCATCTGCCGGGCGGGGGAGCCGCGGTCGGGCTCGGTCAGATCCCGGATCACCGCCGCCGGCGCAAGCCCGGCATCCAGCAGCTTGAGCCCGGTCACCCCGTAGAGCGGGCTGGCGAACGCCTGGGTGGCGACCGCACCGACCCCGGGGCGGATATGCGGCACCACGGCGCCGACGGCGAAGAAACGGCTGGCGACGGCGATCCCGAAGGCGCCGGTATGGGGGTCGCGGGCGACGATCGACCAGGTCATGCTGTCCAAGCTCCTTTTTTTCGCTACCGGGCAACGGCATAGGCCTGCATCAGCCGCGGTGTGGCCGCCGCCTTGAGCAGGCCGTCGGGCTCCCGTCGGGCTGCGGTCAGCCGGCCGACCGTCCAGGGCTCGGCCACCTCGACCTCGTGGCCGCGGGCGCGCAACTCGGCGAGAACGCCGTCGCCCACCGACCGCTCGACGGTGATCACCCCGGGCTGGCGGGTCCGCGGGTGGAACGAGCTGTTGAAATGGGCGGTGTGGAACAGCGGCAGATCGATCGCCTCCTGCAGGTTGAGGCCGTGATGGACGTGCCGCAGGAAGAACGACAACTGCCATTGGTCCTGCTGGTCCCCGCCGGGCGTACCGAACGCCAGGGCCGCACCGTCGGCATGGCGGGCGATCGACGGGGTGAGCGTCGTGCGCGGCCGGCGGCCCGGCGCCAGGGAGGTCGGCAGCCCGGGCGTCAGCCAGAACATCTGCGCCCGCGTGTTCAGGCAGAAGCCCAGGTCCGGAATCACCGGCGAGGATTGCAGCCAGCCCCCCGACGGGGTAGCGGAGACCATCATCCCCCAGCGGTCAATGACGTCGAGATGCACGGTGTCGCCCCGGCGGTCGGCCAGATGCGCCATGGTCGGCTCGTAGACGGCCGTCCGCGACACCCCGATCGTTTCCACCTGGGCCAGGAAGGCCTCGACCTGGGCGTCGAACCCCGGCACGGCGCCGGGCCGCAGATCCCGGGACGCCGAGGCGGTGATCAGCCCGCGGCGGGCGGCGGCGTAACCCGGCGACAGCAGCGTCTCCAGCGGCACCGCGGCCGCAGCCGGATCGCCGTAATAGGCGTCCCGGTCGGCGTAGGCGAGCTTCATCGCCTCGACCACCAGATGGATGAAATCGGCCCCGGCGGGATCGAGGCCGGCGAGGTCGTCGCCGGCCAGCAGGGACAAGGCCTGCGCCAGCACCGGCCCCTGCCCCCACGGGCCGGTCTTGGCCAGGGTCCAGCCGTGGTAGTCGTAGGTCAGCGGCGCTTCCTTGCCCGCACGGTAGCCGGCCAGGTCGTCGGCCGTCAGCACCCCGCGATGTGGGTGGCCGCCGGCGTCCACCGGCTCCTCGGTGCGGATGAAGGCGTCGATCGCTTCGGCGACGAAGCCGCGGTAGAAAGCGTCGCGCGCGGCCTCGATCTGCGCCTCCCGGCCGGGGCGGCTTTCGGCTTCGGCGAGGATCCGGCGCCAGGTGGCGGCCAGGGCCGGCTGGCGGAACAGCGCCCCGCCGCGGGGCGGGGTTCCGCCGGGCAGCCAGACCGCCGCCGAGCCCGGCCAGGACCGGCGGAAGAAATCGCCCAGCCCGGCGATGATGTCGGCGGCTCGGGGCAGCAGCGGCACGCCCTGCTCGGCATAATGAACCGCCGGTGCCAGGACGTCGCGCAGCGGCAGCCGGCCGTAATCGCGCAGCAGCAGCATCCAGGCGTCGAAGGCGCCCGGCACCACCGTGGCCAGGAGGCCCGAGCCGGGGATGATCTCCAGCCCCTGCGCCCGATAGGCCTCGATGGTCGCGCCGGCCGGGGCGGGGCCCTGGCCGCAGATCACCTCGGTCCGGCCCCGGTTCGGGTCGAACACCAGCGCCGGCAGGTCACCGCCGGCCCCGTTGAGATGCGGCTCCAGCAGATGCAGCACGAAGCCCATCGCCACGGCGGCGTCCGCCGCCGTCCCGTCGGCTTCGAGCATCTTCATGCCGACCGAAGAGGCGATCCAATGGGTCGAGGTGGCGGCACCGAAGGTGCCGGTGACCTCCGGCCGGGTGGTGAAACGGCTCATCGGGTGGGTCTTCGCGTTCGTGACGGGGGTCGCGGGGCGGAGGGGGTCAATCGCTGCGGGGGTCCAGGGCGTCGCGCAGGCCGTCGCCCAGCAGGTTGAAGCCGAGCACGACCAGGAAGATCGCCGTCCCCGGCGCCCAGGCCATCCAGGGCGCCTGGGTCAGGAAGTTCTTGGCCACGTTGAGCATCGACCCCCAGCTCGGGGCCGGCGGCTGCTGGCCCAGGCCGAGGAAGGACAGGCTCGCCTCGGCGATGATCGCCGTTGCGATGGTGAGGGTCGACTGCACCAGGATCGGGGCCAGGACGTTCGGGAGGATGTAGCGGGTGATGATCGCCGGATGGCTCAGCCCGATGGCCCGCGCGCCTTCGACGTAATCCTCGGTCTTCACCGCCAGCACCTGTCCCCGGGTCAGCCGGACGAAGATCGGCATCGCCGACAGGCCGATGGCGATCATCGCATTGGTCAGGCTGGGGCCGAGAAAGGCGGCCAGCGCGATCGCCAGGATCAGGAACGGCGTCGACAGCAACGCGTCGGTCACCCGGCTGATCACCTGGTCGATCCAGCCGCCGAAATACCCGGCGATCAGGCCGACCGGCAGCCCGATCGCCACCGCGATGGCGACCGAGATCACCCCTGCCAGCAGCGACGCCCGGGCCCCCCAGATCATGCGGGAGAACACGTCGCGGCCGATCTCGTCGGTGCCGAACCAGTACTGGGCCGAAGGCGGGGAGCGGACGTCGGTCCAGCTCGTCGCCGTGGGGTCGGCGATCGGCAGCACCGGCGCCAGCACCGCGATGGCGACGAAGAAGACGACCAGGACGAAACCGACCATGGCCGTGCGGTTGCGGCGCAGCTTGGCCCAGACGCGGCTCTTCTGCGGCAGGGCCTCGTCGGCCCGATCGATCTCGGCGGCGAGCGTCATAGCCCCTCCCGGATCCGGGGGTTGAGCAGGGCGTACAGGACGTCGGCGATCAGGTTCATCACGATGAACCCGACCGCGGTGCACAGGACCACCCCCTGCACCACCGCATAGTCCCGGTTGAAGACGGCATCGACGATCAGCTTGCCGAAGCCCGGGATGGTGAAGATCTGCTCGGTCAGCACCGCCCCGGCCAGCAGCTCCCCGAACAGAAGCGCCGACAGGGTGACCACCGGCAGCAGACCGTTGCGGAACGCGTGCCGGAGCACCACCCGGCGTTCCCGCAAGCCCTTGGCCCGGGCGGTGCGGACGTAGTCGGCCTGCAGCACCCCCAGCATCGCCGAGCGCGTGTGCCGCATCAGCGTCGCCGCCAGGGCGGTGCCGAGCACGAAGGCCGGCATGATCATCGTCTGCAGCGACCGCACCGGATCGACGAACGGCGATTCGTAGCCCGAGGCCGGCAACCAGCCCAGATGCACCGACACCAGCAGGATCAGCAGGATCCCCAGCCAGAAATTGGGGATCGACAGACCCGACAGGGCGATCACGTTGGCGGTGTAGTCGATCACCGTGCCCTTCTTGACCGCCGACAGAATGCCCGCGGGGATGCCGATCAGCATGGCGATGATCATCGCCATGACGGCCAGTTGGATCGTCACCGGCAGCTTCTGGCCGATCAGCTCCAGCACCGGCTGGTTGGTCCGCCAGGAGATGCCGAGATCGCCCTGCAGGACGTTGCCGAGCCAGGCCAGGTACTGCACCGGGATCGGGTCGTTGAGCCGGTACTTCTCGCGCAGGAACTCGATCACCGCCGGATCGCGCTCCTCGCCGGCCAGCACGAGGATCGGGTCGCCCGGCAGCAGGTGCTGCAGGGAGAACACGAACAACGAGACGATCAGCACGGTCGGGATCGCGATCGCGATCCGCTTGCCGACGTAAGCCAGCATCGCAAGGGAACTCCAGGATCGGGGCCTGGCAGCCGTCCCGGATACCGGCGGGGCCGGCGCGGGCGACGGGAAACGAAAGGCGGGGCCGGGCGCACGAAGCACCCGGCCCGCGGCGACGGGGGTTACTGCACCATCACGCCTTCGAGCCGGATCATCCCGTCCGGGTACGGCGTGAAGCCCTCGACGGTGTCGGCCAGGGCCCAGATCCAGGTCTGGTGGTAGAGGTAGATCAGCGGCAGTTCCTCGGCCAGGATCGCCCGGGCGGCGTCATAGCTCTGCTTGCGCACCGCCGGGTCGGTGGACGTCCGGGCCGTGTTCAGCAACGCGTCCACCGCCGGGTCGCAGAACCCGGAATCGTTGATGCCTCCGTCGCAGGTGACGAACTGGTGGATGTTGCCGTCCGGATCGACCCGGCCGGACCAGCCGATGCGGCTGGCCTGGTAGGTGCCGGCCGACTGGTCAGCGAGCAGGCTGGCGAACTCCATCGCCCGCAGGGTGATGTCGAACCCGGCCTCGCCCGCCATCGCCTGGAGGACCTGGCCGACCTGCATGTCGACCGGGTTGTTGGTGACCATCACCTCCAGCGGCACCCGCTCGAAGCCCGCCTCGGCGATCAGCTCCCGGGCCCGTTCGACATCGCGGGCCGGGATCGGGATATCGGCATTGTACCACGGGCTGTTCGGCGGAAAGGACTGATTGCCGGCGGCGAAGACCCCTTCGAACACCACCTGGTTCAGGGCCTGCCGGTCGATCGACAGCTCCAAAGCCTGGCGCAACAGCGTGTTGGTGCCCACCGGATGGTCGGCGCCCTCGCCATTGCCGACATTGATGGTGATGCCCTGATAGCCCAGGCTGACCGCTTCGGCGTATTGCAGGTCGTCATCGGCCCGGACCGAGGCGGCATCGGTGGCGGCCAGCCGCTCCAGCATGTGCAGATCGCCCGCCCGCAGGTTCGCCAGGCGCACCGTGGTGTCTGGGATCGGCAGATAGGTGACGCTGTCGAGGTGAATGGCGTCGGCGTTCCAATAGGCGTCGAACCGCTCCAGCACGATGCGGTCCTGCTGGATCCGCTGGGCGAACTGGAACGGGCCGGAGCAGACCGGGTTCGCGCCGAAACCCACACCGGCCTCGGCCGCCGCGGTCGGGGAGATCATCATCCCGGCCCGGTCGGCGAACTGGGCGATCAGGGTGGCGTCAGGGTTGGTCAGGGTGAAGGTGACCTGGTGGGGGCCGGTGACCTCGGTCCCGGCGATCGAGGCGAGCTCGCTCTTGCGCCGGGATTCCGGCATCATGGTCGAGCGTTCAATGTTGGCCCGCACCGCCTCGGCGTCGAACGGCGTGCCGTCATGGAACGTCACCCCCTCACGCAGGTTCATGGTGAGCTGCAGGCCGTCGTCCGACCAGGACCAGTCGGTCGCAAGCTGGGGGACGATCTCCAGATCCGGGGTGATGTCGACCAGCTTGTCGCACAGCGCGGCGTAGACGATACGGCCGACGAAGGTGCGCGACTGGTCGGGGTCGAGGACGTCCGGATCCTCTTGCAGACCGATCCGGAAATCGGTCGCGTGGGCGGGCAGCGACAGGGCCGTCGCAGCCAGCAGCATCGCCGCCAGGGTCATCTTACGCATCGTGAAGCTCTCCTTGTCAGGGGGTTTTCGGTGCCGGCCCGGTTGGGTCGGGCCGGTTGTGCCGCCGGTAGAGATCGAAGCGCCGATCGGCGGCCGGGGTGCGCCGCGGCGGGGCCGGACGCGGCGGGGGATGGCGGGCGGCCTCCCGCCAATGGTGACAGGCGACGACATGGCCGTTCGGGGCTGTGCTCGGGGCCGGCCGCTCCCGCCGGCAGAGATCGGTCGCCAAGGCGCAGCGGGTGTGGAACCGGCAGCCCGGAGGCGGGCTAGCCGGCGAGGGGATGTCGCCGCCCAGATGCGCCTGGCCGGTCGCCTGGGTCGGGTCGGCCACCGGGATCGCCCGCATCAGCGCCTGGGTGTAGGGGTGCAGCGGCTGGTCGTAGAGCGCGTCGGTCGGCGCCAGCTCCACCACTTCGCCGAGATACATCACCGCCACCCGGTCGCTCATATGCCGGATCACCGCCAGGTCATGGGCGATGATGATCAGGGTCAGGCCGAATTCGGTCTTGAGGTCCTCGAGCAGGTTGATGATCTGCGCCTGGATCGACACGTCCAGGGCGGATACCGGCTCGTCGCCGATCAGCACCTTGGGCTCGCTGGCCAGGGCGCGGGCGATGCCGATGCGCTGGCGCTGGCCGCCGGAGAACTCGTGCGGGTAGCGCTCGGCCAGATCCGGACGCAGGCCGACCCGACGCATGAGCGCCGCGACCCGGGCCCGGCGTTCGGCCGGCGGCAAACGGCTGTGCACCCGCAAGGGCTCCTCGATCAGGGCGCCCACCGTCATCCGCGGATTGAGGGAGGAAAACGGATCCTGGAAGATGACCTGCAGATCGGCGCGCAGGGCCCGCATCTCCCGGGGCGAGCACCCGGTCAGGTCCCGGCCGTCATACAGGACCGAGCCGGCGGTCGGCTCGATCAGCCGGAGCAGCAGCCGCGCCAGGGTGGACTTGCCGCAGCCGCTCTCGCCGACGATGGCGAAGGTCTCCCCCCGACGGATCGACAGCGACACCCCGTCGACCGCCCGGATCGTCGTCGGCGTCCCCAGCAACGCGCGCCCGGCGACGAAATGGCACACCAAGTCCCGGGCTTCGAGGATCGGCGCGGGGGCAGGGGCGGCGGTCCCGGTCATGCCACCGCCTTCGCGGTGTCGGCGACATGGGCTTCGAGCGGTGCCTTAAAACACGCCACCCGATGCGCCGCCTCGGCCAGCGCCCGGGTCGGCGGCACCGCGGCGGCGCAGGCGGCATCGGCAAACGGGCAGCGGGTGGCGAACCGGCAGCCCGGTGGCAGCCGGTCGACCGGGGGCACGGTGCCCGGGATCGTCATCAGCCGCCCACGGCCGGCGCCAAGCGACGGTACCGATCCCATCAGGCCGATGGTGTAGGGATGCTGCGGATCGGCGAACACGGACCGCACCGGTCCGGCCTCGACGATCCTGCCGCCATACATCACCGCGACGTCGTCGGCGATTTCGGCGACCACGCCGAGATCGTGGGTGATCATCAACAGGGCCGCCCCGGTATCGGCCTGCAACTGGCGCATCAGGTCGAGGATCTGCGCCTGGATGGTGACGTCGAGGGCGGTGGTCGGCTCATCGGCGATCAGCAGGGCCGGATCGTTGGCCAGGGCCATGGCGATCATCACCCGCTGCCGCATGCCGCCGGAGAGCTGATGCGGGTAGTCCCGGAGCCGCTTCTCCGGCGCGGGGATGCGCACCCGGCGGAACATCTCCCGCGCCCGGTCCATCGCTTCGGCCCGGCCGACCGGCCGGTGCCGGCGCACCGCCTCGGCCACCTGGTCGCCGACGGTGAACACCGGGTTGAGGGAGGTCATCGGCTCCTGGAAGATCATCGCCATGCGGTCGCCTCGGATCTCCTCCATCGCCGATCGTGGCAGCGACAGCAGGTCCCGTCCTTCGAACACCGCCTGACCGGAGACGATCTCGCCCGGCGGCGTGGGCAGCAGCCCCATCGCCGCCAGCGCCGTCACCGACTTGCCGCAGCCGGATTCGCCCACCAGGCACAGGGTCCTGCCGCGCTCGATGGCGAAGGAGACCCGATCGACGGCATTCGCCGTCATCCCCTTGAAGCGGATCGACAGGTCGCGCACCGCGAGCAACGGACCCGCCGGCCCGGCCGACCCCGGGCCGTTCGCGCGCGTGTCGGCCGTCCGAGCCGTCGGCTCAGGCCGCATCGGAGGGGACTCCGCCGGCCTGTGGGGTGAGGCTGCCGGTGAGGGCCAGCAGGTGCTCGCGCATCGCCGCATCGGCGGCACCGGGGTTGCGGTCGGCCAGGGCGGTGACGATGGCCGCGTGCTGGCGGTTGTACAGCGCCAGTTGGTTCTGCGAGCGGGCGGCTTCCCGGATATGGCGCCACGCATCCTCCTGGCGGACCTGATCGACCACGTCGAACAGCGCCAGGAACAGGGTGTTGCCGGCCATCTCGGCGATCGTGCGGTGGAAGGCGCTGTCCCACAGCTCGCGCCCGTCGGCGTCCCGGCTGTCGGCGATCCGGGCGGCGAGCCGGCGCAGCCGCTCGACCCGGTCGGCGGCGGCGCGGATGGCGGCGAGCTGGGCGATCGCCGGCTCGATCCGGAGCCGCACCTCCATCACCTCGAGCATGTTGGTCTTGGCCGTTAGCAGCCGGATCGGATCGAGGCTGCTCAACCGGCTGAAGCCGGGACCGGGCCCGACGAAGGTCCCCGACCCCTGTCGGCGCCACACCCGGCCTTCGATCTCCAGCACGTCGAGCGCGCGCCGGACCGCCCGCCGGCCGACCCCGAACCGTTCGGCCAGCTCGCGTTCGGTCGGCAGTTGCCCGTCCGCGCCGTGGTCGCCGGCGTCGAGCAGGCGCCGCAGCCGGTCGAGCGCCAGGCTCGAATTCGAGCGCGCCGGTGCCGGGCCCGGGGCGGCCGCCATCGCGTCGGCGACCGGGGCGGTCGACTGAACCTTTACGTGACCAATCTGCATGACCGGAGTGTTGTCGCGATCAACGGAGTTGGCAAGCCCGGAGGAGGAGAAAATCGCCCGGCCGCGGACCCCGGCCGGGTTCATCCTTCCGGAACAGGCTGGGGAGACCAACCGCCGGCGCGGCGGGCGGGCCGTCACCGGCGCCGTGGCGGCGCGGCCGGCGAGCGGGTCAAGCCGGCTCTCCCCGTCACCGCGGGCGCAGGAGACGCGCGCGACGCGTCGGAGCGGGATGGCGTCAGGGGCGGTCGCGTCTTGCGACCGCGCGGGACGTCCGAACCCCGCTCCGACCCTCGTCCTGCTCTCGGACATCCGACGCCGCCACCGGGGGGGTGAGGGGACCAAGCACCGCGGATTGGTGCCGTTCGCGACGGCGTCCGGCCTCCCCTCGGGCCGGACGCCGTCGCGGCCCGCGCCGATCTTGACGAACCCGGTGCCGGGCGGTGACATCCGGCCGGGGTCGCGCCCGCCCGCCCCGCCAACCAAGCGATCACCGATCATGAAGATCACCGATGCCGGGGTCGTCGTCACCGGCCCGGGGCGCAACTTCGTCACCCTGAAGATCGAAACCGACCAGGGCGTCGGCGGCATCGGCGATGCCACGCTGAACGGCCGGGAGCTGGCGGCGCCATGGCGGCGGCGTGAACGCGGTTCGACGGCGGGGCGGATGCCCGGAGCCGGCGGCACCGTCCGGGGCGCGGCGGCCGGCCGGGCGCGGCCCCTCCTACCAGGCTGTGATGAGTGGAGACCCATCGCATCCCGGCGAGGGCGACCGGGCACCCGGGCGTCCCGGGAGGCAAGGCTTCGCAGAATCCCTGAACGGCAAGACGGTTCGAGACGAGGCGATCTCGGCGCGCGTCCGTGTCAGGCGGCGATCCGGGATCCGGTCGCCTCTTCGGGCCGGGACCGCGGCGGTTCGAGCAGACCCAGCACGTTGAGGATGGCGAGCGCATTGTCCAGGCGGATATGCCGGTCGCCCTTCTCGAACTTCCAGACGGTCGGCTGGGTGATCCCGGCGAGATCGGCCAGCTCCCGCTGGCTGATGCCTTCGCGCTTGCGCCGGGTGACCGCGGCCTTGACCACAGCGTCCCAGTCGAGAGTCAGAAAAGCCTGCTCCATGCGGTCCTCACGGCGGTGTCGAAGCGATGGCGCCAGTCCGGCGCGGCGGCGGCCTGGCCATCGATGCGGTCGAAGACGGCCGCGCGCTTGCGGGCGATGTCGTTGAACGCCCGCTGGATCGCGCGATCCGTGATCCCCATCGCGGTGCCGAATTCGATCAGGAGATCGCGGGTGATGTCGTCCAGGCGCACGCGCTGCCCGCCGATGGTCAGCGAGAATGGCGGGCTCTCCCCATCGGGCAGATAGACCTGCATGTTGACCAGGCCCGTCACCGGCGCGAGCCGGAAGCCGCGCTCCGCCTCGACGAAGGCGAACGCCCCGAGATGGGCATCGGCATGGTCGAGCAGGCAGAACAGGATCAGCCGTTGCAGGAGCTTGTACTGGTCGATCACCGGCACGCCGGACACCTGCTGGATCAGCCCGGCGATCTCCTCGAGCTGACCGTCGTATTTGCCGGTGAAGTCCGCACCCCGCGGCCGCTGCAGGATCTGCTGCGCGGTCTCGAACCGCAGCGGCTCCAGCTTGCGGCCGCGGTCGACCCGCCTCAGCACCATGCCGCTGCCGGGCACCGTCGCCACCGGGCCCAGACCGCCTTCGGCGAGATCGGCCCGGCCCAGCAGCAGCCGCGCGATCCGGAAACACAGATCCTCGTTCTCCGGCAGATGCGGGACCGCGGCGCAGGGCAGCCGGGCCAGATACGCGCTCTCGCGGCCGGGCGGCACGGGCTGATAGACGCCGCCGACCACCGTCACGGGCGCGGTGTCCTGGAGGCTGGCCAGGGTGGTCTCCGGCAACGGGGCATCGCCATAGGGCATCGTGGCGGCGGCGCCGCCCTCCGCGGTGGTGCGCTCGTCGGCCGGATGGACGGTGACCGCCCCCGTCAGATCGGCGCCGAACGCCAGCAGCAGGCCCAGATCGTCCTGCACCGGCAGGTCCGCCAGTCGGCTCTCCCGCCGCCGCCGCGGCCCCTCCGGCACCAGCGCCTCGAAGAACGGATGCAGCCCCCCCGGCCATTCGGTCGTCTCATAATCGAAGCCGAGGCCGATCTCCTCGGCCCTGCCGTCCAGATAGGGGGAATCGTACACGAACGCGCTGCCCCCGGCCTGCTGGTGCAGCAGCCCGGCGCGGGTGCCCCGTAGGCGGATCTCAGCCAACCTCTGATCCATTGCCTAATCTTAATTTGCCAAGGGCTCGCTGGCAACAGGCGGTAGAAAGCGAGGATTGTTCCTACTCCGGATCTCGCAATAAAGAGGCAAAAGTTTTTAGTCCTTCTTGCTGCGCTTGGCACCGGCGGCCGGGTGTGGCACCCGTGACGATCGCCGCCGCCTGCCCCGTGCTCTCCCCGATGGCCCCGTCCCTGCCCCCGCTCACCGCTCTCGCCACCGCCAGCCGGCTGCATGTGCTGACCGCAGACGGCGAAGTGCTGGAGGGTCCGTTCGACGACGCCGCCGGGCTGATCACCGCCCCGGTGCTGGTCTGCCATGGGGCGCAGTGGCGGCAGCGGACCGGCGTCGACACCATCCCGGTCTTCGACCTTCTGGAGTTGCTGGCGTTCACCCATCCCTGCCGGTTCGCCGTGCCCAGCGTCGACGGCGTCGCCGCGGCCTGCGGTCTGGCGCCGCCGCGGACGACCGGGGACCGGCTGATGGCCTTGACCGCGGCGGCGCAGCACCTGCTGGCCGATCTGGCCGACGGGCGCGGCGACCGGAACAGCGATGCCGTCGGGATCGCCTTCTATCTGGGCGGACAGGGCTGGCCCTGGGCCCCGGCGGTGCTGAGGGCGCTCGGCGCGCCCGATGGCCGCGGTTCCCCTCCGGCCGCGGCGCTCAAGGTCTGGCATCACCTGCCGGAGTGGCAGGCCGAAGCGCCGCGGCCACCCCCCGGAACCGCCCCGGTCGCGCCGGCGGACGCGGTCGGGCGGTTGCGCGTCCTGCGCGGGACGGCGGCGGAAGCACGTCCGGAGCAGGAACGGTATTCCGAAGTCCTTACCAATGCTTTTTTGCCAAGAGATTCTTCTGAGGAGGTTCACCTCGTCTTGGCCGAGGCCGGGACCGGGACCGGGAAGACCTTGGGCTACCTCGCCCCCGCCAGCCTGTGGGCGGAGCGCAACGGGGGGACGGTGTGGCTGTCGACCTACACCCGCAATCTCCAGCATCAGGTCGACGGCGAGATCGACCGGCTCTATGCCGACGCGGCCACACGCCGCCGCAAGGCCGTCGTGCGGAAGGGGCGCGAGAACTATCTATGCCTGCTCAACCTCGAAGAGGCGATGAACGCCGCCGCGGCGGGGGCGCGATCCTGGGCCGTCGGCCTGGGGCTGATGGCCCGCTGGGTGGCGGCCACCCGCGACGGCGACCTCACCGGCTCGGACTTCCCGGGCTGGCTGCCGGACCTGATCGGCCGGGCGGCCAGTTTCGGGCTGGCCGACCGCCGCGGGGAGTGCATCTACTCCGCCTGCCCGCACTACAACCGGTGCTTCGTCGAGCAGTCGGTGCGCCGGGCCCGGCGGGCCGATCTGGTGGTCGCCAATCACGCGCTGGTGCTGACCCAGGCCGCCCTGGGCGGCGGGGAGGACGGCCAGGCCCCGCAGCGCTACGTGTTCGATGAAGGGCACCACCTGTTCGATGCCGCGGACAGCACCTTCGCCGCCCATCTGACGGCCGGCGAGACGGCCGAGCTGCGGCGCTGGCTTCTGGGCTCCGAGACCGGGCGCCGGGCCGGCCGGGCCCGCGGTCTGGCCCGCCGGGTCGAGGACCTGATCCTGGACGACGCCGAGGCGGTCGAGGCCCTGGCGGACGCCGTCGCCGCCGCGGGGATCCTGCCGGCGCCCGGCTGGCAGCATCGGCTCGCCGGCGATCCGGTCGGGCCGGCGGAACGCTACTTCTCCCTGATCCAGCGCCAGGTCTATGCCCGGGCGGCCCATACCGACGGCCCGTTCGATCTGGAGGTACCGGCCACCGGCCCGGTGCCCGGGCTGGCCGGCGCGGCCGGCGCCCTGGCCGAAGCCCTGGGCGCGCTGACCGCCCCGCTCAGGCGCCTGGGCGGCTGCCTGCGGCAGCGCCTGACCGGCGACGCCCAGGAACGGCTGGACGCCGCCCAGCGCTCCCGCATCGACGCAATGGTCCGCGGGCTCGATCGGCGGGTCGAGCATCAACTGCGGAGATGGACCGAAATGCTAAGTGCGATTGGTCAGGACACCAATCCAATGGGCGTCGAATGGTTCGGCGTCGCCCGCGGCGGCGGCGATGGCAGCGGCGTCCGGGACGTCGATGTCGGCCATTACCGGCATTGGCTGGACCCGACCGTCCCGCTCGCCGGGGTCATCGCCGGCACCGCCCATGGCGTGGTCGTGACCTCCGCCACCCTGGGCGACCGGACCGACACCGGCGAGCCCGACTGGGCGGTCGCCGAGGCCCGCACCGGCGCCACCTATCTGCCGGGGCCGATCACCCGGCTGTCCGAACCCTCGCCGTTCGACTATGCCGGCCAGACCCGCGTCCTGGTGGTCCGGGACGTCCGCAAGGACGATCTCGACCAGGTGGCCGCCGCCTATCGCGGGCTGTTCACGGCCGCGGGCGGCGGGGCCCTGGGCCTGTTCACGGCGATCGCCCGGCTCAAGGCCGTCCACCGGCGGATCGCGCCGGCCCTCGACGCCGCCGGTCTGCCGCTGCTGGCCCAGCATGTCGACGGTCTGTCGGTGGCCACCCTGGTCGACATCTTCCGGCAGGCCGACGATGCCTGCCTGCTCGGCACCGACGCCGTCCGGGACGGTGTCGATGTTCCGGGACGATCGCTTCGGCTCATCGTTTTTGATCGTGTCCCCTGGCCTCGACCGTCGATCCTGCACAAGGCCCGGCGCGAGGCGTTCGGCGGCCGGGCCTATGACGACCGGCTGACGCGGCTGCGGCTGGCCCAGGCGTTCGGCCGGCTGGTGCGCCGGGCGGATGACCGCGGCGTGTTCGTGATGCTCGATCCGATGATGCCGAGCCGGCTGGCGGCGGCGTTTCCGCCCGGCGTGACGGTGGAGCGGGTCGGCCT
The DNA here is from genome assembly GCA_028281265.1 of Alphaproteobacteria bacterium. Classification (GTDB taxonomy): domain Bacteria; phylum Pseudomonadota; class Alphaproteobacteria; order DSM-16000; family Inquilinaceae; genus JANQKE01. The sequence goes on along the minus strand of JANQKE010000079.1, from coordinate 7,348 downwards.
GGCCGAGGCGATCGCGGTCGTCCGGACCTTCATGGACCCCGCCGGCACCCCCTGACGGGCCGGTTCCGGCCTGCCGTCCAGCAGGAGCAGGAGCGCGTGGCTGCGCTCCCTCCCCATCCTCTCTAACGCTCCCGCTCCAGGTCGGCGACGTCCTGGACGATCCTGACCGGCAGAGGCGCCAGCTTGCCGCGCAGGACCACATGTTCCCGGCGGAACCGGCTGAGATCCCGCCCGGCCCGCTCGGCCACCGCCTCGCTGACGATGAGCTGGGCCTGATGGTCCTTGGTCAGGGTCTCCAGCCGGCTGGCGATGTTGACCGCGTCGCCGATCGCGGTCAGACCCTTGGCGTCGCCCCAGCCCATCTCCCCCACAATGGCCGGGCCGACATGGATGCCGATCCCGATACGCAAGGGCTCGCGCAGATCGCCGCGCAGGCTGTCGCTCAACGCCGCGATCCCGGTCTGCATGGCCAGGGCCGCATCCAGCGCTTGCCGGCAGCCCTGCTCCGGCCCGCCATCGACCCCGAACAGCGCCATCACCCCGTCGCCGATGAACTTGTCCAGCCGGCCGCCGGACCGGGTCACCGCCTGTCCGGTCGCGGCGAAGTAGCGATTGAGGATGAACACCACGTCATAGGGCAGCCGGCCGTCCGACAGCCGGGTGAAGCCGCGCAGATCGGCGAACAGGATGGCGATCTCCCGCTCCTGTCCGGCGAGGTAGCCCGGCCGGCGGAACCCGTCCCGGGCGGTCGCCGTCGGCGGGAGCAGCGGGGTCACCTCGAGACTCGCGGCCGGACGGATCTGGCACGCCAGGCGGACGTCCGGGCCGGCGCCGATCCGGTCGAGCACCTTCCGCTCCGCCGCTGCGGGCGGGGGGAGCTGATCGCCCCCGGCACCGGTCCTGACCCGGCAGGTCGAGCAGCGGCCGCGGCCGCCGCAGACCGAGGCATGCGGGACATCGGCCGCGCGCAGCATCTCCAGCACGGTCGCCCCGGGGATCAGATCGAGCACCCGGCTGTCGCGATAGTACAGCCGCGGCCGCGACCGGCGCCGCCGCCAGGCGGCCAGTGCCAGCCGGCCGGCGATCGCCAGCAGGATCAGCGTCAGCATCGCGGCCTGGATGCCGCCGGCACCGCGGGCCACGAACACGGCCGCATCGGGCGGCAGGCGGGCCTCGGCGAACACCGCCTCGACATAGCCGGGGGTGGCCGCCAGCGCGCGGATCTCCAGCCCGCTGGCCAGGAACCCCGACAGCGACACCGTCGGGATCACCACCACCAGGACGGCGAGCCCCGGCGCCAGCGGCGGGTACCACGGGCGCACCCGCAGCCAGTAATGCAGCCCCATCACCCCGTGCAGCCAGACCACCAGCAACGTGATCGCCTGCAGGGCCGCCTTTTCCGGCTCGAACCACCAGAACGCAAGCTGCACGACGGCGTAGCTGGGGGCGACCTCCAGAGCCTGGGTGGCGCCGCGGGTGGCGGTGACGTGTTCGGCCAGCAGAAACGGGATCGCCAGGCCCAGGAGCAGTTGGGCCGCTTCCCAGGGGCGCATCCGCCACGTCCGGCGCCGGTAGAGCCCCCATAGCGCCAGACCGGCATGGACCGACAGCGCGCCATAGAGCAGCGCCAGGCCAACCGGCGTCTGCCACGGGCCGATCAGCACCGGCCGGGCCGCCTCCATCGCCGCCAGGGAGATCAGGCCGACCGCGTGATTGAGCAGATGGACCGTGGCGAAGGCCAGGAGAACCAGGCCGGTCGCCAGGCGGACGCGATGAACGGGCACGGGCGCATCCTCGTCGGTGGACGGCCGCCATCCTACCGGCGGCGGGGCCGGCGTACAGTCCGCAGGTGACCCCCGGGGGCGGCCGCGGCCGGGCCGGCGCGCCGGCTTGCCCCGGCGCCGCGAATTGCCTATAGCGGGGTGACGGTGCGGGTGTAGCTCAGTGGTAGAGCGTCAGCTTCCCAAGCTGAATGCCGTGGGTTCGATCCCCATCACCCGCTCCATCACACCGGCGTTTCCCAAGATTCGGCAGCCCATCCGGCCTATTCCCGGCGGTTGTCTGCTGGAATGGCAGCCGTGCCGCGGTGTGCGTTGACGCTGCCCGCCACCGGGGTCATGTACGAACGTCTCGTAGGTGGTGTTGCGGTTCCGGAGCGGGACAGGGTCCGGCCGGAACCGAACGCGGGCCGCCACTGCCGGCCAGGACGGCCGGTCGTTCGGCGCGGCGCCCCTTCTGATCAGCCCTTCCGTGAGGCCTGTCCACGGTTGCGCCCATCGGACGATCCGTCCCGGTGCCGTGCGCCCCTGTGCCACGCTTCGGCGCAGCGACCGGATGGGCCGGGAACGCGTTCAACGCGGCGGAAGCCATGCTCGGCCATCCGGGTCGGCATCGGTCGTCTTCGGCCGCTATAAGAAGAGGAGAAGACTTCATGGATAAACCGCTCACCGGAAAGACCGTCGCCGTTCTGGTCGCCAACGGGTTCGAAGAACTGCAGATGACCGAGCCGCAGCGGGCGTTGATCAATGCGGGCGCGACCGTGAAGATCGTCTCCCCGGAGAATTCGTTGGTGAACGGCTGGCTGGATACCGCGTGGGGCCACTATTTCCCGATCGATGTCGCCCTGTCGGAGATGCTGGCGGCCGACTATGATGCGCTGATCATCCCCGGCGGCGTCCGCGGCTTCAACAAGCTGGCGATGAACCCGCACACCAACCGGGTGCTGCGCGGCATGATCGACGGCGGCAAGGCGACCGCCCTGCTGGGCCACTCGGTGTCGCTGCTGAGCAAGGTCGAACGGGCCGGCGGCAAGACCGTCATCGCGATGGACGACCATGCGGCCGACCTGACCGCCGCCGGGGCGACCGTGACCCCAGCCGAAGACGCCCTGATCGTGGACGGCAAGCTGCTGACGGCCCTGGACAGCGTCGACCCGACCGCCTTGACCGAAGCGGTGCTCAAGCTGGTCGGTGCCTCGGGCGATCTCGCCGAAGCGGCCTGACCCGGCCCCCGGGCCGTCGGCGCCCGGGTGATGCCGCCGGTCCATCCGGCTTCGACCGGCCACCCCTGACCGGGGTGCGCCGGTCTTTTCGTCCCCGCCGGCGGTGCGGTTCGAGGGGACAAGACGGCACCACCCGTTGCGGTGTCATCGTCCCCCCCGCCGCCGCCGCGCGTCACGCCCGCACGGCCGACGGGGGCGCTCCGGAAGAGGTTCTCGGCCCCCCGCGGTGGCGGCGGGCCCGGCCAGGGCAGGCGGCCTTTCGACCGGCCCGGCCGACGGCGCGCTAGATCATCCTGCGTTCAGATGGACTCATCTGAACGCAGATAAGTTGATCTAGTTTAAAGAGTTAGAGCATCCTGCGTCCGTTCGGACGCAGGATGCTCTAGACCTGGCCCAGCAGTCTGCCGCACGCGGCCGCCCCGGACAGGAACGCCGCTTCGACCCGACCGGCCAGACACCAGTCCCCACAGGCGATCAGACCGGTTCCCGGGTCGAACAGGCAGGGCTGGTCCAGCGGTGCCACGGGGCGGGCGTAACGCCAGCGATGGGCATCGAGGTGGATCGGCTCCGGCAGCGGTCCCGCCGCTTCGGCGAACGCGGCCAGCAGCGCTTGGGCCACCGCCGCGTGATCCGCCTCCAGCCGGCGGGCCGACCAGTCGGGCGTGGCCTGGAGCACCCAGGCCTCTCCGTCCGGCCGGTCCGGCTTGGCCCCGTTCCGGGCGATCCAGCCCAACGGCCCCGCTACCGGACCGAAGGCGCCGTCGAACGGGATCGGCAGCGGTTCGCCGAAGCCGGCCATCACCGTCCAGCACGGCGCCATCTCCGCCTTCCGGACCCGCGCGGCCATCGGCTCGGCCACGGGTGCGAGCAGCCGGGCGGTCTGCGGCGCGGGGCAGGCCAGGACCAGCCGGTCGAAGCCGTCGCCGATCGGTTCCCCCCGGCGGTCCCACAGCCGCCACAGGGCGCCGTCGCGGGTCAACCGGTCGACCTCGACGCCGAAGGCGACGTCGACGTCCGATGCCAGATGCCGGGCGACGGCGTTCATGCCGGGCCGGCCGACGAACCGCTCGCCGGGCTTGTCGGCGAGGGTGCCGTCGGCCCCGATGGCGACCACCCGGCCGTCCCAGCGGGCGACGATACCCCTGTCGACCCAGGCATCGACGAACCGCCGGAAGCGGGGATCGCGGGCGGTGAAGTACTGGGCGCCGTGGTCGAAGCGGAACGGTCCGGCCCGCCGGGTGGCGGTGCGGCCGCCGGCCCCCCGCCCCTTGTCGATCCCCCGCACCGTCAGCCCGTGATCGGCCAGGCCCCGCGCCGCGGTCAGTCCGGCGATGCCGCCGCCGATCACGGCGATCCTCGGATCGGACCGCCGGGCCGGGCGGCGCACCTGGCGGTCATAGGCGGCGACATCCAGCCGTTGCGCGTGCACCCGGGCGGAGCGGGGGCGGACGGTACCGAACACCGGCTCCCCGGGCGGAAACGGACGGTCGAACTGACCCAGGCACCACAGGATGCCGCCATAGGCGTTCGGATCGCGGCCATCCAGCGCATAGCGGTGGTTGAGGTCGATCAGACGGGCCAGGGCGGCCGCAGCATCGGGCGACCAGGCCACCACCTCCTTGCCCCAGGTCATGCGGAGGTTGTTGTGCAGCTCCCCCTGGATCGTCAGGCTCGCCTGGGCCGCATTCCACAACGGCTCGCCGGTCTTGCCGCGGGCGAGGGTCTCGAGGTCGTAGGACGCGGCACGGGCATCGCTTTCGTGCGCCCGCAGCGTTTCCTGCGCCCAGTCGGGCACGGCGGCGAGGCTGTCGGGGTCGGGACCGTATTTGCAGAAGCCATAGGCGAGTTCCCGCCACACCAGGAGCTCATCGAGGAACTTGGCCGCACCCTTGCCCGTTTCCGCCGTCGCCTCCCGGGCGATGCGGAAGGGGGAGATCTGGCCGTAATGCAGATAGGCCGACAGCCGGCTGACCCCGTCCCGATCCAGGGCGTCGGTGCGCCGATCGGCATAGGCGGCGAGCCGCTCCGCCCGAAACCCGGCCCAGCGGGCGTAGCCGCTGCGACTGCCGCCCGGCGTATGCGCCACCGGGCCGACGAGGTGGTCGATCGCACACGCCGCCACCAGATCGGGGATCGAGGCCGATTGCAGGTCGACCGGCTCGAAGCCGAGATCGTCCGGCAGCCGGGCGGGCAGCGACGGGGCCGGGTCCGGCCAGGACTGGCCGATCAAGGAGGCACGCGCCTTTTCCGTCGCCTTGCGGAAGGCAAAGGCCCGGGTGAAGGCCTTGCCCACAAGCCGCATCGGCAGCACGCACGCCGTGTCGACCGCCCAGACCGGCGTCGAGGAGGCCGCCGCCACCGCCCGAGCCCAGCGGCGCATCGGCGTCCACGGCATGTCCTCGGTGACCACCAGGGCCGCCCGGGCGGCCAGCGCCTTGAGCACCGGACCGCGCTGACCGGGCCGCTCCAGGTGAAAGGCGTAGGCGATGCCGCGGGCGGCACAGTCCGCCTGCACGTCGCGGGCGCCTTCGAGGATGAAGGTGTGGTGCCGGTCGGCGGCGTACGGATAGCGCTCCGACAGGGCATGGTAGACCAGCACCGACCGTCCCAGCCGGTTGCCGACCCGGATGGCCGTATCGAGCGCGGGGTTCTCGTGCGCGCGGGCGGCCGTGCGCATCCAGTACAGCACGAACGCCCCGTCGGGCCGGGGGGTGCCGGGGGACAGCGGCTCGATGCGGTCGGCGAGATCGGCCGGGATCGCCGGATCGAGGGCGGAGGGGAGAGGCAGATCGAGCGTCATCACGGAGCACGGGCGAGCGCTGCCGATGCCGGAAACGGCACGGACAGGGGGTTCCAACGTCTTAGAATCGAGCGTGTTTTTCGAGGGAGCCCCTCACAGCACAGGGCGATCTCGCTCTTTGAAGGAGATCACCTGACCGGCGCTCAGATGAGGCCATCTGAGCGTGGGATTGATCTAGCCCGCCGCCCTTGCCCGCCAAGCCGACAGGCGGCCGCAGGGCCCGGTGTCTCCTATGCCGCGTCCGGCGGTCGCACCCGGTCGAAACGCTGCAGCCCGACGGTGCCGGACCAGGGGTCGGCCGTCTCCTCCGCCACCAGGGCGAAGCCGTGCCGTTCGTACAGCGCCCGGGCGGCGTCCAGGCCGGCGAACGTCGTCAGGGTACAGCGCCGGTAGCCGCACCCGTCGACGAACGCCATGGCCCGGGCCATCAGGGCTGCCCCGAGCCCGCGGCCGCGGGCGGCGTCGGCGACGATGTACCAGCGCAGATGGGACCCGGCCGCGTCGTGGCCATCGATGCCGTCGATCGTGATCGACCCCCATAGCCGGCCGTCGGGGCCCCAGGCGGTCAGGAACAGGTCCCGCGACGGGTCGAGGCGGGCGGCGAACGAGCCCATATCGCCGGCGAGCTTGGCTTCGAACGCCGCGCCGAATCCCCATTGCGGGGCGTAGTACGCCATGTGCAGACCGATCAGCGCCGCCAGGGCACCGGGCCGATAGCCGCCGAAAGCGATGCCGTCGGTCATGGGGACCCCGGATCGGTCGGGCAGGCGCCGGCGGCGAGCGCCTGGGCGGCGATCGTCCCGGCCCGGGCATCGGTGAAGCCGTCGGGGTCGAGGATCGCCTGCTGCCAGACCAGCGCGACGGCGACCCCGGTGACGGTGTCGGGATCGGGGTCGCCCAGGCCCCGGCCGGCCGGGGCAACCGCGACGGCGACGATGTCCGCGCGGCCGAGCACGAGCCCGGACCGCACGGCCGCCCGCGCTGCCGGATCGGCGGCGGCCGCGCCGATCAGGCCGGCCAGAACGCGCGCCGCCGGCGTCGTGCGGTAGAGGCGGAACAGCTCCCGGAGCAGACCGGTCAGGCGGGTGCCGGCGTCCGGACCCGCACCGGTCAGCGCCGCCCGGTCGATCAGGCCGGTATAGACGTCGACGAACAGAGCCGGCTTGGTCGGCCACCACCGGTAGATGGTCTGCTTGGCCACACCGGCCTTTGCGGCGACGGCTTCGATCGAGACGGCGGCATAGCCGTGCCGGCCGGCAAGCTCGGCCGCCGCGGCGAGGATGGCCGCCTGCTTGCCGGCCGAGCGGCGCGGCGGCCGGGCGCATGCGGGCGACTGCATGCCCTCTCTTTCCAAAGTAGACGCAACGGTTCGTCTACTTTGGCACCCGGGACCGGGCCGGGTCAAGACGAAGCGCCCCCGTCCCAGGGCTCGGAACTTGGGTTAACGCGCTTTCGCAATTGCGTTGGGGCTGATTCTATGGGCTGGCCTGATTTTCTGGGAGCCCGTGATGAGCCGACCCGCCGCCCTTGACGAGACGTTTGCCGAG
>JANQKE010000053.1 GCA_028281265.1 Alphaproteobacteria bacterium | reverse complement strand
GCGGCGGTTCGGTGTTCGGCTCCCAGTCGTCGACGAAATCGCCATCGGCCCAGCGCCGCATCAGCACCGCCTGCACCGAAGGCAGCGCCAGGAAGGTGTTGGGTTCGTCCTCCGGGAAGGAGCCGAACGCATCGCCGTAGATCCACGGCCACAGCCCCGGCGCGGCGGCCTTCAGATCCTGGGCCCGGTAGGTGTTGAGCAAGGTGCGGCGCAGTTCCTGCCAGGGGTCGCCATCCCCTGTCGGCGTGGCGGAGAGCTTGGCCAGCAATGCGGGATCGCTGAAATCTATCGGACCGCCGGCGCCGAAAAAGGCCGCAAAGCCGGCATTGACCCATTGCAGCCCGGTCATCCGGTGCAGCACCGGCAGGATGTCCTTGGTGAACGATACGGTCGCCGGCATCGGCAGCATGCCGGCGGAGACGTAGGCATCGGTCAGCAGATCGTACAGCGTCCGCCAACCGACGACGTCGGGGGCGTAGTTCGGCGGTGCGACGACCACCCAGGCCGGGTCGACCGGTACCGGCCGCCCGTCGATGCTCACCGTCGCGGTCACCGGCCCGTCGGAGATGTCGTCGTACCAGTCGTTGGCGTTGTTGAAGCTCTCCGGGTCGGACGGGACGAAGACCGGTGCGCCCGACGGCGAGGCGCTGTCGCCGGTGCCGCCCAGCACGATCAGCCGGCCGGCGTCGTCGGTACGGATCTCGCCCAGCGGTACCGTAACGCCGTCAAAAGTTCCGGTATCGAAACGATAATCGTCCTCACCGGACTGGTTGGCGCCGGTGATGCTGCGCGGTCCGGGGTCGATCTCCAACGCCGCCCGGCCCGGGCCTTTGATCTCCTTGTTGCGGCGGACGAAGGACGCCCCGGCCGCTTCCGGAATGTCGAGCGCGAATTGGAACTGGTACCAGGAGGCCTTCTTGTTCGCCAGATGGGCGGTCCAGACGATGTCCGCATTCTGGGCGGTCAACTCTCGGACGACCTCGCCCGCCGCGTTGTAGCCGTAGATCCGGAACCGGGCCGCTTCGCGTTTGAGATGTCCGGCATCGTCCGCTGCCGGCGGCTGGATCCGATCCACGGTAGCCGGCGACTTTGCAGTGGCCGACGGCCGGATCTGATCCACGGTGGCCGGCGGCGGTGTGGTCACCTCCGGTGCGAGGAAGAATTCGGTCGGGCTGTCGCCGATCCGGGCGACGCCGATCCCGGGATGGATCTTGGCGTGCACGATCACGGTGTCCGCACAGGGCTCGTCGGCCACCTCGGGCTGCGGCTCGAACGGCTCGCCCAGCGGGATGCCGTTGAAGGTGCGGCGCTGATCGGCAGAGGCGGCGTACACCACCTTGCGGGCATCGGCGATCGACCCCTGTGGCCGGTGATCCGCGGTCACCCGCCAGATGTTGTAGGCCAGGTTCTCGCCATAGTCGGGCTGGCCGCGGACGGTGATGTCCTGCTGGGGCAGGTCGAGATCGGCGACATGGGTGAACGGGCTCGACCAGCGCACGGTGGCCTCGTCGAGCGGCTCCGTGACGGGGTCGGTGCGCAGTTGCACCAGGAACCGGAACCGTTGCGGCCCGGCCTTGAGCCGGTCTTCGAGATCGCGCGCCAGGTAGGTCGGGTCGGCCGGGGGCCCGGACGGGGGCGGGGCCTCGCTCTCCGGCTCCAGCTTGTACTTGACGTGTTGCCCGGGGCCGAAACTGAACGGCAGGCCGGACCAATAGGCCGTGTCCAGCACGCTGGCCACCGGCTTGGCCATCTCTTTCAGCAACCGGGCGGTTTTCGGGTGGGCTTCCAGATAGGGATCGTAATCCCCCTCGACCACACCGGCCCTGGTGAACTCGCACATGTCCTTGGCCGTATCGACGAAGAACACATCGAAGTTCTGCAAGATGAAATCGAAGGTGCGGGCATCCGGATCGCCGACCAGTTTCGGCCCCGGCACGCCGAACAGCTTGATGCCGATACCCAGCGTGGTCCGGTAGTCGGAGATCGTCGGCAGCGTGTCCGAGGAGAACCGCACCCAGGCCGGGTACTCCGTGCCGGCGAACAGACCGATGCGGTGCGTGTCGGACAGGCCGCCGGATCGGATCCGGAACGTACCGTGTACCACCCCGTGGGGCTTCAGGAACACCGGGCGCAGGGCCGGACACTGTCCGGCCTGGATACGGCCCAGCTGGACCATGTCCACGAACATGGCGACCAGCGAGCCGACCGGATCCGTATCGCAGTCCACCGGCGGCGCATCGCCACCCGCGCCTGCCCCTACCTCATGCCGGTTCATATACCCCTCCGTGAGCAGATTATTATGCTATGAAGAGAGGCTATCCCGTTCTCCAACCCGAATAAAGGGAGATTCTCGAAATCAGACTGCTTTCAAGGGGCAGCGGAGGGCGGAAAGCGGGGGATACGGTCCTGCCCGGTCACTCCGGGCCGAACACCAGGTTGCGCTGCTGGTTGACGCGCAGGAAGGTCGCCCGCTTGGACAGCTCCTTCAGCCGGACCGCGCCGACATAGGTGCAGGCCGAGCGCAGCCCGCCCATGATCTCCAGCACCGTGTCGTGGGCGTCGCCGCGATAGGGCACCTGGACGGTCTTGCCTTCCGACGCCCGGTAGCGGCTGACGCCGCCGGCATGCTTGTGCATCGCCGTATCCGAGGACATGCCGTAGAACTGCATCACCTTGCGCGTGTGGCTGATGACCGCCTTGGCGGTGTCGCTGCCGGGACCGTGCTGTTCGACCAGCCGGCGCTGCTCGTCGGACAGATCGGGGTAGGCGACCTCCCCCTCGCACTGGTCATGGCCGGCGAACATGCCGCCGAGCATGACGAAATCCGCCCCCCCGGCGAAGGCCTTGACGATGTCGCCGGGCTCGGTGCAACCGCCGTCCGAGCAGACGAGCCCCTTCAGGCCGTGGGCCGCATCGGCGCATTCGATCACGGCCGAAAGCTGGGGATAGCCGACCCCGGTCAGCTTGCGGGTCGTGCACACCGAGCCCGAGCCGATGCCGACCTTGACGATGTCCGCGCCGTTGAGGACGTGCTCCTCGACCATCTCCCCGGTGACGACGTTGCCGGCCATGATCACGCTGTCGGGGTTGTCGTCGCGGAACCGCTTGACGAAGTCGGCGAACTGCTCGGTGTAGCCGTTGGCGACGTCGATGCAGACCTGGACCGGCCGATGCTCGGGGGCCAGGCGGGCGTTCAGCGCCGCCCACTTCTCCCGGTCCGCCTCGGTGATGCCCAGCGTGTAGAAGACATGGTCATGGTCCTGCGCCGACAGGCCTTCGTAATAGCCGGCGAGCTGGTCGAGGCTGTAATGCTTGTGCAGCGCCGTCGCCAGACCGTGCCCGGCCAGGGCCCGGGCCATGGCGAAGGTGCCGACGGTGTCCATGTTCGCGGCGATGATCGGCACGCCCGACCATTCGCGGCCGGTGTGGCGCAGCCGGTAGGGCCGCTCCAGCATGACTTCCTGCCGGCTCTTCAGCGTCGAGCGCTTGGGCCGGATCAGCACGTCGGAGAAATCGAGCTTCACATCCTCTTCGATGCGCATGGATGGGATCTCCCCAGGCTCTGGGACCACCGGACGCGGCGCCGGCGGCGAGCCGGGCCCGGGACGGAGCCCGAGGCGGGCCCGGCCCCCGCGGACAAGGGGGGTCCAAACACACAGAAAGGCGGCACCGCCTGCGGCGGGCCACCTTTCCGGTCTGATAGCGTATGCGGTGGTGTGGCCGCAACGCGGTCGTCACGCGACCCAGCCATCCGAGGTCCGGACAGCCGGATCCGCGGCGGCGGGCATCTTCATGGCGGTGGCCGGGGTCACCGTCTACGTGACCGCCGCCTTCTGGCCTGAGCGCGGGGGGTCCCCCATCATGCCCACGGCCCCTGTTGTCCTGGGCGCCGGTTTCCTGTTCGGGCTGGGCCTGACGATCTCCCAGATGATCGATCCGGCCGGCAATCTGATCGGGTTCTCGCAGCTCGGTTGGCAGGAGTGAGGCAGGAGCACGGCGGCGGACCATCGTCTCACCCTTATCGCCGGCGCTTCTGCACTCGTACATCCATCACGAATCGATCCACCGAGAAGCAGGAATGAAGGTCCTCCGCGTATTTCTGGGGCTTATCCTCGCTATCGGTCTGGGGCTCTACCTTGACAACGCGTCCTGGCTGGCGCCGTCCCCGGCCGGCGAACCGATGCTCTATGCCCATCGCGGTGCGCATCAGCCCTATGAGCGTGCAGGACTCACCAACGATACCTGTACGGCCGAGCGCATGCTTCCGCTAACCTGGAAATCTCAAAGGATTAGGTGCATTGGGGCTTGAGAACTGAGAAACTTGTTTTGTGAGAACGAGTTACCAGCGATCAAGGAGTTCCCCAATGCCG
>JANQKE010000148.1 GCA_028281265.1 Alphaproteobacteria bacterium | reverse complement strand
CAACCTGCGTTCAGATGGACTCATCTGAACGCAGATAAGTTGATCTATTTCAAAGATTTAGAGCATCCTGCGTCCGTTAGGACGCAGGATGCTCTAGATTATCTTTCCGCATTTCTGAGTGACTCACTGAAGACAGAAAATAGTCTATTCTAGGACGTTAGAGCAACCTGTGCCGTTTCTGGCGCAGGCCGCCCGTCAGAACCGGTCTATGATGAGGGGCCTCGGTTCCGGGGGCCGGTCGCCGATCCGCATGGCCGCGCGCAGCCGGTCGGCGGCCCGATCGGCGGCGGCCTCATCGGCGGCATGGACCAGCGCCAGCGGCCGGTCATCGGGGCCGACCCGCTGCCCGTCGCCGGCGATCTGAACGAAGCCGACGCTGTGGTCGATCCGATCGGTCGGGTTGCGCCGGCCGCCGCCAAGCTCGATCACCGCCAGACCGATGGCCCGGGTGTCCATCCCGCTCACGATCCCGGGCCGGTCGATCTCCACCGCCCGGACGACCGGGGCAGCCGGCAGATAGTCGGCCGGACGGTCGATGAAGTCGGTCGGCCCGCCCAGATCGGCGACCATCCGGCCGAACACCTCCGCCGCCCGGCCGCTCGACAGCGCCTCGGCGATCCGGCCCTCGGCGGTCTCGGCATCCTCGGCCAGCCCCCCCATCAGCAGGAGATCCGACGCCAGGGCTTCGGTGACGGTCCACAGCCGCGGGTCGGGCGGGGTCCCGGTCAGGATCGCCGCGGCCTCCGCGACCTCGACGGCGTTCCCGGCCGCGTGGCCCAGCACCTGGTTCATGTCGGTCATCAGCGCGCGTGTCGCCATCCCGGCGCCGTTGCCCACGGTGACGAGGCTCCGGGCCAGGGCCCGGGCGGCGTCCGGCGTGTCGGCGAAGGCGCCGTTGCCGACTTTCACATCCAGGACCAGCGATCGCACCCCGGCGGCGAGCTTCTTGGACAGGATCGAGGCGGTGATCAGATCCAGGCTTTCCACCGTCCCGGTGACGTCGCGGATGCCGTACAGGCGCCGGTCCGCCGGGGCGATGGCCCGGGTCGCGCCGACGATCGCGCACCCGACCTCCCGCACCACCCGGATCAGCGTGTCGAGATCGGGTTGGCTGGCATAGCCCGGGATCGCGTCGAACTTGTCGAGCGTGCCGCCGGTATGTCCCAGTCCACGGCCGGAGATCATCGGCACATAGCCGCCACAGGCCGCCACCAGCGGGCCGAGCAGCAGGCTGACCTTGTCCCCGACCCCGCCGGAGGAATGCTTGTCGAGGGCGGGCCCGTCGAGCCCCAGGGACGTCCAGTCGAGCACCGTGCCCGACCGCATCATCGCTCCGGTCAGGGCGATACGTTCGTCCGGCGGCAGGGGGCGAAAGAACACCGCCATGGCGAAGGCCGCGGCCTGACCTTCGGTCACCGTCTCGTCGGCGATCCCTTGGACGAAGCGGGCGATCTGTTCGGGCGTCAGGGCACCGCCGTCACGCTTCCGGCGGATGATCTCCTGCGGCAGGAATGGCTCGGCGGCATGGCGCATGACAGGGTCGGCACGTTGCGGGAATCACGGGCCGCAACCATCGACCGATCGTGCCGAACAGGCAAGAAGAGGCGCGCCGGTGATCGCTCCCCGGCGCGCCCAAGGTCAGGCGGGGAGCCGCAGCCCCCCGCCGCCCGGACCGACCGGCGCACCGGGAACGCGGACCAGTGGGAGGTGCGCAGCCCGTCCGGACACGGCCGAGACTGCCGCACGTGACCGGAGGCGCCTGTGACGGCCGTCACCGCGCCGACGGTTCGTTTGACCCCGTCCGCTGCGGGGAGGGGGGCTCTCCAGCGGTACCGAACGCCGACCGGGTCGGACGATTGGCGCCCTGTCGCATCGGCCGATTCGGCCTATCTTCTGCGGCCATGACGACGATCCCCTCGGCCGCAGCCGCTTCGGCGGCCAGCTATCACCCCGACCGTGGGGCTGTCCTGGCGGAGGCTCAGGCCCGCCACGCTCCGCCCGTCCCCGCCAACCGTGACGTGGCGCTGATCGCCAGTGTCGGCGGCAGCCAGACGGTCGAGCGCGCGCTTCTGGCCGAACTGGCCGCGATGCACCGCCTGCAGCCCCCGGGCGCGGAGCAGCGCCAGGCCACGCTGGATACGGCCGACTGGTCCCTGTCCTGGGAACGGCATACGGAGTTCAGCCGGTACTCCCTGGTCCGCCGGGCGTCCGCCGCGCGCCCCGAGCATGTGTTCGATCCGCTGCCCAAGGAATGGGCGGACCGTCTGCCGGGGCAATGGCTCGTCCTGGCCTTGGTGCGCTGCCGTCCGGCAGGTGATGGCAGCGATCGTCCGACCCCGGACGCCAGCGGCGATAGCGTCGCGATGTCCAACATCAACGACGGTATGGCGATCGCCTGGTCCGGGTTCCGGGCCGAGCCGACCGGGGAAGTCCTCTTCGAGGTCCGCGACGAGGGCTTGCCGGACCCGCGGCGCGGCCGTTTGGTGCGGCGTCTGCTGGACATCGAGACCTACCGGCTGATGGCGCTGCTGGCGTTTCCGGTCGCCCGCCGGGCCTGGCCCAAGATCGACGCGATCGACCGGGAACTGGGAGCGTTGCTGGACAACCTGTCCAGGCAGCGGGAGGAGGAGCGCGACGACGAAGCCAGCCTGACCGACCTGACGAAACTCGCGGGCGAGTTGGAAACGCTGCGGGCGGAGGTCGCCTATCGCTTCGGGGCGGCGCGGGCCTATTACGCCCTGGTCCGGCAGCGGCTGGAGGATCTGCGGGAGGCGCGGGAAGACGGCTTCCAGCGCTTCGGGCCCTATCTGCTGCGGCGTCTGGCCCCGGCCATGGACACCTGCGAGACCGCCAACCGCCGCATCGAAGAGCTGGGGGAACGGGTGAGCCGGGCCGGCGACCTGTTGCGCACCCGGGTCGACATCGCGCTGGAGAAGCAGAACCGCTCGCTGCTGCAGAGCATGGACCGCCGCGCAACCATGCAGCTACGTCTGCAGCAGGCGGTCGAAGGCCTGTCGGTCGTCGCGATCAGCTACTATCTCACCGGCTTGGTCAGATACCTGCTGGAGGCGCTGGACAGCGTCGGCGTCCTGCCGGTGGACCCCAAGATCGCCACCGGCTTCGTCATGCCGGTGCTGATCGTCCTGATCGTCGTCGGGCTGCGCCGGATCCGCAAGGCGCTGGACGACCGGCTCGACGGATGACCGGGGCCGGCCGGGATCTCGCGTCACGGTGCGGTGACCGGGGCTGCCATGGCCGGGCGGCGAACCTATATGGCTGCAGACGGCGCCCGGTGCCCAAGCTCGGCCGCCCTTGCCCCGGCCATGCGAGGACCCCCAGCCGATGACCGATCCGGACTACGGCAAGACCGCTGATGCGGTCGCCAAGCTCGACCCACTGCAGTTCGAGGTCACCCAGCGGGACGCCACCGAAGCCCCCTTCCGCAACGCCTACTGGGACGACAAGCGGTCCGGTCTCTATGTCGACGTGGTCAGCGGGGAGCCGTTGTTCGCCTCCGTCCACAAATACGACAGCGGCAGCGGCTGGCCCAGCTTCACCCAGCCGGTGGAGCCCCGGCGGATCGTCGAACGCACCGACAGCAGCCACGGCATGGTCCGCATCGAAGTCCGCTCGGCCGGCGCGGACAGCCATCTCGGCCATGTCTTCCCGGACGGTCCCGGCCCGGACGGGCTACGCTACTGCATCAACTCCGCGTCGCTGCGCTTCATCCCGCTGGCCGATCTGGCGACCGAGGGGTACGGGGCCTATCGCCCCCTGTTCGAAACGGAGGATGCGTGATGGCCCAAGCCGAAACGGCGCTGCTCGCCGGCGGATGCTTCTGGGGCATGCAGGATCTGATCCGGAAACTGCCCGGGGTGCTGTCGACCAGGGTCGGCTACACCGGCGGCAGCACCGGCCATGCCACCTATGACAGCGTGAAGACCGGCAAGACCGGCCATGCCGAAGCGATCGAGATCACCTTCGACCCCGACAGGGTCAGCTACCGGCGGCTGTTGGCGTTCTTCTTCCAGATCCACGACCCGACCACCGCCGACCGCCAGGGAAACGACCGCGGCAGCCAGTATCGTTCGGCTGTCTTCTATCTCGATGAGACGCAGAAGCAATCCGCCGAGGTGGTGATCGCAGCCGTCGCGGCATCGGGCCGCTGGCCCGGCGCGGTGGTGACGGAGCTGGCCCCGGCCGGGCCGTTCTGGGAGGCCGAGCCCGAGCACCAGGACTATCTGGAGCGCTACCCTTGGGGCTACACGTGCCACTTCGTCCGCCCGGACTGGGTACTGACCCCGGACAAGGCGGCCGAGTAGCCGTCCCGCGGGTAACGGCGCACGGCATGTGTCCAGAACACGGGTGCCGGGCCTTGACAGTCGCTTGACCCTCCGTCGGCCCGCCCGTATATAGCCGCCACCTTTGGATGGCGGACGGGTCGCACTCGGCGTTGATGGTGCATGAGGATCGTCCGTCGGCGGCGTTCGCCCCCGAAGGTCGTCCAGTCCGGTGCCGTTCTCTCCCCTGGTGAGACAGGTGCCGAGCCCAAGGCGAGCAGGCTCCCCGCGACATGTCATCGGCCCGGCGACGCGGCCCGTGGCGGCCGTTCGCGGGGGTTTTGGTTCGTGTTGATGCCAGGACGCCCGGCCCGGTGCGCGGCAGGGGGTCTACGATACCGCGGCGCGGGCAGGCTGCCCCGTCGGACGTTAACCTGTTGAGAGATTTCTGAAAGGCGACAATGCCAACGATCAACCAGTTGATCCGTAAGTCGCGCAAGCCGGAAGCTGCGCGCAACAAAGTGCCGGCCCTTGAGGCCTGCCCGCAGAAGCGCGGCGTGTGCACCCGCGTTTACACCACCACGCCGAAGAAGCCGAACTCCGCGCTTCGGAAGGTGGCCCGCGTACGCCTGACCAACGGGTTCGAAGTCACCAGCTATATTCCCGGTGAGGGGCACAACCTGCAGGAACACTCGGTCGTGCTGATCCGCGGCGGCCGCGTGAAGGACCTGCCGGGTGTGCGCTATCACACCATCCGCGGCACCTTGGATACGCAAGGCGTCAAGGACCGGAAGCAGCGCCGGTCCAAATACGGCGTCAAGCGGCCCAAGTAGGAGCGGGAGAACTCTGCCATGTCTCGTCGTCACCGCGCCGAAAAGCGCGAAGTCCTGCCGGATCCGAAGTTCGGCGACATCGTTCTGACCAAGTTCATGAACTCGATCATGTACGATGGGAAGAAGTCGACCGCCGAGAGCATCGTCTACGGCGCCCTTGACCGGGTGGAAAACCGGGCCAAGGCCGATCCGATCGCCTTGTTCCATGACGCGCTCAACAATGTCCGCCCGCAGGTCGAGGTGCGCTCCCGCCGGGTCGGCGGCGCCACCTATCAGGTGCCGGTCGAGGTGCGGACCGAACGCGCTCAGGCACTGGCCATCCGCTGGCTGGTCGCGGCCGCCCGCAAGCGGTCGGAGAAGACCATGACCGACCGGCTGTCGGCCGAACTGCTCGACGCCGCGCAGAACCGGGGCGCGGCGGTCAAGAAGCGGGAAGACACCCACCGCATGGCTGAAGCGAACAAGGCGTTCTCTCACTACCGCTGGTAACCGCGGCGGTGGCCTGACGATCGGTCACCGTTTACCCATTCGATCCTCACAGCCAGACGAGCCCCATCATGGCCCGATCGCACGCCATCGAGCTTTACCGCAACATCGGCATCATGGCGCATATCGACGCCGGCAAGACGACGACGACCGAGCGGATCCTCTACTATACCGGGCGGTCCCACAAGATCGGCGAAGTCCATGACGGCGCGGCCACCATGGACTGGATGGAGCAGGAGCAGGAGCGGGGGATCACCATCACGTCGGCGGCTACGACCTGTTTCTGGAAGGATCACCGGATCAACATCATCGACACGCCGGGCCATGTCGACTTCACCATCGAGGTCGAGCGGTCGCTGCGGGTGCTCGACGGTGCGGTCGCGGTGTTCGACTCCGTCGCCGGGGTGGAGCCGCAGTCCGAGACCGTCTGGCGGCAGGCCGACAAGTACCACGTGCCGCGGATGTGTTTCGTCAACAAGATGGACCGGATCGGCGCCGACTTCTATCGCTGCGTCGACATGATCACCGACCGGCTCGGGGCGACCCCCCTGGTCTGCCAGCTTCCGATCGGGTCGGAGGCCGAGTTCGCCGGCGTGGTCGACCTGGTGATCATGAAGGCGCTGATCTGGAAGGGGGAGAAGCTCGGGGCCGAATGGGACGTGGTCGACATCCCCGCCGACCTCGCCGATCGCGCGGCCGAGTATCGCGAGAAGCTGGTCGAAGCCGCCGTCGAGGCCGATGACGCCGCGGTCGAAGCCTATCTCAACGGCAACGAACCCGACGAGGCGACGCTGAAGGCCTGCATCCGCAAGGGCACCATCGGGCTGAACTTCGTCCCCGTACTGTGCGGCTCGGCGTTCAAGAACAAGGGTGTCCAGCCGCTGCTCGACGCGGTCATCGACTACATGCCGTCCCCGATCGACATCGGCAATGTCCGCGGCGTGACGGTCGACGCGCATGAGCCCGACAGCCGGCCGCCGGAGGACGATGCCCCGTTCTCCGCGTTGGCGTTCAAGATCATGACCGACCCGTTCGTCGGCTCGCTGACCTTCACCCGGATCTATTCCGGTACGCTGACCGCCGGCAGCTACACCCTCAACTCCGTCAAGGAGAAGAAGGAGCGGGTCGGCCGGATGCTGCTGATGCACGCCAACAGCCGTGAAGAGATCAAGGAAGCCCATGCCGGCGACATCGTCGCCCTGGTCGGCCTGAAGGACACCACCACGGGGGATACCCTGTGTGACCAGTCCAAGCCGATCATCCTGGAGCGGATGGAGTTCCCCGACCCGGTGATCGAGGTCGCCGTGGAGCCGAAGACCAAGTCCGACCAGGAGAAGATGTCGACAGCGCTGAACCGGCTGGCACAGGAAGACCCGTCGTTCCGGGTGACGGTCGATCACGAAAGCGGCCAGACCGTGATCAAGGGGATGGGCGAGCTCCATCTCGAGATCCTGGTCGACCGCATGAAGCGCGAGTTCAAGGCCCACGCCAATGTCGGCGCCCCTCAGGTGGCCTACCGGGAGACGATCTCGGCGACGTCCGAAGTCGACTACACGCACAAGAAGCAGACCGGCGGCTCGGGTCAGTTCGCCCGGATCAAGCTGGTGTTCGAGCCAGCCGAACGCGGCGAGGGCTACGATTTCGAGAGTGCCATCATCGGCGGGTCGGTGCCCAAGGAATACATCCCCGGCGTCGAGAAGGGCCTCCTCCTGGCCTCGGATACCGGCGTGATCGCCGGCTTCCCGATGGTGGACTTCAAGGTCAAGCTGATCGACGGCGCCTATCACGACGTCGACTCCTCGGTCATGGCGTTCGAAATCGCCGCCCGGGCCGCCTACAAGGAAGCCGTGGCCAAGGCCAAGCCGATCCTGCTGGAGCCGGTCATGAAGGTCGAGGTGGTGACGCCCGAGGACTATATGGGCGACGTCATCGGCGACTTGAACAGCCGCCGCGGCCAGGTGCAGGGCATGGACAGCCGGGGCAACGCCAGCGTGGTCACCGCCATGGTGCCGCTGGCGAACATGTTCGGCTATGTCAACACCCTGCGCTCGATGAGCCAGGGCCGGGCACAGTACACCATGTTCTTCGACCACTACGAGCCGGTGCCGCAGGCCATCGCCGACGAAGTCAAGGCGAAGCTCGCCTGAATTCGGCTCGGTCGGACCTCAGTCACCCCCCGACAACCTCGCTATTGTTCAACGGAGATCGATTAGAATGGCGAAGGCGAAGTTTGAGCGGACGAAGCCGCATGCGAACATTGGAACGATTGGTCATGTGGACCATGGTAAGACGACGCTGACGGCGGCGATTACCAAGCAGTTTGGTGAGTTTCAGGCGTATGATCAGATT
>JANQKE010000144.1 GCA_028281265.1 Alphaproteobacteria bacterium | reverse complement strand
CCGTCGCCCATCACCTGATCGAACGGGGCTGGGACAACATCATCGGGATCGACAAGTCGGGCATCCCGACCGACATCGGCTCGACCGGTCATGCCTCGGACTTCTGTTTCAACACGATGCACGACCAGATGACCATCTTCACGACCCGGTACAGCATCGACTTCTTCGAAAAGCGCGGCCGCTACGCGCGCATCGGCGGCATCGAGGTCGCCCGCAAGGGCGACGACGAACGGATGCGCGAGCTCGAGCGCCGGGTCAGCTCCGGCCGCGCCTTCGGCAACCGGGTCGAGATGATCACGGCGAAGAAGGTGAAGGAGCTGATGCCGCTGATCGAGGAAGACGTCATCCAGGGCGGGCTGTGGGACCCGGACGCCGGTCTGGTGATCCCGCGCTCCCAGGTCGTCGCCGGGGAGATGATCCGCGACGCCGAGGAAACCGGCAAGCTGGAGACCCTGGCCAACACCCCTTGCACCGGCCTCGATATCCAGAATGGCCGCATCAGGGGGGTGCACACCACCCGCGGCACCATCGAGACGAACCATGTCGTGGTCTGCGCCGGTTTGTGGGGCCGCCTGATCGCGGCCATGGCGGGCGAAGACCTGCCGGTCATGCCGGTCGACCATCCCCTCACCTTTTTCGGGCCGTTCAACGAGTTCGCGGGGACCGGCAAGGAGATCGGCTATCCACTGCTGCGCGACCAGGGCAACTCCGCCTATCTGCGCGACACCGGCGACCCGAAGACGACCGAGGGCGGCCAGATCGAATGGGGCTACTACGAAGAGAAGGCACCCCGCCTCGTCCATCCGCGCGACCTGCTGGAGAAGGAGGAGGCCCGCCTCTCCCCCTCCCAGCGCGACCTCGAGATGGAGCAGGTCATCGAGCCCCTGGAGCGCGCGATGGAGCTGACCCCGATCCTCGGGGAGCTCGGCTACAACGAGAAGCACTCCTTCAACGGGCTGCTGCAGGTGACCGCCGACGGCGGGCCCTCCATCGGCGAGTCGCCGGATGTGCGCGGCCTGTGGTACGGCGTGTCCGTATGGATTAAGGACGGCCCGGGAACGGGCAAGCTCATCGCGGACTGGATGACCGACGGCCGGACCGAGTTCGACCATCACAGCATCGACTACGCCCGCTACTATCCGATTCAGAAGACCGAGCCCTTCATCTACGACCGTTGCTACGAGACGGCGTTCAAGATCTACAATCCGCCCGTCCACAACCGGGAGCCCTACTCCAAGGGCCGGAACCTGCGGTGCAGCCCCTTCTATCTGCGGGAGAAGGAGCTGGGCGGCTATTTCATGGAGATCGCCGGCTGGGAGCGGGCACACGGCTATGCGTCGAATGAGGAGACGCTGCTGGCCAAGCATGCCAACCGCGTGCCGGAGCGCCTGAACGAATGGGACGCCAGACACTTCTGGCGGGTCTCCAACGCCGAGCACCTGGAGCTCTCCGAGAACGTCGGGATGATCAACCTCTCCCACTTCGCGGTCTACGATGTCTCGGGCCGCGACGCGGAGCGGCTGATGGAGTACGTCTCCTCCTCGAAGGTCGCCGGCGACACAGCCGTCGGCAAGGGCGTCTACACCAACTTCCTCGACGACGCGGGCGGCGTGCTTGCGGACCTTACCGTCCTGCGCCTGGCCGAGGACCGCTTCCGCGTCATCGACGGTGCGGACGCCGGCCACCGCGACATGACCTATCTGCGCCGCATGACCCAGGACAAGGAATGGTCGGTCTTCGTCGAAGACCGCACCGATCACTATGGCTGCATCGGCGTCTGGGGACCGAATGCGCGCGAGAGCCTGAAGAAGCTGGCCGACGATCCGGCCGGCCTCGATCCGGAGACCTTCCCCTTCGCGGCCAGCCGGGACTTCACCCTGCGCGGCGTGCCGGTGAAGGGTTTCCGCATCTCCTATGTCGGCGAGCAGGGCTGGGAACTGCACTTCCCGCTCGCCTACGGCCTGGCGCTGTGGGACATGTTCCGCGAGGTCGGCATCGCCCCGATCGGGATCGAGACCTACGCCAACAGCCGCCGGCTGGAGAAGAGCCTGCGCCTGCAGAACGCCGACCTGCTGACCGAGTACAA